>JAJFLJ010000122.1 GCA_021772755.1 Candidatus Sumerlaeota bacterium
GAAGAGATGCTCGCCGCAGCCGACCGTCTTCCGGTCTTGCCCCCGCGCACGCTCTACCGGGTAAGTGCCCCCACCTCCGGAGCACCCCCCAGCCCGTGAACATCTCGGTCATCGTTCCCGTCTACAACGAAGCGCGCACGGTCGAGCTCCTTCTGGAGAAGGTGCGCCGCGTGCCCGTGCCCAAGGAGATCATCGTCATCGACGGCGCTTCGGAGGACGGAACGCGGGAGATTCTGCGGGGGCAGGAAAGCATCCCCGGCACGCGCGTGATCTATCAGAAGACGCGGCGGGGGCGCGGCAACGCGCTGAAGGTGGGCCTGAAGGCGGCGAAGGGCGACCTGATCATCTTCCAGGACGCCGACCTGGAACTGGACCCGAACGACTATCCGGCGCTGATCGAGCCCATCGTGTCGGGCGAGGCGGACGTCGTGTTCGGATCGCGCTTCCTGCGCGGCCGGCCGAAGATGACGTTCCTGCAGTACTGGGGAAACATGGCGGTGAACTTCTGGCTCGAAGTCCTCTTCCACCGCGAACTCGGCGAGAACCGCCTGACGGACGTGGAGACCTGCTACCAGGTCTTTCGGCGGCGCTGCCTGGCGGGAATGAGGATCCGAAACAACGAGTTCGCCTTCACGGTGGAGCTGACAGCGAAGCTCATCGGCAGGGGCTACCGGATCGCCGAGATTCCCATCTCGTACTTTCCCCGCGGACGGTCGGAGGGAAAGAAGGTCCGCTGGCGCGACGGCGTCGCGAGTCTCTGGACCCTGCTGCTGGTCCGGCTGGGATTCTGATTCGTGACGATTCTCGACGCCATCATCCTGGGCATCGTGGAGGGACTGACGGAGTTCATTCCCGTCTCCTCCACCGGCCATCTGATTCTCGCCAAGTCGCTGCTGGGACTCGCCGACAGCGTCGACACGTACCTCATCACGATCCAGCTCGGAGCGACGCTCGCGGTGGCGATCCACTACCGCGCGCGCATCGCACAGATGCTGGGCGGCGTCACCAAGGGCGACGAGGGCGGGCGGCGGCTGGCGGTCAACCTGTTCATCGCCTTTCTGCCGGCGGCCGTCGTGGGCCTGCTCTTCGACGACATGATCGAGCGCGTCTTCTTCAACCCGCTTACGGTGTCGCTGGCACTGGTGGTCGGAGGCATCGCGATGATCACGATCGAGCGGGCCATGAAACGCCGCCCCGCGAAGCTCGAATCCGTCGATCGCGTGGGGCCCCTGGACGCCTTCGCGGTGGGCGTCGCGCAGTGCTTCGCGCTCTGGCCGGGAATGTCGCGGTCGATGTCGACGATCGTCGGCGCGCAACTGCGCGGCTTCTCGAACGCGGCGGCGGCGGACTTCTCCTTCCTGCTGGCCCTTCCGACGCTGGGGGCGGCGACGCTCTACAGTCTCTGGAAGGATCGCGCCGCGCTGGAGGGGGACATGCTGGTGCCCGGGGCCGTGGGGCTCGCCGTCTCCTTCGTCTCCGGATGGCTTGCGGTGGCGTGGTTCCTCAAAGTCCTGAAACGAGTGGGGATGGAGCCGTTCGGTTGGTACCGCATCGCTGTCGGCGCCGTCGTTCTCCTGCTCTGGGCGCTGGGGCACGTCACCGTCTGACGAGAATCGCGTGGCCGGACCGACGCGAACGACAACTGAGGACAAACGACCGATACTGAATATTGTCACGCGCTAAGACGCGGAGGCGCGGAGAAGCAATTTGGGGGGGATGGGTTCGGGGGCGGAGATGTAGAGGGAAGGGACAGGGGAGCACGGGCCTTTGGACGATCAACGAATGGCGGCCAACGCTCAGCAGTGGTTCAGCTTAGAATCGGGCGCAAAGTGGCGGCCCGAATCGCCTCGGGCCGCTTTTCTGCGAATGTGATCATCGGGATCTATGGCTCTTGCCCGGTCTATAGGCTTCTCAGCCCTCTCCGGCATTCCCACGGACCTTTGCAGTCTATCGTCGCTTTTCCCGGCGATGGGGTTTGGGGGCGACCGTGGTTATCTCCCCGCTGTGGGAGTGTTTCCCCGACGCTCAGTTTTACTATCAGCATGACTGACCTCCGAGCGAAGTGCTGAGAAGGCAGCACCGTGGCCCCGCCTCATTGCAACTCTTTTTCCCGCGCTTCGAGCAGTCCAACGATGCAACGCTTCGGGGGACTCGGGGGCTAGGGCGCTGGGGCTTCGGGCGGGAGGGCTTTGCCAGTTCGGGGCGGGGCAGCGAGGCCGGGGCCGGGAGGCGGGAATCGTGGCGGCCCGGGGGTGGCCGACACCGGTTGACTTTCCTGCGGGACGGCAACCAGGATCGGCCCGTTGGGTGACTCACACCCGCCCCCCGACATGGTTTCCGAAAGGACACATGGGATTATGAGCCAGCGCGCTCGGATTCTCGCCGTCGACGACAACGAGGACACGCTTGAGGTCATTCGACTGGCCCTTGCGGACGAGTTCGACGTGATGTCGCTGTCGAACGCGATGGAAGTCTACGAACTGATCGAACTGTTCGAGCCGGACCTGCTGATCCTCGACGTCATGATGCCGCGCATCACGGGCTTCCAGCTCGTCGAGATGCTGCAGCGCAACCCCGTCACCAAGCAGCTGCCGGTCATCATCCTTTCCGCCAAGAACAGCCACGGCGAGATCCGCCACGGCTACAAGCTCGGCGCCAGCCTCTACCTCACCAAGCCCTTCGATCCGCAGCGCCTGGTCAAGAACGTGAAGGCGCAGCTCGAATCCCATCCGCCCCGCGACACGAACAAGACGAGCACGCTCCCCCAGTGCCAGCTCCGCCTGAAGATGAAGGAAACGTACAAGGCGGGGCACGCGAAGCTGGCGTCGCCGAACCTGGAGGACGACGCGCTGCTGAACGAGAAGAAGCTCGATACGCTGAGGAAGAGGTTTCAGGACAGGAACAAGCCGAAGGGCGCCGCCCCCCCGCCGGCGAAGACTCCTCCGCGTCAGTCCTGACCGGCGATCCGGTCCATCACGTCGCGCCCGATACGGGTCACCGCGTTGGACGCGTCGACGAAGACGTGCTTCGTGCCGCCGGTCGCGAGCGTCTCGCCCCGTTCGTCGCAGAACATCTCGTAGGCGAATTCCAGCCGCACGCGCGTGAGACGGGTCAGGTGCGTGCGGACGCGGATCACATCGTCGTAGAGCGCGGGGCTCCGGTAGTCGCAGGCGGCGTGGATGACGGGAATGCGGATGCCGGTCTCCTCCATGCCGCGATAGCTCCATCCGCGGGCGCGCAACAGCTCGACGCGGCCGATTTCCATGAAGGTGAAGTAGTTGCCGTAGTAGACCATGCCCATCTGGTCCGTATCGCGGTAGCAGATGCGGATGGCGTGGTCGTGGAACCCGTGGCCGGGCGCGTCAGTGTCCGATGTCGGCACGGATCTTCTGGAGCGTGGCGGCGGGGACGAGGTCGCCCAGAACCAGGCTGTCCTTGAAGCGGCGAAGGTCCATGTGCATCAGCGCCCAGGACTCGTTGGTGCAGTGCACGATGACCGTGCCCAGGTCGTCCTCGCCCCAGTAGACGGCGCTCCATTCCTGCTGGCCGAAGTTGATGGTGAACTGGCGGCCGGTGGTCATGCGCTTGGGCTCCTCCTGGTTGGAGGGCAGCTTGCGGACGACGCCGCTGAGACTCGACTCGCCGCTGGCGCGCTGCTCGCCGATATCGCCGGTGGCAGGCTGCGGGATGTGCCGGCAATAGTCGTACGTCGTAAGATGGAACACGATTTCGTCGCGGTCCCAGGTCTTGCGGCGCTGGAGCCTGAGAAGAAAATCCGGCGGCAGAAGACCGATGGAACGAACCTCGTAGTGGATGAGCGACACGCCCTGGGAGACGACGGCCCCGTCGGGAAGGAGCATGAGGACGACCTCGTACTCCTTGTCGGGGCGTTCGTCCTTGTAGATGCCGATGCTGGCGTCGTCGAAGAGCAGGATCGTGCCGGCGGCGAAGGTGCCACCTGTCCCGGGGCGGGACCCCGCGACGGGCCGGGGCGTTGCCATCGGGCGGGGCGTGGGGGTCTGGCGGGCCGAGGGCGGAGCGGGAGCGGGAACTTCGCCGGAGGGTTTGCGGACGGTTTCCGAAGACGGGCTGGGGGTCACCGGGTCGCGCTCGGCGCCGCGAACGCGCTGCTTGTAGGGGAAGGGCTTCTTGCCCAGAACCGAACTCGCCAGCTGCGAGAGATACTTCTCCTCTTCGGGAGAGGCCGGCTCGTCGCCCCCGCCCTCCTCGCCGGTGCTGAAGAGTCTCCGTTCCATCGTACCCCAACGATCCATAACGCCGTTCGCTCCGCCGGGCGCAGTCCACCCAGTATGGTTCTTCGAAGGATTCTGGACCCGAATCCCCGGGCCGTCAACCTGCGGGGTCCGGAACAGCGGCGTGCGTCCCCTCCGTGTGCCGCAACGCACACTGGCCCGCGCTTCACTTGGAGCCAAGCCGAAATTCGCGAAGAACTCGCGCGGAACTCGCTGGCGGGGCGGTTCTTCGTCCCGCGCGAACCGCTATCGGGGCGTTCGTTTCGGCGTGGAGACGGATGCGCCCCGCAAATAGACGGGCTCCGCCGTGGCGGGGCCGGCGAATTCGCCGGCCTCTGCAAGACGGTGGCCCAGGACCGCGACCTCTTCCGCCGAGGGATCGAACCGGCCGGGCCGGGCTTCGACGTATCCAGCGGGCAGATGCTCCGCGAGTTCGCTCCGCCATTCCCGCGCGCCTTCGCCGACAACAAGGCAGCGGCCCGCGACGCGATCCGCGAGGTCCCCGGGCGGGCAGACGAAGTCCTCGGATATCCGCTCCCCCACCTGTCCGCTCTCGACGCGATAGACCGCGCCGTAGACTTCGCCCCGTCGCGCGTTCAGCAGGGGCACCACGCACGCGACGTCCTCGCCGCCATAGGCGCGGCAGGCCAGCGCATGAAGCGTCGAGACGAGAACCAGGGGTGGCGCGCCGGTTTCGCAGATCGACTTGCCCAGCGTCAGCCCGACCCGAACGCCCGTGAACGACCCCGGTCCCCGGGACACGGCGACCGCCCCCAGGTCCGCCGGACGAATGTCGAACTCCTCCAGCATGCGCTGCACGGCCGGCAGGATCAGGCGGCTGTGGGCGCGGGAAGACTGCACGGACTGCGACGCGAGAATGCGGTCGCCGTCGAAGAGCGCGGCTCCGCCAGAGGGCGAACAGGTTTCGATTCCGAGAACGATCATGCGAACAGGACCTGTCCAAAAGCTGCCCGAAGGTGGAACCCGCCTGGGGGAATGTCGAGGTGCAGTATTCGGCGGTCGGCCGCGTCGCCGCGCTCGATGCGGATTCCGATGGTTGGGCGGGGCAGGTCGTCGGGAAAGCGGCCGGCCCACTCGATGGCGATGACCGCCGGTGCGCAGGCCTTCTCCAGGAACCCCGTGGATTCCAGATCGTCCTCCGATTCGAGGCGGTAGAAGTCCCAGTGCTGAAAGGGAAGACGGCCCGCCGCGTAGTCCCGGCAGAGCGTGTAGGAGGGGCTTGGGATCGGGCCGCCGATCGCCAGGCCGCGCGCGAGCCCGTGCACGAACGCCGTCTTGCCCGCGCCGAGAGGACCGTCCAGTGCGAAGACGTCGCGCGCCACCGCCGCGCCGCCCAGGGCGAATCCCACCGCCTCCGTTTCTTCGGCGGAGTTCGTCACGAGTTCGACCCGTCGCGGCGCGATCCGCGAAGGCCACCGCTCTCCCCCATCGGCGACAGTCGCGGTGTGCTCGATGGCGGCGCCCTCCGGCGAAGGCGCGAAGAGCGCCTTCCACGCGGACGGAATCGGCAGATCGGCGAGGGGAAGATACACGAACGGCCGGTCGCGGACGCGGGGATGGGGAATCTCGGCGGTGTCGGACACGAAGGGCCGGTCGCCGACGTGAAGCAGATCGATGTCGATGCAGCGCGGACCCCACTGGCGCACGACGCGTTTGCCGAGCGTCCCCTCCACCCGCATCGTTTCCCGCAGAATCGCGTCGGGATCGAGCGTCGTGAAGCCGAACGCCGCGGAATTGAGGAAATCGGGCTGCCCGGTGTCGCCCCACGGAGGCGTTTCGTACAGTCGGGAGAAGGCCGTCAGCTCCAGGCCGGGGACGGAATCGAGCAGCCGCACGGCGTCGTCGATCATCCTGCGGCGGTCGCCGAGATTCGACCCAAAGGCCAGCGCGACGGGTTGGGGGGTGATGGTCTTCAAGCGGGCCGGTTCAGTAGAGGACGAATGCGCCCTTGTCGGTCTGGTAGAGAAGCTGAAAGAGTTCTTCGTCGCCGGGGCGGTAGGCGGGGTTCTCCTGGAAATTGCCGGCGACGACTTCGATCCGGCGCGCCAGAAGCTTGAAGTTCCTGGCGCGGCACGCGACGAGAAGGTCCTCGGCGCCCTCGCCGCTCCGGAAGAAGCGTTCCCACTTCGCGTCGGCGGCGGCCAGCTTCGGGTCGCGGAGCTCCTCCTTCAGACGCTGGTACTCCATCGAGAGGCGGCGCTGCCAGTAGCCGTCGAGGTCCAGCACCAGACAGTACTCCAGGATGCGGGCGCTGTAGGTTCGCGCGGCGATTTCGGTGTAGACGGCCGAGAGAATCAGGAACGCGCGGCAAACGCCGTAGCGAATCATCTCGCTCTCGCGGACCTGCTGGGAGAGCCCGGTCTGCTGAAGTCGGTGCAGGTAGGCGCGAGCCTCGTTGGAGCCCTCGTCGACGCGCCCCTCCCGCAAGAGGGTTTCCGCCCAGTCCACCTGGATGGGGTGCCAGGACTGGGGATAGCGCTCGAGAAACCGGGCCAGCATGGTGCCGGAAGCGGGGCACTCGCTGCTGTGGGCCACGCCGGCGAGCCAGGCGGCGAAGTCCTCCTCGCCGTCGTAGTCGTCGAAGGCCTGGGAGAGGGCGTCCTCCAGGGGGCGCGTTTCGCCGCGCTCGAGATGGTTCTCGATGAGCTGGATGTATTCGTCTTTTGTTCGCGCGTGTAGTGGCCACATGGGCTGGGAAAGCGTCCTCGCAGCAGGGTCTAGGGCTTGTGCCACGGGGGGCGGGGGGGAACAATCCCTTTTGGCCGGGAGCGCGATCCATTCGATGGCCGGGGAGTTGACCACGATGATCTTCGACAGATTCAACACGGCGGCACTGGTCATGGTGCTCGCGCTGATGGCGGGGTGCGGGGGCAAATCGCCCCGGACTCAGACCGACACCGACGTTCTGCCGGACCTCCCGAGCGCGAAGATCGCCATCGATTCCGGCGACTCGGTGGTCTTTCACGGCCAGCGCGTCGTGCTGGGCGACCGCGACGAAGACGGGGTCTACTCCTACACGGTCGGCGCGGACGGGTCCGGCAACGCGATGCGCGAGTCGGCCGCTCCCGGAGAGTGGAGGATGCACCGCGATCTGCTGCTGATGCTGACGGAGCGCACCGGGCGCGAAGGCGCTCTGCTTTCGCTGTACTGGATGCCGAAGCTCAAGGAGGTCAGCGGCCGGATCGACCCGAGCTCGCTCATGGAGCTGAGGGAGGGCGAGCATCTCTTCTTCGAGGGCGGATTCGTTTCGCTCGACCGCGTCCGGCCGAACGATCCCGGCAAGACCGACGACGAGCGGGCGGAGATCACGCTGATGATGGACGGCGTTCTGCGGAACGTCGCGGTGATCGAATTCGGCAGCGTCGCTTCGGGAGACATGATCGTCTCCGCGGAGAACGTCTACGATGGCGAGCGCCCCGGCGACGGGCAGGCCCAGGTGCGCGTTTCGCGCCCGTCGGAGGCGTGGAGCGAAGCGGTCGAGGCGCGCGAGATCGTCATCCAGAGCGGCTCCGCGCTGGAAGAGGGGATGCTCGTCATCCGCACGGACACGCTGGAGGACCGCGAGGGCGGCTGGCGCGCGCTGGTATCGATGTCGTCCGCCGGGGGAAGGCGCGACGCGATCCTTCGGGAAGAGGAAAGCCTGCGCATCGGAGCGCACGAGTTGCGGCTCGTCACGGTGCTCGAGGAGCGTATCGAAGCGGACCTCTACACCTATCCCACCATTCGCCGGCCCGAGGACGCGTTCGTTCCCGGCGTTCCGCGATCCGACAAGAATGTGGTCGTGGGCGAAACGAAGGAGCCGGATGCGACGCGAACGACGCGGCGCGTGGGGTTCTCCGAGTCCTTCGACTTCCAGGGCGCGCGGTTCACCTTCGCGACGATGTTCGCGAACGACCCCACGAGCGTGACCGACGACGCGGCGGAGATCCAGGTGGCCCACAGCGGAACACTGGACCGGATCGTCACGCGGCCCGGCCAGCGCCACACCGTCCAGGGCAACAACCAGTGGTGGATCGTGGAGGTGAAGGAACTGACGGGGGGGAAGAACGGACAGGCGCAGGTCTCGGTGGAGACGGGCCGGTTCGTCGGCCAGGACCCCCGGAAGTCGCGATCATGGTGAGGTTTCCGTTACCCCGATGGAAGTCGTGTTACGACAATGC
>JAJFLJ010000123.1 GCA_021772755.1 Candidatus Sumerlaeota bacterium
CACGATGTCGCCCGGCCGGATATATCCCTTCCACGCGAACCAGAACGCAACCAGCAGGGCGCCGGCCGTCGATGCCTGGAACGTGACCCAGCTCGACGATCCGAAGATCGCGTTGAAGCGGTCGAGCTCCCAGCCCTTGCGCTCGACCTGCGCGAACTGCTCCTCCAGCGGGCGCCCCGCCGCCTCTTCGACCCCGTGCGCCCGGGTGACGGGAATCATGGCGATGTGTTCCGTCACGTCGGCGTTCATGCTTTCGATGCGCAGGCGGAACTCCTCGTTTCGCGCCTTCATCGTGCGGCGGAAGAACCGCACGAGGCCGATGCTCATGGGCGCCATCGCGGCGAAGACCAGCAGAAGCCACGGCTGGGTGACCGCCGTGTAGATCACCGCCATCGCGATCGACGACACCATCATCGGCGCGAGCTGTCCCATGTGCCAGCACATGAACTGCACCTGCTCGACGTCGCGCAGGATCTTCGCCTGGAGCTTTCCGCTCTTCGCCGTGTCGAGAAAGGAGAACGAGAGGTGGTGCAGGCGCGTCACGAGCGCCGCCCGCAGACGCGCCTCCATGCGCCGGATGGCGGTGCTCATCATCGAGGACATCGTCACCTGCAGCGGGATATTGAACACCAGGACGACCGCGTAGACGGCCGCGAAGACCTTCAGGTTCCCCAGGGAGTGTCCCTCCTCGCCGGCGAGCGTGTTGATCATGTAGCCCAGCAGGAACGGCATCGCCCACGCCGGAAGGTGCTTCAGAAGAAAGACGAGATACACTCCGGCGTACCACCACCATCGGCGGTCCATCAGGTACAGGATCGTCTTCATGGGGCGGCTGCTGCGGTACCGGTAGTGCAGCGGATCGCGGAACGCGCGCGTCGTCATCGCTCAGAGCGCGCTTTCGGCGGCGAGGATTCCGCTTTGCAGCGCGAGGTGCAGGGCGGCGCCGGGGTGGGCGAAGCTCCCGGCGTGGTACAGCCCCTTCGCGAGCGGGGACGACTGCGGCGGCCGGAGGAAGGCCGCGCGCCACGATCCCCCCCAGAGTCCGTAGAGCGAACCGCCGGCGAGACCGTGCGCCTTCGCGAACTCCGCCGGAGAGAGCACGACCTCCTCCAGGATGTTGCTTTCGCGAACGTCGACCCCCGCCTTCGACAGCCGCTTCAGAACGCGTTCGCGCTCCTGCGCGATCGTCGCGGCGCTCCACCGCCACCTCGCCGTCTGGGGCGGCTGCTGCACGACGATGCGCAGCCCGTGCAGTCCGTCCGATTCGCCATAGTCGTAGAGGTGGATGTCCGGCGATGCGGCGGGCACGAGCCACCCGTCGATCTGCCGGGCCGCCTCCCGCGGACCGGGACCCAGAAGCATCGTTTCCCGCGCATCGGACCGGATGCGCGCGCTCTCGCGCAGGATCAGCGAGATCGCGAACGCCGAGCGTCCCGTCCGCCGCCGTTCGAGTCTCTTCGCCGCCGCGACGATCGGTTCCGTGGGCGAGAGCATCGCGGCCGCCTTCGCCGGATTCATCGCCGCGACCACCACGTCCGCGCGAAGCGGCTTGAAGCCGCGGCCGGATACGGTGTGGACCGCGCCGTTCTCCGTTTCGATCCGTTCCACGCACGCGTCGCGGGTCATGCGCACGTCCATCAGCGACGCGAGCCGAAGCAGCGCCTCGCGCACCGCGCCGACGCCTCCCTGCGCCATCCACGCGCCGCGCATCGCGTCCATGATCAGAGGATACGCCAGACCCGCCGGCGCGCGGTGCGGCGACACGCCGTGGCGGGACGCCAGCCACGCGAAGACCTGTCGCATGCCGCGGTCGCCGGCGAAGCGCCGCCGCACCCAGCCGTCCAGTGTGCGGGGACTCGCGGCGGACGCGGCGAAAGGCCAGGCGCGCGGCGACGCGGCGCACTCGGCGAGACCGCGCCACCCGCGCCCCGGCTGCGTCGTGAACCGTTCGTCCACCGCGCGGGCGCGGGACTCCCATTTGCGCCAGAGCGTCTCCAAGCGGTGGGCGTCGGCTTTCGAGAAGCGCGCGATTTCCTCCGCCAGACGGTCGGGCGAGCGGTGTACCGCCAGCCGCTCGCCGTCGGGAAAGACCAGAGAAGCGGCGGGGTCGAGAGGCGCGAATTCGACGAAGTCGCTGAGCCTGTGCCCGGCCCGGGCGAACAACCGTCCGAGAATCTGCGGACCGGCGAAGGACTCCTCCCCCGAACCGAAGGCGAAGGGCCCGAGCACCATGGGCGTCAGCCGTCCGCCGACAACGGGCCCCTGCTCCAGGACGCGCACCCGCGCGCCGCGCGCCCGCAGCACGATCGCCGCCGCAAGACCGGCCGCACCGCCGCCAACCACGACCGCACGCCGTCCGTCCAGCGATCCGTCCGAGAATATCTTCAACCGCTATAACCCCCGTCGTGGCGAATTCCTTCGACCTTCGGCGCGTCCGGCCCACAGACGCAGCAGGAAACTGGCGCGCACGAAAAAAGGGGGCCGCATCTTGACGCGGTCTTCGTTCCGGACGGCTGGGCGTGAGCCGAGGCCCCCAACAGAACGGAATTCCCGTGATTCGCCCCGAATCGTGCCAATGCCGGAGAGCGCCTTGGTGCACGACCGCAACGAGAGCAGCGAAGCCAAGCCCCCGAAGGGGGCGAATTCGGGTAGCCGCAGGTGAGGCCGAAGGCCGATCCTGCGGTATGCCGGTATTGATGCTGCGGCCCTGACGGGGCCGAACCGCCGAGGGTTCGAATGTCGACATACACCCAGACATCCGTCCATATCGTCTTCTCGACGCGGGACCGTGCGCCCGTTCTGACCGAGGCGCGTCGCGAGGAACTGTTCAGATACGTGTGGGGCATTCTGAAGAACAAGCACTGCCACCTCTACCGAATCGGCGGCTACGACGACCACATTCATATTCTGACGGCACTGCATCCGTCCATCGCGCTTGCTGACCTCGTGCGGGACATCAAGGTCGCTTCGACATCCTGGATCCGAAGCGAATCCGTCTTTCCGGGGTTCGCGAAATGGCAGGACGGATACGCCGCCTTCAACGTGTCGGCGGACGACCGCCCCTCCGTGATCGAGTACATCAAGAACCAGGAATCGCACCATCGGGAAGAGGATTCCCTCGCCGAATACAAGCGCCTTCTGGCGATTCATGGAATCGACGCCGATCGAGAGTATGTGAAGTAGCGGTTCGCCTCCTTCGGAGACGAGTTCCAATTCGTCGCATTCCGCAGGCTCCCTTGGCCCTGCGGGCCTTCGGTCACCTGCGGCTACCCACGTTCAGCCGCGTTCGCGGCTGTCGCCGAAAGACGGAACCCGGGTTTCTGCGAAGGAACGTTGAGGGCGGGCGGCGGACCCGTTTCCTCGCCTGCACCCGCCGCCGGGAGCAACGAAGACCTTCGCCGGGGGATTCTCCGAAAGCGCAACGGACCGGCAAGATATCCGGAGGAATCGTTTGGGCGTAACTCCCGAAGAAGGTGCGTGCTAAGACCCGACACTCGCGAGCGAAGCCATGGCGCGCACGAAAAAAGGGGGCCGCGCGATGCGGCCCCCTTCTGGTGTCGGCGCGGTCGTCGCGGTCTCAGTTCGCCGCGCTGATCTCCTGGCCCTCCGCGAAGGCCGCGATGGCGGGGACTTCGCCCTTCTTTTCCTTCTCCCGAAGGATCATGTAGATCTTCATCTGCTTCTTCGCCTCTTCCAGCATCACGTCCTGGAAGTCGTCGGTCTCAAGCAGTTCGGGGGCCTCCACCTGGTAGAACTCGCCCTTCTTTTCCGTGTCGGGTTCCGGTGTCCGCTCCGTTCCGGAGTTCTCGCCGGTCCGCTGAAGCACGGTCTTGCCCTCTTCGACGCTTTCGTCTTCCGTGGCGTCCTTCTCCTCGAACAGCTCGTCGGGCAGCTTGTAGTCCTCGCCGGTGTTCACGTCGCCGAGCAGGCCGTGGCGGAGCAGTTCCATCTCGTGCTTCTTGGTCAGGGCGACGCCGATGTCGGGCGTCACGCCGACGTGGTGGATGGTCCGGCCCGAAGGCGTGTAGTAGCGCGCCGTGGTCAGTCTCAGCGCGGACCGCATCGGGTTTCCGTCCTCGTCGTCGGTCATCGTGTGGTTCAGTTCGCCGATGGTCTGCACCGACCCCTTGCCGAAGGTGTTCTTTCCGGCGGGGCCGATGATCACGCCGAGGGCGTGGTCCTGGATGGCCCCGGCGACGATCTCGCTGGCCGAAGCGCTGCCCTCGTTGACCAGCACGAAGAGCGGCAGGTCCTCGAAGAGCGGTTCGGACGACGCGCGGTACTCGCGGTTCTGGCCGCGGAGACGCCCCTTGGTGGAGACCACCATCTCGTCCTTGTCGACGAAGAGGTCCGCCACGTCGATCGCCTCGCGCAGGAGACCGCCGGTGTTCAGGCGGAGGTCGAGAATCAGCGCCTCCATGCCCTCGTTCTTCATTTCGAGAAGGCCGCGGCGCACGTCGCGCGAGGTGTTCTCGCTGAAGCGCGACAGGCGAACGTAGCCGATGCGGTCGTCGAGCATCTGGTGGAACACGCTGCGAATTTCGACGTTGGCGCGCGTGACGGTGAACTCCAGGGGGTCGGACTCGCCCTGGCGGTAGACCTTGAAGGTGACCTGGGTGCCGGCGGGGCCGGTCAGGCGGTCCACGGCGTCCTGAAGTTCCATGCCTTCGGTGGTTTCGCCCTCGATTTCGATGATGCGGTCCCAAGGCTGGAGCCCCTCTTCGGCCGCCGGGGAGCCGGGAATCGGGGCGATGACCGTCAGCAGGCCCTGGCGCTGAGTAATGTGGATTCCGATGCCGCTGAACTCCCCGCTGGTGTCGCGCTCGAGCGACTTCAGCATGTCGGGATTCATGTACTGGCTGTGCTCGTCCAGGGCGCGGAACATGCCGTGCAGGGCGCCTTCGAGAATCTTGCGGGACTCCACCTCGTCGACGTACTTCGTGCGGACCTCGCTGTAGACTTCGGCCGCGACGTCCACGAAGCGGTAGAATTCCTCGTCCTCGCCGGCCGCGTTGGCCCGGTGGTCCCGCAGCCCCAGCATGAACAGCGAGAGAATCAGCAGACCCACCGATCCCACGAACAGGATGCGGTCGGGTTTCTGTGCCTTTCTCCAAATCGACATAGTCATGTTCCCTTCGGTTTCGCCCCCGCAGGCTGCGGGGCGCGAATCGGATATTGCAAAGACAAGGCCACCTTCGGCACTCGGTCAAGTCCCCAATGGAACCGCTGGCCGGATTGGCGAACTTGGGAATCTTTCGCCACGCCGCAAACCGGGGCGGGACGATTGAGCCCATCGGGCCGCCAGAACGCTCCCGGTGAGTCGGGAAGACACATCGCTGAGTGCGGCGCCCGGCGTAAGACAAGTCATTTCAGACTTCCGCTCCGAATCACCGTCGGGCAGTCTTCTTGCGCAACGAGCGTGAAGATCGATTCCGCAGGGAGGAGCGCACCCGGGTGGCCGTAAAGTTCAAAGACTACTACGAGACCCTCGCCGTTGGGCGGGACGCCACGGCCGAGCAAATCCGCAAGGCCTACCGGACCCTCGCGCGCAAGTACCATCCCGACGTCAA
>JAJFLJ010000124.1 GCA_021772755.1 Candidatus Sumerlaeota bacterium
CCAGCCCGCGATCCCGACGTCTCCATCGTCATCCCGTTCTACAACCGCGTGGATTGCGTTCGCCGGTGCCTCGCTTCCGTTCTCCGGCAGCGCGAGACGTGCGACTTCGAATTCGAGGTCATCGCCGTCGACAACGGATCGGCCGACGGCACGCGCCAGGAACTCGAACGATGGCCCATCCGCGTCCTGGACGAATCGAAGCGCGGTCCCTCTGCGGCCCGCAACAAGGGGCTGTCGGTGGCAAGGGGGCGAATCGTCGTCTTCACGGACAGCGATTGCGTGGCATCGCGAAGCTGGCTGAAGAGACTCGTCGAACCGCTTCTGGCCGATCCGGATCTCCACGGAGTGGGTGGAGGGATCGCGGCGCTTCGACAGGATTGCGCGGTCGCGTGGTACCAGCAGGCTGCCCACCTGCTCGATAACCGAAAGTTCTTTCGCGGCGGGCCGATGTTCCCGCCGTTCTTCGCCACCTGCAATTGCGCGTGGCGGGTGGAGCGCCTCATGGCCGTCGATGGCTTCGACGAAGACCTCCTTGTCGCCGACGATCCGGATCTCTCCTTCAGGATTCTGGAGACGGGGGGACGCATCGCGTACGTTCCGGAAGCCTGCATCGCCCACGACCACCGCCGCTCGGCCTTGGCGATGTACAGACAGGCGGTGAACTACGGCGAGGCGATCGCGACGATTCTTTCGAAGTACGGAAGCAGGCTCCCAAGGCGCCATCACATCAGCTGGGAAGCATGGCTCGCGCTTGGCCACCTGCCCTTCCTCCTGGTCGAGCTTCTGCTCCGCGGGGAGTTCCGCGCGGCGCGCCTCTGGCCCGCACTGGACGCCATCTGGCAGACCGGATTTCTGGTGGGAAGACTGAAGGGAAGCTGGAAGTACCGGACGATCTGTCTGTAGCGGTGCGGCGGGCGGTTTCAGCCACCCGCCTCCAGGGAACTAATGAGCGACGTCTTCGTTCGTCTGCGAGTCCGCAGGCGCTTCGGCCTGAACGGGCGGCAGTTCCACGTTGGGATGCCCGACGTCGAAGTGCAGCGGACCGGCCACCATGGCGAGAACGGCGTCCGTCGTCTTCCCGATGGGCTTCATAAGCAGCTGCGGATAGAGGCCGATCACCAGCGCCGCGACGGAAAGCACGGCAAGCTGGCCCCACTCGCGCACGTCGAGATCGACGAGGTTCTTGTTCTCCTCCTTGTCGAGCTTTCCGAAGAACACCTTCTGGTACATGATCAGCAGGTACACGGCGCCGAGAATCACACCCATCGTCGCCAGCGCCGCGACCAGCCACGTGTAGTTCACCTGGTTGATGGAGGCGTAGAGCGAGGAAGCGTCGCGCGCCTCGATCAGCATCGGGACGTTGTGCATCGAACCGAGCAGGATGGGGAACTCGCCGGCGAACCCGTTGAGGCCCGGCAGGCCGACGGACGAGAGCACCATGACCATCGTCAGCGCGGCGTAGACCGGCACGGTGTGGGCCAGTCCGCCGAACTCGCTCATCTTGCGCGTGTGGCGGCGCTCGTAGATCATGCCGACGGCGAGGAAGAGCCCACCCGTCGAGATGCCGTGGTTGAACATCTGGAGAATCGCGCCGTTCATGGCCTGGGCGTTGAAGCAGAAGATGCCGAGAACGATGAAGCCCATGTGGCTGACGGAGGAATACGCGACGAGGCGTTTCATGTCGGTCTGCACGATGGCGCACATCGCGCCGTAGACGATGGCGATGACGGCCAGCCAGGAGAAGACGGGGGCGAATGCCACGGCGGGAATCGGAAAGAGCGGAATCGCGAAACGCAGGATGCCGAAGATGCCGGTCTTCAGAAGCACGCCGGCGAGGATGACGGAACCGGCGGTGGGCGCTTCGGTGTGGGCGTCCGGCAGCCAGGTGTGGAACGGCCAGAGGGGAACCTTGACCAGGAAGGCGAGCATCATCCCCAGGAAGGGCAGCGACTGGTGGAACGTGATGCCGGCCACTTCGAGCTTCTCGAAGGAGAACGTCGAGATGCCGCTGTTGTAGTAGATCCAGATGATGCTCAGCAGCATCATCAGGGAGCCCGTCAGCGAGTAGAGGACGAACTTCATGGTGGCGTAGAGGCGGTTGCTCGACCCGAAGATGCCGATCAGGAAGTAGAGCGGGAGCATCATGACTTCCCACGCCATGAAGAACAGAATCAGGTCGAGGGCGCAGAAGATGCCGAGAATACCGGTCTGGAGAGCGAGAAGGTAGAGATAGAACTCCTTCTCGCGTTCGCGGATGGCCGTCCACGAGCAGAGCACCGCGAAGATGCCGAGCGCCGCGGTGAGCAGAATCAGCAGCATCGAGAGATTGTCGACGCCCAGGGAGTAGCTGATCTCGTATTCCTGGAGCATGGGCCATGGAACGTGTTCGCGCAGCTGGAACTGCGGTTCGGCGATTTCGCTCCCGAAGACCCAGGCGCTCTCGGCGCCCTCCGCCTTCGGATCGTGATTCCAGTCGAAGCCGCCGAGCACCCCCCCGGCGAGCAGCAGCGCGAGACCGAGGTCCAGCACCATCGCCGCGAGAGCGGCCCATTTGACCTGGCGCGCGGGAAGAAGCGCCGCCGCGAGGACGCCGATGACCAGGGGGATGAAGATCAGAAGTGTCAGATACATTCGAACGAAACCCGATCCTTGGTTATTCCGCCGCAGCGATCTCGGTGGGAGTGAGGGAAAGCGAGGGTGCCTGAACGGTCTGGCTGGTGGCGCGAACGACGGGCGCGGCGCTCTTCTCCGCCGCCTCCGGCGCCGCGTACGCCTCGCGCAGGAAATTCTGCATGCCGAGGGCGAAGTAGAGCACGAACAGGCAGACGCCGATGAACATGACGAGCCCGTACATCTGCACCCTGCCGTTCTGGAGACGGCGCAGATCGTCGCCCCAGGCGCGGCAGAGAGCGGCGATGCCGTTCACCGCGCCATCCACCACGGACACGTCGGTGGCGAGAATCGCCCGCGCCTTCATCATCGTGCCGTCGCGGAATATCTTGTTGTACATGGCGTCCCACCACCAGCAGTTCCACGACACAAGCCAGAGCGGGCGAAGCGCCTTCGCCACGCTGCGCGACCGTTCGGTGACGCCGCCGCCGAAGAAGAACCAGGCGACCAGAAGACCCCCGATGGCGACGCCTCCCGAAACGATGGCGAGCGTCATCTCCGGTCCGTGGAAGCCCGCTTCCGTCATGTCCTCCGCTCCGGCGACGACCAGCGGGCCGAGAACGCCGTGCACTTCCTTGCCGGTACTGATCTTCGCGACGACTTCCGCTCCGCGATCGACGACCGGCGCGAGGAAGTGGTGGAACTGCGCGCCGCCGCCGAAGCCCTTCGGGACGTTCAGCGCGCCGACGACGAGCGCCAGAGCGGCCAGCGCCATGACGGGCATCCACATGTTGGCGGGCGCCTCGTGCAGGTGCTCGCGCGTGTGGTGATCGATGCGGTCGTCGCCGCCCCAGAACGTCAGGAAGAAGGAGCGGCCCATGTAGATGGCCGTCAGCCCGGCGGTCACGATGCCGACGATCCAGAGAATCGACATTCCCCCGCCGGCGATCCAGGTGTGATAGAGGATTTCGTCCTTCGAGAAGAAGCTGGAGGTCAGGGGAAACCCGGCGATGCAGAGCGTCGCGAGGAAATAGGCGGTCGCGGTCTTCGGCATGTACTTGCGCAGGCCGCCCATCTTGAACATGTCCTCCTCGTGGTGCATCGCGTGGATGACCGACCCGGCGGCGAGGAAGAGGCAGCCCTTGAAGAACGCGTGGGTGAAGACGTGGAAGATGCCCCCGGCGATGGAGCCGACGCCGAGGCCGAGGAACATGTAGCCGAGCTGCGAGACCGTCGAGTAGGCCAGCACCTTCTTGATGCCGCGCTGGGTCATGGCCATCGTGGCGGCCGCCAGCGCCGTGAACGCGCCGATGATCGCGATGACCTCCATCGTGGAGGGCGACAGGAAGAAGAGGACGTTCATGCGGGCGACCATGTAGACGCCTGCGGTCACCATCGTGGCCGCGTGAATCAGGGCGGAGACCGGCGTGGGGCCGGCCATGGCGTCGGGCAGCCACGTGAAGAGCGGAATCTGCGCGGACTTGCCCGTCGCGCCCAGGAACATGCAGAGCGTCGCCGCGGTGATCAGGGCGCCGCCGTACATGAAGCCCTTCGGAACAGCGCTGCCGTCGGCGAGAACGCCGCGGTCGACGATCGCGTTCAGTTCCTGGAAATCGAGCGACCCCAGCCCCCAGAACAGCAGACCCATGCCGACGATCAGGCCGGCGTCGCCGATGCGGTTCATCACGAACGCCTTCTTGCCGGCGTCCGCGCAGGAGAGGTTCTCGGTGAAGGGCTTGTCGAAGAAGTATCCGATCAGCAGGTACGAACAGAGTCCGACGCCTTCCCAGCCGATGAACATGACCGGCATGTTGGCGCCGAGAACGAGCGTGAACATGGAGGCCGCGAAGAGCGAGACGTAGGCGAAGAAGCGCGCGTAGCCCGGATCGGGTTCGAGGCGCCCGCCGTG
>JAJFLJ010000125.1 GCA_021772755.1 Candidatus Sumerlaeota bacterium
CTGACACGCACCATGAAGAACTCGTCGAGATTCGTCGCGACGATGCCGGCGAACTTCAGGCGTTCGAGAATCGGCGTCTTCGGATCCAGCGCCTCCTCCAGCACACGGCGGTTGAAGGCGAGCCAGGAAAGCTCCCGGTCGAAGAAATTCTTATGGTCGCGGTAGGCCATCCTGCGGCTCCTGCAAGTCCCCTGTCCGGGTTGATTGTATGGGGCGTAAATCCATCACTCTCAGCAAGTGGCGACTCTATTGGCACACCACCCCGCAGCCCCGCAAGCGAAGTCGGACGGAGCGGCCCCCTCGCGTTGGGACCGCAACCGCCGCCATTGGGACGAAACGCTCGATCCAAGGAACCTGAAGGCGGCGGGGGAGAGCGACGTCGCGCGGGACGTCGCCCTCGCCGAAACCGTGGATGTCCGACGGGCGCTCGGATTCCTGGAACCGCTGGAGGACCGGCTCGTACTCGACCTCGGGGGCGGGCTGGCGCTGGCGGCGATTCTCTTCGCGCGGCGGGGCGCGCGGATCGTCATCTGCGACATCAGCCCCAACCGCCTCAAGGCCGCCCGGAGAATCCTCGCGGAGGCCGGCGTCGGCGACCGGGTTCATCTGGTCGCGGGCGCCGGGGAGCATCTTCCCTTCGCGGACGCCGCAGTGGACCGCGTCTTCACGAAGAGCGTTCTCATCCACACGCGCATCGACGAAACGGCGGCGGAATGCACGCGGGTTCTGCGGCCTGGCGGAAAGGCGGCGTTCGTCGAACCGACAACGGACAATCCCTTCGTCAACGCGTACCGCGTGCTGATGGCGCCGAAGATATGGAAGGACATCACGTCGTATTTCCATCGCCGCGAGCTGCATGCGGTCCGTCGCGGCGTTCGGGGAACCGATCCCCGCGCGAAGCTCTCCATTGAACGCATCCAGTTTCTCGCGTTCTTCGCGAGCGCCTTCGCCTTCTCCGTTCCCAGCCCCAGGCTCTACCGCATCGCCGAATCCGCTCTCGTGCGCATCGACGACCTGCTCTTTCGCGCGGTTCCCTCGCTGCGGAAACGCGCGTGGTTCGTCCTGATCGGCGTCAGACGCTCCGCGCCAGGCGGTCGGCGACGTCCAGCAGGCGGTTCGCCCCGCGCTCCCAGGTGAACTGCCGTGCGCCCACGAGTCCGTTGGCGGCGCACCACTGCACGGCGTCTCCGTTTTCGATCACTTCGCCAATGGCCCTGGACCATTCCTCCGCGTCGTCCGGCGCCACGAGTCTGGCGCACTGGTTTCCCTTCGCGATCCACCGGTGAGGGGGAATGTCGGAGGCGACAACCGGCGTACCCGTCGCCATCGCTTCCAGCAGACTCATCCCAAAGCCCTCCATCCGGGAGGGAATCGCGACCACCTGCGCGGCTCTCAGCCACTGTGCCATCTCCTGCGGACCGGCAGGATGGCGCGAGTCCGGCGACGGCGAAGCACCAACTGGCCGATGAAGAAACATCAGCGAATGCTGACGGGAACGCAGCGGTTCCAGGCGGGCCGCGTCCGAGACGATGGACTGGTTCTTTCGCGGTTCGAGCGAACCTGGAACGACGACCACCGGGCCGCTCGGCCGAAAGCCTCCGGGAAATCCGCGCGATTCGTCCGCTTCGGCCGGGCGGAAGACGCGATGATCGACTCCCGGCGGCAGTACCCCGAAGTCCCGGCGTCCACCGATTCCGCGCCCGCGAAGGCGCCGCGCGGCGAACGGCGAGTCCGTCAGAACGGCATCGGCGGAACGTGCGCTCGTCGATGCCATGAACCGAAGCCACGACGCGAACTTCGGCGAATAGTTGCGCGGCATGTCCCACGCGATCGCATCGTGAATCGTCAGAATGCGGCGGAACCGGCGCGGCCCCCAGGGGCATTCGAATGCCGGCGAGAAGAGCACGTCGCCCCCGACTCGTCGAACGATCTTCGGCAGACCGGTCTGGAGCCACCACTCGCTGCGGGGATGAACCGTGGGGTCGGCGTCGGTCTCGACGGTCGTGACGTTCCGAAGGGAACTCCAGAACGTCTCCGGCCATTCCGAATCCGCAGAGCGACTCCGCAGCCGAACCGCCGTGACTCGCCAACCGCGCCCGCCCGCGATTCCGTCCAGCCCGCCCAGCAGTCCCGCGACGTAGTTCCCGACGCCGGTCGCTTCAGGCACGACTCGGCGGGCGTCGACAACGAGGTGGAGGTTGCGGGGCGTCACGACGGATCACGTCTGACAGGGAAACGGCCCGTTCGCGCACACGAAGAGGTCGACGACTTCCTGCGGCGTGTGGGCGTTCATCACGCGGTCCTGGAAATCGCGCTCCTTCAGATGCCGGACGAGCTTGCTGAGAACCTTCATGTAGTCGCCGGACTGCGTGTCGTTGCAGGCGATCATCACGATGATGTGCACCGGCGCGCCGTCGATCGCGTCGAACTCGACGCCGTTCAGCTTTCGCCCGATCCCGATGGCGAAGTCCTTCACCGAGGGAATCTTGACGTGGGGCAGCGCAAGGCCGACGCCCACGCCCGTCGAGAGCGTCTTCTCCCGCTCCATGATCCGGGCGAGCAGCTCCTGCCGGTCGGTCACGTCGGGACTCGACGCCATCGCGTCCACGAGCTCTTCGAGAACCTCCGCCTTCGTTTCCCCCTGAAGGTCGACGACCCTTTCCCTCGCGAACATTCTCAGTGGATCCATCGGTTCTCTCAGGCCAGGCCGGCTTCGGCGGCCACCTCGTCGGATATCTCGTGGTTCGAGTACACCTCGTCCACGTCGTCGTTCTCTTCCAGCATTCCGATCAGCTTCATCACGGCCGCGGCGTCCGCGGCGTCCAGCTTCTGCGTCGTCGTCGGAATCTGCTTCACGCTCGACGACACGACCTTCAGACCCGCCGTCTCCAGCTTCTCGCGCACGTCCTGCACTTCGTTCGGGTCGGTCTTGATCTCGTGGTATCCCTCTTCCGATTCCACGTCCTCGGCACCGGCGTCGAGTGCCGCCTCCATCACCCTGTCGTCGTCGGCGTCCTCGACCTCGATGACGCCCTTGCGTTCGAACAGGTATCCCACGCAGCCCGTGCTGCCCAGGTTGCCGCCGCACTTCGCGAACGTGTGGCGGATTTCCGATGCCGAGCGGTTCTTGTTGTCCGAACTCGCCTCGACCATCACCGCCACGCCGCCGGGGCCGTAGCCCTCGTAGACCATCTCCTCGATGGCCTGGCCCTCGAGTTCACCGGCGCCCTTCTTGATGGCGCGCTCCATGGTGTCCTTGGGCATATTGACGTCTTTGGCCGCCTGAACCGCGGTGCGAAGACGCGGGTTGGCGTCCACGTCGCTCCCGCCCAAACGGGCGGCGATCTGCAATTCCTTGATGACGCGGGTGAACAGCTTCCCCCGCTTGGCGTCGATGATGGCCTTCTTGTGCTTGATCGAATGCCATTTGCTATGGCCAGACATAGTCGCGATACTCCTTTTCGAGCCGTTCCGGCTCCCTGCCGGGACGGGATCGTTGGCGGGGCGGGCCTCCGACGGCAAGGACTTTGCATACATCCCCCCGAAGCCGCCAAGACCGGCCAAATCAACACTCTCCGGAGGATGCCCCCATCGTGCTCGACAGCCTCGTTATCGGAGCCGGCCCCGCTGGGCTCGCCGTCGCCAACTCCTTCGCCAGGGCCGGCCTGGACTGTATGGTCCTGGAAAAGGGCTCCATCGGCGACCATATCAGCCAGTACCCCACGTTCATGCAGTTCTTCAGCACCCGCGAGCTGTTGGAAATCGACGGCTATCCCCTCAACATCGTCGACGAAAAGCCAAGCCGCCGCCAGTATCTCAACTATCTGACCCGGTTCGTCCAGGACCGAAACCTGAACGTCCGCACCCAGGTTCGCGTCGTGGAGGTCTCCAGGGCCCCCGACGGAAACTTCGCCGTCGAAATCGAAAAGCGCGGCGGCGCCCGCGAAACCCTTGCGGCCCGAAGCGTCGTGCTCGCCTGCGGCGCGTTCGAAAATCCCCGCCACCTCGGCGTGCCGGGCGAAGACCTCCCCAAGGTCACGCACTTCTTTCGCGAGGCCCACCCCTACGTCGGCAGGGAAGTGCTCGTCGTGGGCGGACGCAACTCGGCCATCGAGACGGCGCTTCTGCTCTGGCGCGCGGGAGCCCGCGTCTCGCTCTCGTACCGCAAGCCCGCCGTGAACGGGTATGGCATCAAGTACTGGCTTCTGCCGGACATCGAAAACCGTCTCGAAAACGGCGAGATCGCCGGATACCTGGGGACGAGCGTGAAACGCATCGACTGGGAAAGCGTCACGCTTGCGAGCGCCGACGGAACGGAACGAACCATCGCGAACGACTTCGTGATCTGCCAGACGGGCTACGACCCGCCCGTGGGCTTTCTGCGGGGGATGGGGATCGAAGTCCAGGAGGAAACCAACATCCCCGCGCACGATCCGCAGACCCTCGAAACGAACGTACAGGGGCTCTTCGTCGCCGGCACGATCACTGCCGGAAACGTCTCCGGCAGGGTCTTCATCGAAAACAGCCGCCACCACGGGGAGATGATCCTGAAGGGCCTGAAGAACCGCCTCGGCGTCGGGGCGGGTGTGTAGCCGCCATGCCCTACGGGGACGAATTCTTTTCCGCCATCAGAACCGGGCTCGCCGCGAGGGTATCGTACCGGACGACCTCGCCCTCCTTGTTCACCTGTCCGAACTGTAGCACCCCCGTCGGACACATCTGTACGCACGCAGAGCATCGGACGCATTCGGGGTCCTCCATGGGAACACCCTTGTTGGCGAAGTTCATCACGTCGATCCCCTGGTGGCAGACGCTCGTGCAGACATTGCACGAAATGCACTTCTTCTTCTCGGGGAGAATGCGGAAGCGGCTGAATTTCGCGTAGAAGTGCATCAGCGCCGCCAGCGGGCAGAAGAACCGGCACCACACGCGCCCACTGAACCAGAAGTAGAACCCGACGCCGACGACCCCCGCCAGAGTCACGTCCACCAGCCACTTGTAGTTCGCCGGGTTTCTTGCGACGGAACCGTCGGCGGCGTAGTGTTTTCCCTCGAACAGCAGGTCGAACCACTTCCCCGCGAACGAGCCGGGCGCGACCCAGCCGACGATTCGCAGGACCATCAGCGCCACGGCGACCCAGAGGATGACCTGGCCGGCCATGTTGAGTCTGGACCAGAACGGGCCGTGGGGCATCTTCGTGCGATGTGCGTCGCCCATCGTCTCCGCCAGCGCCCCGCACGAGCAGATCCATCCGCAATAGGCGCCCTTTCCGTAGAAGTAGATCAGCCCGGGAATGAACACGAACGTCTGGACGCAGCCGATGACAAGCCACCATGCCATCGGCTCGGCCGTGAAGAAGTTGTAGAGAAAGAGCGGCCACGCGAGAACGAAACCCACGGAACGCCAGTACTCGCGCCCGTGGCCGTAGCCGACTTCGGGGAACAGGTTGTCGGCGAAGACCTTGCCGAAACCGCTCTCGAACGCGCCGTTGTGCCCGAGCATGGGAAAGACGATCTCGGGCAGAAGAAACAGCGGGATCGTCTGGACGAGAAAGAGAACGGCGGTCTGTACCTTGACGTAGGGCGTCCTGCGGCGGCGGATGCGCTTGATCCCGAAGACGCCCACACAAAGGCAGTAAGCCAGCGTGTAGTAGAACGATGGCGACGACATCGAAATCCTGAGCGTTCCCGCCAGCGTCGCGGGATCGTTGCTGCCCACCATCGCCGCAAGGTCCTGGAAATTGAACGGGAACCACCCGCGAAGGGCGAACAGTTCGCCGAACCAGCCGCCCCCCTTCCAGTTGTAGAGCCACACGCAGAACGCGAGAAACGCGGTGAACGCCAGAACCCGCCGAGTGGTCCACTCCCCCTGGATCGGAATGCCGGACTTGCGAAAGAAATCGAGCGGCGCCTCGCGGCCGATCAGTGCGAACACATGGGCGTTCGCGATGGTGATGCTCTCTCCGCCGCCATCGAGGGACAGATCGACCTCGTCGTCGCGAATCGCGGTCGGCTTCGAATTCAGCAGCAGCCTGATTCCCCCGGGCGCCGGATCGTTTGATGAAAGCGCCATGACCCGTTCGGCGTTCTCCGGCTTCGGGCGGCTGAGCTCCGCGCCACGATAGCTCAGAGTCACCTCCGCCCCCTTTTCCGCCAGCGCGACCGCCGCCTC
>JAJFLJ010000126.1 GCA_021772755.1 Candidatus Sumerlaeota bacterium
GACGGGGGGAAAGAACGGACAGGCGCAGGTCTCGGTGGAGACGGGCAAGTTCGTCGGCCAGGACCCCCGGAAATCGCGATCCTGGTGAGGTTTCCGTCAGCCCGATGGAAGTCGTGTTACGACAATGCCGAACGGCTCCGCCGCACCCCGATTCGGGGTCGGGCTTTTCGCTTGCGGCGATCGCTTCCCGGCACCTTGACTCCCAAATCGTTGGGCTTGGGTCTTCAGGAAGCCGGGCTTTCGAAGAACGCGCAATGAAGCACGAGAATCCTCGCCCGGCCATGCGCCGGAGCCGGACGCCGAGAGAACTCAATGGCTGAACGAAGCGCGTACGCCGTCCTTGGTCTGCAAAAAGGGGCGACGGAGCAGGAAATCAAACTCGCCTTCGTCGAGATGGTGAAGAAGTACGATCCGGAAGTGCACACGGACCGCTTCATGCTCGTGCAGAACGCCTATAACAGGCTGAAGCACCCCAAGAAGCGCGCCAAGGAAGACATCCACACCTACAGCGTCATCGCGGGCGACTTCCTCTTCGCCGCGGACGAGAAGGCCAGCGAGGGCAGCGCCCCCTCCGAAGCGCAGATCGAAGCGGTCCGCAGAGAATACATGCAGTCGGCCGGCGACGCCTCGCTGAAGAACTCCCTGATCCGCCTGCTGATGCAGCGCTCCTATCTCTCCACCGACCGGAAGCTCTGGGCCGAGGCGATCGCCGACTGGAACGAAATCCGGTCGATGGACCCGACCCACGTCCGGGCGCGCACCAACCTGATGAACGCCAACATCCAGCTCGGTCTCTCCTACGCGCTGCATTCGCTGCACGAGGAGGCCGTTTCGCTCTGGGAAGAGGCGCTTCAGCTCAACCCCGACAACGCGGACCTCGTCCACAACCTGGCGCTCGCCTGCGAGAAGGCCGGCGAGGGCGCCAAGGCGGCGCGCTACTGGGCCGAAGCCGTCGGGCGCTGGAAGAAGCTCCTCAACAACGACCCCGACAACGGCTACCTGCGCGAGTGCATCGTCGAGGCGCACCGCTATCACGGCGGACAGTTCACGGCGAGCAACACGCCGGAGGAAAAGAGCCAGGCGATCAACCGCTACCGCGAGGTCCTGGAGCTCAAGCCCAACGACTTCGACGCGCAGTTCCACATCGCCAGCTCGCTGATGGAGGAGCGCAAGTACCCCGAGGCCATCAAGGAGCTCGAGGACCTGCACCGCAAGCACCAGCGCAACGTCGAGGTGCTCAACCTGCTGGGCTGGGCCTTCGTCAACACGGGCCGCGTGGACCAGGGGTTCTCCACCTGGAACAAGAGCCTCTCGATCGACCCGAAGAATCCCGCGACGAAGGAGAACATCGTCCGCGCCCACCTGACCCTCGGCAAGCAGTTCCGCGACAAGGGCATGTTCACCCCCGCCATCGTCCACCTCAAGAAACTCCTGCGGTACGTGCAGAGCGCCGAGGTCTATATGGAAATCGGAGCCACCTACGACATGAAGGGCGACGTGCGGTCGGCCATGCAGGCCTACCAGCAGGTCCTCTCCATCGACTCCAAGCACAAGGCGGCGCGCAAGGCCCTCAACGACCTGAAAATGCGGCGCTAGACCCCGGCGCCGGCCCCCCGGCGGACCGGCGGACGGCGAAAACCGCCGGCCGATTCACGAAGTGGTTGCAACCCCCGGCCGCCGCGCCTAGCGTTTCCATGCTCTCCAGGGCAATACCGGTCGGAAACGGCCGAATTCGAAGGGTTCAGCGGACCGGCAGCGTTCCGGCCCTCCCCGAACAGACGGCGAAAGGCAGACGACATGTCACGCATTCTCGGAATCGACCTCGGAACCACGAACTCCGTCATGGCAGTGATGGAGAAGAACGGACCCTTCGTCGTCCCCAACAGTCTCGGCGAGCGCATCACCCCGTCGGTCGTCGGCTTCTCGAAGTCCGGCGACGTCCTGGTGGGCAAGAAGGCCAAGCGCGGCGCCATCATGAACGTGGGCCGCACGATCTTCTCCATCAAGCGCCAGATGGGCACCGGCCACCGCGTCACGGTGGAGGGCCGGGAGTACACGCCGCAGGAAATCTCGGCGATGGTTCTCCAGAAGCTGAAGGCCGACGCCGAGGACTACTACGGCGAGCCCATCACGGAAGCCGTCGTCACGGTTCCCGCCTACTTCACCGACACGCAGCGCGCGGCCACCAAGGACGCCGGCGAAATCGCCGGCTTCAAGGTCCGCCGCGTCATCGACGAACCCACCGCCGCGGCGCTCGCCTACGGGCTCGAGCGCGGCGAGGACCAGAAGCTCATGGTCTACGACCTCGGCGGCGGCACCTTCGACGTCTCGATCATCGAGATCATCAGCGGCGTCTTCCAGGTTCTCGCCATCTCCGGCAACACGAACCTGGGCGGCGACGACTTCGACATGCGCATTTCCCAGTTCCTGGTGGACGACTTCAAGGAGAGGCACGGCGTCGATCTCTCCCAGGACCCCATCGCGATGCAGCGCCTTCGCGAGGCTGCGGAAGAGTCCAAGATCGAGCTGTCCGAGCTGAAGGAAACCCACATCCTGGTCGAAGCCATCACGATGACCGAGAAGGGCCCGCTGACCCTCGACATCACCCTCACCCGCGACAAGTTCGACGAGATGACCGCCGACCTGGTGAAGGCCACCGTCCAGCCCATGAACAAGGCGCTCTCCGACGCCGGTCTCAAGAAGAGCGACATCCACACGATCCTCCTGGTCGGCGGCTGCACGCGCATCCCCGCGGTCCAGAAGGTCGTTCGCGACACGATGGAGAAGAACCCCGCCCGCGACATCTCCCCCGAAGAGGTCGTCGCGATGGGCGCCGCGGTGCAGACGCTGGTGCTCGCGCCCCTGGACGGACTCGGCGAGGACCTCGCCACCAAGTACCAGATGGAAAAGCCCGTCATCATCCACATGACGCCCTTCTCCCTGGGCGTCGGGCTTCAGGGCGACCAGTTCAGCCCCGTCATCGAGCGCAACAGCACCTATCCGACCGAAGGCAAGGACATCTTCACCACGACCCGCGACTTCCAGGAGGCCATCTCCTTCCCCATCTACGAGGGAGAGGACACCACCGCCTCGGAGAACACCTTCCTGGACCTGCTGCGCATCGAGGGCATCACCCCCGCACCCAAGGGCGTCCCGCGCATCGAGGTCACGTTCAAGCTGAACGTCGACCGCATCCTGGAGGTCACCGCCGAGGACCTGGCCACGGGCGTCTCGAAGAAGGTCGTCATCAACGCCACCGACGAGCGCCTCTCCGAGGCCGACAAGAACCGCATGATCAAGGAGGCCAAGGAACGCGTCGCCAAGATCCTGCGCAGCAAGATCAACGACTCCCGCAACGAGGAGTCGCGCAACATGATCGAGCGCGCCGAGGCGACCGTCTCCGCCGCCCCCGACCACCCCATGTCCGACGAGCTGCGCCAGCGCACCGACGAGCTGCGAAAGAGCATCGAGATGGGCGACGAGCGCGCGATGGACGAGATCATCGACGACATGCTGCGCATCCTGGCGGAAATCGAAGCCAGCGTCTGACGCGTCTCACAAGAAGCGAAACTGCCTGAAATCGAACGGGCGGGCCGGCGATCCGGTCCGCCCGTTCTTCGTTTGGGACAGGGGGCGCCGGACCTACAGGGCGTCCAGCGCCCGCTTGTAGGCCGCTTCCGCCTCGCGGTAGGACTCCGCCCGGCGCGCGTTGCCCAGGGCCTCGTAGCATTCCGCCAGCAGGCCGTTGAGCGAAACGCCGCTCTCCAGCAGCGTCTTCGAGTTCGTGTCCGACGCGTCCGGCAGACGGCGCGCGAAGGGCGCCGCCGTGTTGACGGCCAGCGCGTGGCGGCCGTGGTGCAGGAAGACGTTGGACACGCTGAACGCGAGCCACTGGCCGTTGAGCCAGAGCTCCGGCGAAATCTCTTCGAGTTCCAGGTCGGTCTTCAGCCGCCGCGTCAGTTCCTCGAACTCCAGCAGCCGGTCGATGGAGACGTCCTCCGGCGCGATCAGCTTCGCCGCCGCGTAGCGCTCGCTCGCCGCCAGAAAATCGAACTCGCGATACAGCACGTGCCCGTCGAACAGGAGCGCGTTCGCCGCCTGGAACCGGTTCAGCGCGTCGGCCTCTCCCGGCTCGATGTTCAGCGACACGTCCGCAGCCGGCACCTGGATGGAGTACAGGTTCCCCATGTTCTCGGCGATGGGGCGGCTGTCGTAGCCATAGCGCGGCGAGAGGAACTCCACGATGGGAAAGTCCTCGGTGTTCAGCGGTCCGTCGCCGACCCATCCCGTCAGACCGCGCTCGTCGGTGACGAACGAGGAGACGAGCTTGACGGGGTCGCGCAGGCCGATCTCGTCGAGGTCGTCGCGAATGGCGGGAATCTCGACGGCGCGCTTCACCTCCTCGAAGTCGATCTTCAGGCCGTCCTTCTGGCCGATGAAGAGGCAGTAGTGCGTCGGCTGGTTCGCGAAGTACCAGACGGACATCTCCGGAAACACGGCGGCGAAGGTGCGCACCACGATGCGGAAGGCCTCGTCGCTGAGGCCGCCCAGCGGCATCCACACGACCACCAGGCCGCGGTCGCTGATGCGGTCGCGGCAAAGCTCGAAGTACTCCAGGTCGTAGAGGTTCGCGTTGGACTTGTAGCGCAGGTCCGTGCAGTCCGTCGCGATGACGTCGTAGACGGTGTCGGTGTAGCGCAGGTAGGCGCGGGCGTCGTCGATGATAAGCCGATAGCGCTGGTCGAACGTGCGAAACCCCGGCGCCGGTTCGTGCGTGTACATCGACACGGGGTGCACGCCGCCCGGAGGCGGCGCGTTCGGCGGCAGCTCGCGCGACCAGGTTTCGATGTCCGACTCCTCGTAGAGGATGCCGTGATTGGCGTCGGTCAGCGAGGGAGCGGCCTTCGGGACGTTCGTGGTGATCTCGATGGCGTGGATGTTCCGGACGTCGGGGTAAAGCGTGTAGGACCACGACGCGCCGCCGCTGCCGAAGCCGACGGTGAGAACGCTTTCCGCCTCGCCCCCGAGCAGTACCATCGGCACGTGGGCCAGCGTCTTCTGGTCGGTCTGCAGGACGGGGTCCGTGCCGGCGACGCCGATCGCGTCGACGTAGATCGTCCGCCAGTCGCGCGCGTCCTCGATGACGGAGACCGTCGCCAGCGACCCCTCGTTGTAGTACACCATGTTCTCGCCGATGACCAGCGGGTGGTAGAAGCGCGACGTGTCGCCGGCGACCAGGCGCCCGCAGACCACGAGCCCCGCCACGGCGAAGAGCGCGCACGCCACCAGGCGGCGCTTCGGTTCGAACGCGTCGTGATTCGCCAGCAGCGCGATCGAGCAGAGGATGCTGATCCCCGCCAGCAGAGCCACCGACACCGTGATGCCGAAGAGCGGAATCAGGACGAACCCGCCCAGGAACGACCCCGCGATGGCGCCGAACGTGTTGATGGCGTAGAGCCTGCCCACGTCGCGGCCGAGACGGCCCCACTCGCCGATGGCGATGCGCGCCACCAGGGGAAACGACATGCCGAGAAACAGCGTCGGCAGTCCGATGCACGCCGCCGTGCGGATCATCACGTTGGCGATCGCGTGCCAGTAGAACAGGTCGCCGCCCACGTCCAGGTCGTACTCGACGAATACCAGGGGCAGCGG
>JAJFLJ010000127.1 GCA_021772755.1 Candidatus Sumerlaeota bacterium
GACCAGAACTGGGGACCGCAGGAGTGGGAGGCCGACTTCCAGGCCATGCGGGCCGTGGGAATCGATACGGTGATCCTGATCCGCGCCGGGTACCGGGACCGGGCGACGTTTCCCTCGCGGGTTCTCGCCCGCGAGCACCCCAGCCTCATCGTTCACGAGGACCTCGTCCGCCTCTTCCTCGACCTCTCGGAGAAGTACGGCATGGACTTCTTCTTCGGAACGTACGACTCGGGGAACTACTGGCACTCGGGCCGCCCGCAGATGGAGGTCGACATCAACCGCGCCTTCTGCGACGAGGTGTGCGAGCGCTACGGAGATTCGCCGGCCTTCAAGGGCTGGTACATCAGCCACGAGATCGACTCGTTCGATCCCGGCGTGATGAAGGTCTACGAGGAGCTGGCGCTGCACCTGCGGGCACTCAAGCCCCTGCCGATCCTGATCTCCCCCTACATCCACGGCAGCAAGCAGTTCGAGAACGCGACGACGCTGGAGCGCCACGAGCGGGAATGGGACGAGATTTTCGGCCGCATCCGGGACCTGGTGGATATCGTCGCGTTCCAGGACGGACAGATCGAGTACCGGGAACTCCGTGACTACCTCGCGCTGAACCACCGCCTGGCGCAAAAGCACGGGCTGACGACGTGGTCCAACGTCGAGTCGTTCGACCGCGACATGCCGATCAAGTTCCCACCCATCGGTTGGCCGAAGCTGCGCTACAAGATCGACGCCGCTCTTGAAGCGGGCGTGGACAAGCTGATCACGTTCGAGTTCTCGCACTTCATGAGCCCCCATTCGGTCCACCCCGCCGCCCACAATCTGCACATGCGCTATCGCGACCACTACCTGCGCGAATCGCGGGCAGGCGGCACCGTGGAGCGAATCAAGACCAGCGCCTGACTCCGCCACGCACTCTTCCACATCGCCCCAGGGTCCACCCGCCATGAGCACAGCCGTGTCCGCAGAACGTCTTCGGCAGCAACTCGACCGCATCTCCGCGGAACTGCACGGCAGTGTGCTGCCGTTCTGGCTCGAGCATTCGCCGGACCGCGAATTCGGGGGATACTTCAACAACCTGGACCGCGACGGGAAGGTGTGGGACACGCGCAAGCACGTCTGGCTGCAGGCGCGGCAGGTGTGGATGATGGCGGCGCTCTACAACGCGACGAAGGAGGAGCGCTATCTGGAGGCGGCGACGGGCGGCGCGGAGTTCCTCCGCCGCCACGCCCTGGAGCCGGGCAACCGCGCGTACTTCTGCCTGACGCGCGAGGGCGAACCCGTCTCCATGCAGCGCAAGATCTTCTCGGAATGCTTCTACGTCATGGCGATGGCGGAGTACGCGCGCGCGACAGGCAGCGCGGAAATCCGCGCCGAGGCACGCGATGTGTTCGGGTCCGTCCTGAGGTTCAAGGACGACCCGTCTCTCGTCGGGCGAACGGTCTTCGAGGGGGCAGCGAAGGAGAGTTCGCTGGCGGTTCCGATGATTCTCCTGAACCTCGTGGACGTCCTGCACGATTCGGGCGAGAAGACGCACGCGAATGTCGAGCGATGGTGCGTGGAGACGATCGCGATGCACGCAGGCGCGGACCCGCGATTCGTTCTCGAACACGTCGCGCCGAACGGTTCGCCGATGGACACGCCGGAAGGCCGTCTCGTCAACCCGGGGCACGCCATCGAGGCCGGCTGGTTCCTGATGGACTACGCGCACCGGACCGGCGACGCGAAGCTGGAGAGGCTCGGTGTCGATATCGTGGACCGGTCGTTCGACTTCGGCTGGGACGAGGAGTTCGACGGACTCTTCTATTTCCTGGATCGCGAAGGATACTCGCCCTCGCAGCTGGAATGGAACATGAAGCTCTGGTGGCCCCACTGCGAGGCGATGATCGGGTTCCTCATGGCGTACCGGGCGACCGGCAGCGAGCGGCACTTCGACCGCTTCGTCCAGGTGGCGGACTACTGCTTCGAGAACTTCGCCGACCCGGAACACGGCGAGTGGTTCGGGTACCTCGACCGCTACGGAACGGCGACGCACCGCTTCAAGGGCGGCCCGTACAAGGGCTGCTTCCACGTTCCGCGCGCGCTCTGGCGGTGCGAAACGCTGCTGCGGGAGGCGCTCGGCGCCTAGCTCTTCATGCCCGTCATCGACACGCCCTCGATGAAGTATCTCTGCGCGAAGAAGAAGACCACGACGATCGGAACGATCATGACGGTGCCCGCCGCCATGAGAAGCCCCCATTCGTTGAGGTAGTCGTTGACCATTCCCTGCAACCCGACGGCGAGCGTCTTCTGCCCCTCGCTGGAGAGATAGATCAGCGGCCCGAAGAAGTCGTTCCACGCGCCCATCGCCGCGAAGAGGGCGACGGTGATCAGCGCGGGCTTGGAGAGGGGCACGACGATCTGCGCGAGAATGCGCGCCTCGCCGGCGCCGTCGATGCGGGCGGCCTCGAAGAGCTCGCGCGGGAGCGTGACGAAGAACTGGCGGAGAAGGAACAGATAGAAGGGCGCACCGAAGAAGAAGGGAACGACGAGGGGCAGCGCGGTGTCGATCCAGCCGAAGGAACGGAAGAGCATGAACTGGGGGATCAGCATGATCTGGAACGGCAGCATCATCGTCGCGATGACGAGTCCGAAGATCCAGCCCCGGTCGGGCCACCGCAGACAGGCGAAGGCGTAGGCGCCCGCCGTGCAGGAAAGCAGGACGCCGATCGTCGTTCCGAACACGATGACGAGCGTGTTGCGCAGATAGAGGAGGAACGGGAACTCGGCGAACGCGCGGCGGTAGTGCTCGAGCGTCGGAGCAAAGCCGTACTTCCGCGCGAGCGGCCCGAGCTCGCCCGCCTCCTCCGCGGCGCGGTACTCGTCGACGGACATGGCGACGGGGAAGAGCTTGGGCGGAAGCGTGAAGGCGTCGGCGTCCGTCTTGACGGAGGTCATGAATATCCAGAGGAACGGAACGAGAAAGACGAACGCGAACGCGGAAAGCAGGCCGCAGCCGACGGCCTTTCGCAGGGGAGTCATGCGGTTCATCGCGACTCCTCGTGGACCAGGCGCCTGGAGATGCGGAACTGGAGGGCCGTGATGGCGAGAACGACGAGAAAGATGACCCACGCCATGGCGGCGGCGTAGCCCATGTTGAAGAACTCGAAGCCCTGGCGGAAGAGGTAGAAGACGTAGAAGAGGGTGGCGTTCTCCGGCTCGCCCGTCCCGCGGGTCATCAGGAACGCCTGGGTGAATATCTGCAGCGCGCCGATGGTGTTGATGACGACCATGAAGAAGATCGTCGGCGAGATCATGGGAACGGTGATCGAGAAGAAGCGCTGGACGGGACCGGCACCGTCGATCACGGCGGACTCGGAGAGATGGCGCGGAACCCCCTGAAGCGCCGCGAGAAAGATCACCATCCCCGCGCCGACAGTCCACATGTTCATCAGCACCAGGGAATTCTTCGCCATGGCGGGACTCGTCATCCAGTGCACGTCGGGGAGCCCGACGGCGTTGAGAACGATATTGAAGAGCCCGAAGTCGCCGCTGAAGAGATAGAGAAAGAGCATCGAGACCGCGACGACGGGAACGATGGAGGGCATGTAGAAGAGCGTTCGCCAGACACCCCGTCCCGGCAGTTTCGCGTTCAGAATCACGGCGAGGGCGAGCGACCCCGCGACCGAGGTCGGAACGGCGAGAACGGCGTAGTATGCCGTGTTGAAGAACGAGGTCCGGAAGAGCGGATCGCCCGCGAACATCCTGCGGTAGTTGCCCAGTCCGTACCACCGCGCTGGGCGAAGCACGTCGTAGTCGCAGAAGGAAAGAACGGCGGAGACGGCGATGGGCCCCAGGGTGAACACCAGCAGGCCGACGATCACGGGCGCAGCGAAGACGTAGCCGGCCAGTGCCTCGCGGCGGTGGAGAGTCAGGGCGCGAACGCGGCGAACGGTCACCCGTGCGCGAAGTGCGACAGCCGCGGCGAAGAGCGCGATCATCGCCCCCGCCGGGACGCGCCAGTCCACCACGGTGCGGGCCTCGTGGGCATGAACGCGGTCCAGCTCGTCCTGGACGTTGCGTTGCGCGACGCGAAGCGCCTCTGCCGGTTCGACCTTTCCGCCGGCCCCCGATTCCCAGGCGCGCGAAAGCTCGTCCCAGACGAACGGGCCGATGGCGGACGCCGGACGGTGGCGGGAATGCTCCATCTCCTCGATCAGAACGCGCCACTGCGGGGAGTCGTAGAACTCCGAGCGAGCCGCAAGACGGTTCGCGGGAATCTGAAACCCCTCTTCGCCGTATCGTCGCTGGATTTCGCGGCTCGTCATCCACGCGATGAATTCGGCGGCCTCCTTCGCATGCCGGGCCCCGCGGGGAACGATCATCGCGAACCCGCCGGACCACGTCGCGCGGCTTCCATCTTCGGGCCACGGCAGCGGCGCCATGCCGTAATCGAGGTCCCCCGCATAGCGCTCGATGCGCGAGAGCATGAAGACCTCCTCTCCGACCATCGCGGTCCGACCGGT
>JAJFLJ010000128.1 GCA_021772755.1 Candidatus Sumerlaeota bacterium
CAGCCGGTAGGGCTCCTCGCCCACGTCCTCCAGGAAGAGAATCGCCCCCTCCGGATTCGGGAAGTACGGCGTGCCCACGAGGCCGCCCATGACGGCGAGATTCCCGCCGATGACCGGTCCGGCGGCTTTGCCGGCGCGAACGATCCAGGGATCGATCCACTCCATCGCGTCGCGAATCGAACCGAGCGGTTCGTCCGTCGTCAGGCAGTGGAGGTGCGTCCTGTGGGAGGCTTCCGTGATCTTCGTGCGCTCGGCGACGTAGGCTCCGGCGATCGTCGGCGAGTGCAGCGTGCAGAGTCCGCACTGCGACAGGAAGGCCGCGTGGAGCGCGCTGATGTCGCTGTAGCCGGCGACGATCTTCGGGGTTCTCTTCGCCGCCGCGTAGTCGATGCCCCGCAGCAGATGGGGAGCGCCGTAGCCGCCCCGCGTGCAGAAGATTCCGCGGACCGAGGGATCGTTCAGCGCGGCGTTCAGATCGTCGAGGCGTTCCTCCGGCGTTCCCGAAAGATAGTCCCGCCGGCCTTTCGCATGGCTTCCGAGACGAACCTTGAAGCCGAGCTCTTCGAGCGCCCGCGCCGACTGGTCCGCGAGTTCCGGCGGATCCAGCGGTCCCGAGGGCGAAATCAGCGCGACTTCGTCGCCGGGCCTCAGCCGGGGCGGATGTACGAAACCCATGGACCTGTCTCCTGTCATGTCGCGGCGAGCCGAAGAACGCCCTACGACACCTTTTGTTCGCTCTTTCGTTCCAGTGCGCGGATCGTCGCCGCCGGGACGAACTCCGCGATATCGCCGCCGTGGCGCCAGACGTCCCGGATGACTCTGGACGAGACGAAGATGTTCGCGGGATCGGCCGCCAGGAAGATCGTTTCGATTTCCGTGTTCAGCTTGTGGTTCATCAGCGCCAGCTGCAGCTCGAATTCGTAGTCGCTGATGGCCCGCAGACCGCGGATGATGAACTGCGCCCGGTTTGCCGCGGCGAATTCCACCGTCAGTCCGCGCAACTCCACCGCCTCCACGTTCGACCATTCCCGGGTCGCTTCCCGCAGGACGTCCAGCCGTTCCCCGACCGTGAAGAGCGGAGCGGCCTTCGTTGCGTTGTTGCCCACCGCGACGACCAGCCGGTCGAACAGCTTCTGGCTGCGACGGATGATGTCCAGGTGACCATTCGTCAACAGGTCGAAGGAACCCGGATAGACGGCGATCCGGGTCTGGCCGGACGATGGCGCCATGGGAAGAGACTACTTCTTCTGAAGGATCGGCTTGCCGTCGGCGTCGGTGAACTTGCCCGTGGCGATCAGCGTGATATCGATGATCTTCCACACCAGACAGCCGCCGCCCGTGACGAACATCAGAATGCCGGTTCCATACTTGCCCGCATAGAACCGATGGGCGCCGAAGAGGCCAAGGCAGATGGAAAGCACGAGTGTGATCACCCAGTCCTTTTCGCTCGCGTCGCTCTGCGCGTGGCCGGTCGCGGCTGCGGGCGCCATCGGGGCGGGAACCGTCGGAGCGGGGGAGGGAGCCGGCTTCGGGGCTGGCGGTGCCGAGGCGGGCTGTTCGCCCGGCTTGCCCTTGGAGATTTCATCCTGAATGCGCTTCTGCATGGCGGACGGATCGATGAGGACCGTCTGCTCCTCCGAGACGTCGTCCATCGCCTGGCTGACCTTCTGCTTCACCAGCGGAGACCCGCAGTTCAGGCAGAAGTCGGCGTCGTCCTTGTTGTCGTAAGCGCAAACCTGGCACTTGATCATCGTCTTCTTCTCCTGAAGGGGGACAGCCCGGCTCCGTTACAACACCAACCCTGTCAGTCCGGTCGCAAGCCTTGATTTTTCAGTGTTCAATCCACAGGCTCATCCCCGACGGGGGTCCTCGGGTCAATGGGTTTCCCCCCTCCAGCGGGTCTTGCCGTCAGAGGCGGGGGAGCTTGCGGTACCGGGCCCGGCGGTTCTCCACCAGGGAATCCCCGAGTTCCTTGCGGCGCATCGCCTCGTATTCCTCGTAGTTTCCCTCGAACCAGCGGACCTTCGCGTCGCCCTCGAACGCCAGAATGTGCGTACAGATGCGGTTGAGGAAGAAGCGGTCGTGGCTGATGACCAGCGCGCAGCCGGCGAATCCCGCGATGGCCTCTTCCAGAAGGCGCAGCGTGCCGACGTCCAGGTCGTTGGTCGGTTCGTCCAGCAGCAGCACGTTGCCGCCCGACTTCACGAGCTTGGCCAGGTGCACGCGGTTGCGTTCGCCGCCCGAGAGATTGCCGACGAGCTTCTGCTGGTCGGAACCCTTGAAGCCGAACCGGCCGACGTAGCTCCGCGCGGGGATTTCGCCGTCGCCGAAGGGAATCTCCTCCCTTCCCTCGCGAATCTCGTCATAGATCGACTTGTCGGAGTCCAGCGAGTCGCGGTGCTGGTCCACGTAGGCCATCTGCACCGTTTCGCCGATCTCCACCGTTCCGCCGTCCGGCTTCTCCTGACCGGTGATCATGCGGAAGAGCGTCGTCTTGCCCGTTCCGTTCGGTCCGATGACTCCGACGATGGCCCCCTTGGGAACGGAGAACTCCATGTTCTCGACGAGCGGCGTTCCGCCGTAGCCCTTCGTGACGCCGGCGACGTCGATCACCCTGTCGCCCAGCGGCGCCGCCGGCGCGATGCGGATCGCCGTACCGTCGTCCTCGCCCTCCGACTGCTCCTTCGCGACGAGGCGCTCGAACTCCTTGATGCGCGACTGGCTCAGGTCGTGGCGGTCCTTCGTGCTCATGCGGATCCACTTGAGCTCGTGTTCCAGCGCGTTGCGGCGCGTCGTGCTCTTCTTTTCCTTCTTCGCGAGAATGTCCAGCTTCTGGGCCAGCCACGAGGAATAGTTGCCCTCGAAGGGGATGCCGCGGCCGCCGTCCAGTTCCAGGATCCACTTCGTGATGTTGTCCAGGAAGTAGCGGTCGTGCGTCGAAACGATGACGGTTCCAGGGTAGTCGCGGAGCTGTTCCTCCAGCCAGTCCACCGTCTCGGCGTCGAGATGGTTGGTGGGTTCGTCGAGAAGGAGCAGGTCGGGCTGCTCCAGCAGCGCCTTGCAGAGCGCCACGCGGCGGCGTTCGCCGCCCGAGAGCTTCGTCACGTCCATGTCGTCGGGAGGCAGCACCAGGGCGTTCGCCGCCATGTTCAGCTTCGTGTCGATCTCCCAGCCCTCGACGGCGTCGATGCGGTCCTGGAGCCACCCCATGCGCTCCATCGCCTTGTCCATGTCGTCGCCTTCGAGGTCGCCCATCTTCGCCGTGATGTCGTCGTATTCCTTGAGCAGCGCCATCGTCTCGGCGAAGGCCTCCTCCAGGTTGCCGCGCACCGTCTTCTCGGCGTTCAGCTGCGGCTCCTGCGCGATCAGGCGGACCTTCACCTTCCTGCCCGGTTCGGCGACGCCGGTGAAATCGTCGTCCAGCCCCGCCATGATCTTCAGCAGAGTCGACTTGCCCGAGCCGTTCTCGCCCACGATGCCGATCTTCGCGCCGTAGTAGAAGCAGAGATAGATGTCCTTGAGAATATGCTTTTGGCCGTAGTGCTTGTTCAGGCCCGTCATCGTATAGATATACTCGTCCGCCATGCCGAAACCGATCCTTCGTCGTGGGTGGGCCGCGGGCAGCGCCCGCGCGGCGCAGACCCTTCCAAACCGGGAGCGCCGAACGCAAGCCCCCGTTCGCGGAGGCGCGGGTCCCTACGGTCCGAGGATGCCGCTTTCCGCATCGACCCACAACTCGTCGCCGGTCTCCCACTTGCCGTCGGCGCCGGCGCTGACCAGATACGACTGGCGGATGTCGAACTCGTTCCCCCATGCGTCCAGAGTGATCTCGTCGGCCGCCCCTTCGGCCTTCAACTCCTCCATGGTCGAGGCCCAGATGCCGTTTTCCAGGGCGTAGCGCTTCTGGATGCGTCCCATTTCCGCGAGGCGCTTTTCCGTCATCGTCCTCTTGACGGAGACGGCGGGCGCGACAGCCGCCCCGGGCGCGCCATCTTCGGAAACCGCCACATCCCCTGGGCCTGGAGCGTCCTCAGCTTCGCCGCCACCCATGAAGAGCATCAACGCGCCCACGACGACGGCCAGAAACACGATTCCCAGTCCAGCCATCACGATCACT
>JAJFLJ010000129.1 GCA_021772755.1 Candidatus Sumerlaeota bacterium
GGCGGGGCTGTCAAGATCGAGGTCGAGTCCGGCCATCACCGCCAGCACCTGGGCTTCCGGCACCGTGATGGCGCGCCAGGCTTCCGAGCGGTCCGTTCCGGACCGCGTCGCCAGCGCCGGCGCCAGGTCCAGAACGTGCGCCTTCATCGTCTCCCACGCGTCGAGCAGCGGGTACGTTCTGGCGGAAGCGTCGGCCTGCGGCGTCATGGGAAACCGCTACCGCCCGCATCCGCCCGTGGCAAGGCATGAGGATGGGGTTGCGGCCTTGGGCGGAGGGCGAGACGGTTCGGAATCAATCCATGAAGGCGGGTCCTGGAATGCATACACTGAATCTTGCGGTATCGGGCATCGTCGTCGCGGGCGTCCTGGCGGCATGCGCTCCGACGGGGGCACAAACGAACATGGCGGTGGCTCCGGCGCCCTCGCGCGCCGGTCTGATCGGGGAAGTCGGGGAGTTCTTCGACGATCCGAAATTCGAGAATGCGTTTTGGGGCGCGCTGATCCAGTCCCTCGATACCGGCGAGATATGGTACGAGCGCAACGCCGACAAGCTCTTCATGCCGGCCTCCAACGAGAAGATCCCCACCGCGGCCGCGTCGCTTCTGCACTTCGGCCCCGACTGGACGTTCACGACGCGTCTCTGCGCGGACGGCGAGATTTCGGACGGAACGCTCCACGGAAACCTGGTCGTCTTCGGCGACGGCGACCCGACCATGTACACCCGTTTCCAGGAGGACTCGCGGACGGTCTTCTTTCGGTGGGCCGACATGCTGAAGGAGCGCGGCGTCACGCGCATCGCGGGCGACGTCGTCGGCGACGACGACGCGTGGGACGAGAACCCTCACGGCTACGGCTGGACGCTCGGCGGTCTCGACGCCTGGTGGTCGGCGGAGACGGGCGCCCTGTCCTTCAACGAGAACTACATCGATCTCTCGTTCGCACCCCCCGCGACCGTCGACGGCAGAATGACCATCACGCCCAACGTGCCCACCGGCTACGTGACCATTGTGGACAATACCACCGTCGTGGCGGAGGGGCGGACGAGCGTCTCCGTGGACCGCGCCTACGGGGGCAACGAGATCGTCGTCAGCGGAACGGTCGTTGCAGGGAGCGGCTCCTTCGAGCGCTCGCCCGCCATCGAGAACGCGACCGCCTTCTACGCGACGGTGCTGAAGGAGACGCTCGAGTCCCGCGGCATCGAAGTGGACGGCGAAGCGCGCGACTGCGACGACATCGAGGGCTGGGACCACAAGCCCGCCGACTTCCTTCTTCTCGACGAACACGCCTCGCCGCCGCTGCGCGAGATTCTCGCCGGCCTCATGAAGCGCAGCCAGAACATGTACGCCGAGAACATGGCGCGCGCGATGGGTCTGGACGCGCACGGAAACGGCTCCTTCTCCAACGGACGCCGCGTCGTCATGGAGGAACTCGCCCCCTTCGGAGTGCCCTCCGACGGTTGGGCCTACATGGACGGGTCCGGCCTGTCGCGCTACAACTACGTCAGCCCCCGCATTCTCGCCGCCATTCTCACGGGGATGCGCGGCCACGAACACTGGGAGGTCTGGCGCGACGCGCAGCCGATCGCCGGCGTCGACGGGACGCTGCGCAGCCGCATGAAGGGCACCCCTGCGGAAGGAAACGTCCGCGCGAAAACGGGGACCATTTCCAACACGCGCGGCCTTTCCGGCTATGTCACGACGGCGGCCGGCGAGGAGCTCGTCTTCTCGTTCCTCGTCAACGCCCACCAGGTGAGCAGCCGCGACACGGAAGTCGTGACCGACGGCGCGCTGGCGCTGATCGCGGCCTACGAAGGCGAATGAGGGTCACGGCGGCGCGGCGGGCAGTTCGATCCTGAACGCCGCGCCTCCTGGCTTCTCCGTTCGCGCCAGGCGGATCGATCCGCCGAGTTCCGACACGATACTCGCGCAGATGTAGAGTCCAAGCCCCGTGCCGCCGGACTCGCCGCGCGTCGTCGCGAAGGGCTGAAACGCGCGGTCGCGGAAATCTTCCGGAACGCCGGGGCCGTCGTCCGAGAAGTCGATCGCGATCTTCCCCTCCAGCGCCGACGCGGAGACGGTGATGCGTCCCTCGCCGTTCATCGCCTGGCACGCGTTGATCGCAAGATTCGAAAAGACCAGCACGAGCCGGTGCGGAGGCGCCAGAACGAGCGGCATCGACCCGTCGGCCGCGATGCGGTTCTCCATCACGGCGTTTCCGCTCTCGTACTTCACCAGGGCGAAGGCGCGGTCCACGATCTCCGCCAGGTCGCAGAACTCCGCTTCTTCCCCCTCGGCGCGGACGAACTGCTCGATGCCGAGATCCCGCAGCATCGAGAGGAACAGCTCCGTCTGTTCGCCGACGAGCCGCAGCAGATCGCCGCGCGGCACCGCGTCGGGGTGAGACGCCGCGTCCTGCGCCTCGTGGCGGATATTGAGCACCGGCTTCTTCAGGTCGTGCAGAATGTTCGCCGACAACTGGCCGGCCAGCGCGAGCCGTTCGAGACGGATGACCTCCGCCTTGCGGTCCTCCAGTTCCGACCGCACGCGGCCAAGCTCCGCGTCCTTTCCCCGCTGGCGCGTCACGAGAATTCCCAGACACGCGACCAGCAGGAGGCTGAAGGCCCCCGCAGTGAGGTCGATCGCGCGGCGGTTCGAGGAATCGACGTCGATGTACAGACGGCCGGTCACCGCCGAACCACTCGCGATGTCGAGCACACGCCACGGCGCGCTCTCGGCCCAGCCGCTTTCCTTCGCGCCGAGCCAGTAGGGGTAGACGGTGTGTTCCCTGCCGGTGTGGCGCGAGATCTTCACGACCACCAGGCGCCGAACGAGTTCCCGCTCCTCGATACTCCTCGCGACGGATTCGATCTCGGCGAACCGAACCGAATCGTTCTCGGGACGAAGCAGCGAACCCGACAGTTCGTAGAGGCGCTGCGCGTAGGAGAGGAACGCCTCCTCCTCCCGCACGATGCGGTTGCGCAGCCAGAGCAGCGTCGCGATGGCGACCGCCGAGAGGATGACGGCCATGACGAACGGCCAGCGGGCGGGTGCGGCGCGCACGTCAGTTGGCCTCGCTCGCCAGCGCGCGCCAGCGCCCCAGCAGCGCGCGCACTTCCGCGAAGTCCGGGTCCTGCGCGTTCTCCAGTGTCAGTCCGGCGGGACGGTTCACCTGGAACCAGTCGCGCAGCGCCCGCCTCACCTCGCGTCCCGTTTCCGAACGGCGGGGCGAGAGCCGCGGATGAACGACCACCGGGTCCGCGGGAACGGGAACGGACCGGTACATCAGACGGAGGGAAACGCTTCCTTCCAGTTCCGCGCGCGCCGCCTCGAACGCGTCCTCTCCGCACACGCCGACGTCGGCGAGTCCCGCGACCACCGCCTGCACGACTTCCGCGTCCGACCGAAACCAGAGCGCGTTTTCCGCAGGGCGCGGCATGCGCACCTCCTCCGAGAGCTTCAGCATCGGTGCCACGTAGCCCGCCATGCTCTGGGACCCGACGGCCGCGACACGATGAGTGCGAAGATATCCACCGACATCCTCCGCACGGATCGCCGCGTCCGGATCGCTCCAGGGCGAACCGGGCCCGGCGAAGACGACGCCCCGCCGCATGACCCCCTGGCCGCGCGTGCGCGTCGAATCGCCTGCACGCCGAACCTGCAGAACCGCTTCGTATCCCGCCTCCTGCTCCGCCCACATGCGCGCGGGAACGAACGCGACGTCGAGTTCCCCGGCGTTCAGCCGCAGCAGCAGATCGCGTTCGCTCTCCGCGCGGATCAGTCCCGTTTCCCGAAATCCCTCCGCCCGCAGCAGGCGCGCCATCGCTTCGTCGCCCCAGAGGGATTCCGCGAAGAGTTCCAGGTCGCTCTCGCCCGGCCCCGAACCGTCTTCCGTCGCCATATAGCCGATTCGCAGGATCGACCCGCGCGGCGTCTGCGCGGCGGCGAACTGCGCGATCGCGAGAATCGACGCGCACGCGAGAAGGAGAACCCCGCGAAGACGCGGGTGGGCGGAAACGGTTCCGGTCGAAGTCCGTGTGCGCTCGCAGCTCAAGGTTCGTCTCCGCTTCGATCGTTCGGTATCGCTCATCGCGACGACCGGCTCACCGCCCCGGTTCGCCGAGCCCGCATTCCCTCGCGAACGCCACGATGCGCTCCGTGCGAGCATCGTAGGACAGTTCCGCAGCCGTCGTCCTTCCCCCCTCGGCAAGACGCGCCGCCAGCGTCGGGTTCGCTAGGACCGCGTCGATGCCCTCCGCCAGCGCTCTGGGATCGTCCGGGCGGACAAGGTGCGCGTTGCGACCGTGATCCAGCAGGCCCTCGACGGACTTCAGCCGCGTCGCGACGACCGGAGTTCCCGCCGCCATCAGTTCCAGCGCCTTCAGGGGATTGCAGAAGAGCCGCGCTTCGGGAAAGCCGGCTCTTGGCAGCGGCACGACGCCGACCTGTGCGCGGCTCATGATGCCCTGTATGTCGCCGTGGGGCCGCTGGCCGAGGAACTTCACGCGCGACTCGACTCCGAGACGCGCCGCCAGGCTTGTCAGCCGCTCCATGTCCGTGCCCGGTTCCCCGCCGACGACGGTCAGCGTTCGTTCCGGAAGATGCGTCATGGCCTCGATCAGCTCGTCGACGTTCTTCCACCGCAGCAACTGTCCGACGTAGAGGATCTCGATGTCCTTCTCCGCTGGCGGGGCGACTTGGCTCGTCGGCAGTCTCGCGCCGTTGGGAACCCGCGCCGTCGGTTGCGCGAATCCCAGGGCGAGCAGGCGTTCGCGGATGCTCGGCGTCGTGCACACGACGCCGTCGAAGCGCGAGAGTCGCAGCAGTTCGGCGTCGCGCTCCGAGCGGGTCCAGGTCTTGAACTCGCCGAGCGTTCTGCGCCCCGGACGCTTCTTCCCCAGTTTGCCTTCGAGGCGCTTGACGTACTCGAACTTGTGATGCTCGTTGAGAACCGTCGCGCGGGCCTTGCGCAGCGGACCTCTTGCGACCGACGGAACCTCCTGGTCGCGCGTGTAGACCAGCAGTGGCGCCGCCGGCAGTTCCGCGAGGGTCTTGCGCAGCCGGTCGAGCGCGAAGTGGCGCGCCACGCGGCCCTGCCTGGAGGAAAACGGATCGCCGCTGAACTTGAGCGTCTTCACCAGCTTCTGCGGCCAGACCGGCACGAAGCGGAGGTTGTCGCGCGGTACGAACCCCATACCCGCCAGGGCCTCCGCGTCGCCGCCCTCCCCGAACGTTCGCGCCATCACCACGACGTTCGTGTCCGGTCTGCACGCGAACGACCACGCCGTATTCAGAATCTGAATCCAGTGCGCCCGCCCGATGGAGAGCGAGGAACTCTGGACGAAGACGACGTTCATCGAAAGCCGGTTTCGGTCTCGGTTCCGGTTCCTGGAAGATCGCCTTCGACCGTCGCTTCGGATTCCGGCGCGGGTTGCGGAGGAAGTGGGGCGGCCGCGTCGTGGAAACGGACGGTGACCACGCGCGGGGCCAGGGCCGACTTCACCTCCGCCTGGTAGCGTGGCTCGTCGGAGAGAATCGTGAGATCGACCGCCGTGTCCACGCTTTCGCCGGGCTCCTCGCGGTCGAGCGACTGGTTGGACTGCGGCGTCAGGCGCATCATCTCCGCGGACAGCGAGCGCACCAGACTTTGCGGCCCGGTCACCGTCACGTCGATCCACGACGGGTCCAGCTCCGCGCGAATCCCGCGCTTGAGCGGCGCGTACTGGATCGGCACGCGCGTGAACGTTCGCGTATCGACTTCCTCGACGATCGGCACCACGACCTCGATGATCGGCT
>JAJFLJ010000130.1 GCA_021772755.1 Candidatus Sumerlaeota bacterium
CCTCTCCCAGCCCTCAGGCGCAGAGCGCCTGGAGATGATAGCCTCTGGTTGCCGCAGGCAACCAGAGGAACCCAACGCCTCCGTAGCGAACCGCATTTGCGGTTCGACACCCTGCCACGCCCCCGATTCCCCTGACCGCCCATCCCGTTGGATGGCGGACGAGCGCCCTCCCCCGGCGGGTTCGGTCTTGACGGACCCGCACCCCGGTGGTGTGTATACCCTTGGCGGTCCGGGATGGGCTGGCACCACTTCATTCCTTCCAGGGGGATTTCATGAACAGAAAAGGCTCTGCATTTACGCTCATCGAACTGCTGATCGTGGTGGCGATTATCGCCATTCTCGCCGCGATCGCCGTTCCCAACTTCCTCGAAGCCCAGACCCGCTCGAAAGTCTCCCGGTGCCGGGCCGACATGCGCACCCAAGTCACGGGGTTGGAGTCCTACGCGGTGGACAACAACAAGTATCCGCCGACCTGCGACGCCTTCATCCCGGGATGCACGCCGACCAGCCAGGTGTTTCATGCGCGGACACCTACCTACCTGACCTCGCCGATTTCCTACCTTTCGAGCCTCTCGTACGATCCCTTCGTGAAATCGACGAGTACGTTCTCGAACGCCGTCTACGACGCAAGCAGCCGTGTCGGCGAGCGGTATGCGTACTTCAACTGGGATTGGTTTCTCAGTCCCACGGCTGGTGGCAGCAATCCCGCCGGAAGCTCCGACTTCTGGAACGGTCCGATCGCATGGACAGGCCAGTGGCTGATCTACGGCTACGGCCCCGATCAGCAGCCGTTCCACGGTTCAGGCGCCACCTTCCTGCCCTACGATCCCACGAACGGAACCGTCAGCCTCGGAAACGTCATTCGTTGCCAGAAGGACACGGAAGGCATTCCGCCGCATCCGGTCACGGGAACCTTCAATTGGAACTAGGCAGTACCGAAGCAGGCATGATCTATCATCCCCGCCGGAGTTTCCTCCGGCGGGTTCTTTTTGCCGCCCTGCTTCTCTGCGGCACCGCAGACGCCGACGCGCAGGTCTTCGATCTGCCGACCGTCGTGGAGACGCTCGCGTCCGACGAACACGCCGGGCGACTCGCCGGATCCGGCGGCGAACGCCTGGCGACCGACTTTCTGGCCGCGCAGTTGCAGCGCGTCGGCGCGCGCCCGGCCTTCGAGGACCGCGCGTGGTTCCAGGCGGTTCCCCTCGCCGAGCCCCTTGTCGGCGAAGGCCGAAACGTCGCCGGCGTTCTCGCCGCCACGAACAGCCGCGCCGACGCGCCCATCGTTCTGCTCTCCGCCCACCACGACCACCTGGGCGACGGCCGCCTCGTCGGTTCCTCCGCCCGCATGGGAGAGGTCGGCCGAGTCCATCGCGGCGCCGACGACAACGCCAGCGGGGTCGCCGTCTGTCTGCGCACCGCCGAGCGCCTCGCCGCCCGCCCGGACAGGGACTTCGACGTGCTGGTGGTCTTCTTCACGGCGGAGGAAACCGACCGCCAGGGCGCGCGCCGGTTCGTCCAACACCCGCCGGTGGCGCTCGACCGCATCGTGCTGGCCATCAACTTCGACCAGGTCGGACGGCTCGGCGAATCGCTCGGGTTCGAAGTCGCGTCCCCCGTTCCGCAGTCCCGCCTGACCGACGACATCGACGCCGCCTCCGAACTCGTCGGTCTCCCGCTCGAGCCATCGCCCGGACTGATTCGCCGCACCGACGCCGGAATCCTCCAGACCGCCGGCGTTCCCGTCCTCGCGCTGCACACCGGCACCCACCAGGACACCCACCGACCCACCGACACACCCGACCTGATCGACTACGCCGGCATGGAACGCATCGCCGCCTTCGCCGCCTCGACGACCATCCATCGGCTGCCGGCCGATAGCCACTAGCCGATAGCTCTTGGCTGTCTGCTGTTGGTCGGAAGCTGTTAGCCGATACCAACAACCATTCCCAGACCCCTATCCCCTGCTTCTTTCAAGAAACGACTCCAGCCGTCCCGTCAGCGTATCGCGCGGGTCGGCGGGATAGACGTCGTCGACCCACAGCGCCGCGTCGTGATCGCCCATGATCGCGACCGCCATGTAGAGGTTGTAGTGGCGGTTCGCCGACGTCAGCGCGCGCTCGCGCATCTTCGCGCACTGTTCGCGCGACGACTTGTGGTTGAGCGGCAGCAGCATCGCGACCACCAGCATGCCGACGGCCACGACGATCTCGATGCCGACGAATTCGAGGCCGGACCGAAACCACGCCGGAAGAACGGGCGCGGGACGGGAGAAGGTGTCCACAAGCGCGAAGCCGATGGCCAGGACCAGTGCGGTCAGAATCGTTCCCGCCAGGAGAAACTTCGCCGCCCGCGGGAGCCACCGCAGCACCCGGCGCAGCAACGCCCACCACGCCGAACCGCTCGTCAGAACGCGCGACACGATCCCCGCGAACCGGCCGATGCGCCGGAAGAGCACGAACAGGGTGACCGGCTGCGCCGCGTCGCGCCACATCATGCTCATGCGCAGACGCATCTGCCAGTGCGTCGTGCCCATCGCGACGAACGACGCCAGCGTCAGCCGCCACGCCAGAAAGAGCATCGATCCGACCAGCGCCACACCGCCCGGCCGAAACTCCATCACGACGCGATAGTAGACCGCCGTGGCGGCCACCGCAAGAACGCCGAACAGAATGCCGGTCGCCACCAGGCTGCTCTCGCGGCCTTCCAGATAGAGCGCCTCCATCACATCCTCCCCGCTGGCGCCCGTCATCCAGATGTCGGTTTCGCCGCGGTTCTTCCCGCGCCCCACACCAAGGACTCCGGAAAGCCGGTTGGGAAGGCGGATGACCGTATCGACCACTTCTGTCCGGCCGGAACGCAAGAGGGCGCCCGCCCCCCAACCCGCGGCCAGTCCCACATAGAAGAAGATAGACCAGCCCGTGAGCTGCGAAACGACGATGCCGACGAACATTCCGGCGAGGACAAGCACGACCGACCCCGCCCCCTGGCTCGGATCGAGGAGCGACTTCGCCGAGTGGACCGTCGCGCGCCAGTCGAACAGACCGCGCCTGTGGACCTTGCGGCGCCGGCGAAAGGCCTCGAACAGCGCATTGGTGTCGGCTGCCGCAAGCGACGGATCGAGACGGCGTTCGAGCTCCGAAAACGCGGGTCGACAGACAGGCGGCTCGGTCACTCCCCCTCGTCCTCCTCGTCGTCGTCGCGCCGCCTCCGCACGAAGCGCATCTGAATCGCAAGCCCCGCTACGAAGACGAACGGAGCCAGCCAGCCGCCGAGAGGCCAGTGCAGCGCCGCCATGACCAGCAGCGTACCGACGAGTGCGCTCGCCAGCGCGATCACATACCGGTTCAACGCCGCCACCACCAGCCCGCACACCGCTGCCGCGACGGGAATCCCCAGGGCGAAGACCAGATCGGGGTCGGCGGAAAAGCCGGAGGTGTCGATCAGCGCGAAGACCTCGACGAAGAGCCACGCCCCGATGGCGGCTCCGAAGAGGAAGAAGCCCAGCGCGTTGGCGACGCGAAACGCCCACACGCCGCCCGCGATTCCCGCGATGGCGCCGATAGCCTGGAAGACGAGGGCTCCGTTCTGCGAGAGGCCGAAGAGCGCCGCCACCAGAACGCCCAGGCCGAGTCCGACGGCTCCCCCGAGAATTCCCCCCGCCACACCCAGGACGACTCGATAGAGCAGCCCGCCGAAGACCAGCAGGAGCAGACCGGCGGCGAGCGGGGCGATGGCGGCGGAATCGATCATCATGGCGCCGCGACCCTGGCGGACGGGGACCATGTCCGGCCAGCGGGAACTGAACGCCGATCTTGACATTGTGCGGGGTGGCGCGGCGGGGTCGTCGGCAATGTACCGTGCGCGGAGGTTCGCACACAATGGCGCGACGCAAACGCAAGTCCGCGAGTCCCCCCGGCACCATCTGGCTCGTCCACGGCATGCTGCTGCTGACGGGACTGGCGCTGGGATATGCGTGGCGGTCGTACGCACCGCTGCCGCTGCCCGGCGGCGGTGCCCTGGCCGGCGACACGCCCACCCGGATCGACCCCGAGGAACTCGCCCAGCGCGCCGAAGCGAAGAAGGAACGCCTGCGGGACGAACTCGAAACCCTGCGGGAAAAGCAGGAAAAGACCGAAGAGGACCTTGCCGAGATCCAAATCAAGGAAATCCTCGGCGGGAAGATGTAGGCGGATCGGGCCCGCCAGACGCCCCCCGGCGGGAAAATCCGGTTGTGTCGGAACGGGCGGCGGTCCAGCGTCGGGCTGATCCGATTGGGGGACGACCGATGAAAACCCAGACTTTGTCGCTGATTCTTGCCGGAGCCCTTGTGGGCCCGGTGTGGGCCCAGAACACCGCCGTCGGCCCGGACACGAACCGCTCGGAGTTCGCCACCCTCCGCGAGGTGGTGGACCTTAGGCTCAAGCCCGCGCAGATCGAGCAGCTCTCCCCCGGCGCCCGCGCCAGCTACCAGAAGGCACAGCAGCTCGCCGACCGGATCGACTATGCCGGTGCGATCGACGCCGTCGCCGAGTCCGCAGCGGCCTCTCCCGAAATGGTGGACCTGCAGTTCATGCTCATCAAGGCCGCCCGCTGGCGCGCCGAAACGACGTATGGCGAAGAATCGGTGAAATACTACGACCACGCGGAGACGGCGATCCGCCGACTGCTTTCGAATCCCACGCTGGGTCCCGTCGAGCGCGCCCGCGTGCGCCGCGAGTCCGAACGCGTGACGACGGGCCAGGAAAACCTTCGCGCGCGCGACGACGCCCGCAACGAGGCCGGCTTCAAGCTCGTCCTGAATATCCGCACCGAACGCCTCGCCGCATCCGGCCTGGCGGAGCGCTCCGACAATCCCTTCGGCATCGCCTCCATTCTCGAGCAGAAGGACGCCACCGTAGAGGACGACCGACTGACGGCCGCCGACATCTGGCCGACGTACGCGGCGCCCGGATTCGAGTTCCCCAGGCCTCAGCTTCCCCAGCAGGGACAGTTCTTCGCCTTCGGCGGAGAGTTCGGCAACGATCCCTTCGCCGGTGGCGGCGCCGATCCGTTCGGCGGTGGTGGTGCGGACCCCTTCGGCGGCGGTGGCGATCCCTTCGGTGGGGGCGGCGCAGACCCCTTCGGCGGCGGAGGCGGATTCCAGGGCTTGCCGGAAGGCGCCGACCCGCTGGCCTTCGAGGGAAAGTAATCGCCCGAGCCGCCATCCAAACGCTTGTCCCGACCCCGCGCCCCGTGCGCGGGTTTTTCATCCCCATCGTATCCGAATCATGAAACACGTCGTCGCGATCATCAAACCCTTCAAGCTGACCGAGGTCAAAGAGGCCCTGCAGGAAGCCGGCTTCGGTGGCCTCACGGTTTCCGAGGTCAAGGGCTTCGGCCGCCAGAAGGGACACACCGAACTCTATCGCGGGTCGGAGTACCAGGTGGACTTCATTCCGAAGCTGCGCGTGGAACTCGCCGTCGAGGACGACCAGGCGGACCGCGTGATCGAGGTCCTCGCGGACACCGCGCGCACCGGCTCCATCGGCGACGGCAAGATCTTCGTCTTCGCCCTGGAGGACGTCGTGCGCATCCGGACCGGAGAACGCGGAGAGGCCGCACTCTAGACCATGACATCCACCGTTTCCACGAACCGCATCGACGCGATGTTCGAACGCTGCCGCCAGGAGGACCGCGCCGCGCTGATCCTCTATCTCACGTCGGGCTTTCCCGACGAGGCGACGACGCGGCGCCTGCTGCCGGTTCTCGCCGAGGCCGGATGCGATCTCCTCGAACTCGGCGTGCCCTTCTCCGATCCCATCGCCGACGGACCCACGATCCAGAAGGCCTCCACCATCGCCCTGGAAAACGGCATCACGGTGAACAGGACGTTCTCGGTGCTGAAGGACTTTCGCGCGGTGTCGCCGCTGCCGGCCGTTCTCTTCGGCGCGCTGAACCCGTTTCTCCGCCAGGGGCTCGACAACTGCGTCGCGAAGGCGAAGGACGCCGGCGCCGACGGGTTTCTCATTCCCGACTTTCCCGTGGAGGAGGCCGCCGCGTTTCGCGAAATCTGCGGAGCCAGCGGGCTGCACCTGGTTTCCTTCATCGCGCCCACCAGCCCCGACGACCGCATCGGGCGGATCGCCGCCGCCAGCGGGGGCTTCGTGTACTGCTTCGCGCTGAAGGGCATCACCGGCGCCCGCGAAGCGGTGTCGGAGAGCGTGTTTCCCTATCTGAAGCGGATTCGCGAGAAGACGGACCTGCCGCGCGCGCTCGGCTTCGGCATCTCGCGCCCCGAACACGTCGCCGCCGTGGCGCCCCACTGCGAAGCGGTGGTCGTCGGCAGCGCGCTGATCTCGCTGATCGAACGCACGATCGCCGATGGCGGCGATCTGGAATCGGCGGTGGGCGACTACGTCGGCGGCATGGCGGCGGCCGCGAAGCGCTGACGCGTCCGGTTCGGACTACTCCAGGGTGTACACGAAGAATTCCACGCGCCGGTTCTTCGACCGCGCGGATTCGTCGGTCTCTTCCTCCAGCAGGAAGTTCTCACCGTAGCTCACGGTTTCCAGCCGCGCGGGAGCCACGCCCAGCTCCGCCAGCCGCTCGCGCACGACCTGCGCGCGCCGGCTTCCAAGCGACAGATTGTACTCGTCCGTCCCGCTCGAATCGGTGTGTCCGCGAACGACGACGTGGTACTTCGGATTCGCCTTCAGAAACGCGGCGTGACTTTCGAGTCTCTTCGCCGCCTGCGGCGTCAGCTCGTCGGTGTCGAGGTCGAAGTACACCTCCGACAACTCGTCCATCTTGGTCCCGACGGGCTTCTGGCCACCATCGCTCTGTTCCGTGAGGGTATCCGTCGCGGGATCGAGCTCGTTCGCCACGAACTTCGGCTCCACGGGCTGCTCGAGCTCGTCGGAGGCGCCCGTGTCGGTATCGATACCGGTCGACTCGACGTGCTCCGGCACTTCGAGATCCGGGTAGTGGTTGATGCGCTTCGTCTTCGCGCAACCGGAGAGGACGACAAGGGCACCCGCCGCGAGGAGGGTGCCCGTTCCGAAGGTGGTCTTCATGGTGCGAAGTCCCGTCGTGCCGCGCCCCGTTACCAGGCGCTGGCGGTCATGGTGTCGGAGTCCGGCGTGTAGACCAGGAACATGCCGCGGCGGTTCAGCGCGTGGGCCTCGTCGCCGGCGTCGAACGTCAGCGGGCGAAGCTTGCCGTAGCTGATCGTCGAAATGCGGGCGGGCTCGACGCCCCGTCCGATCAGGTACTCGCGCACGGAGTCGGCGCGGCGCTGGCCCAGGGCGATGTTGTATTCCTCGGTGCCGCGTTCGTCGCAGTGGCCCTCGACCTGCACGTTGACGGCCGCGTTGCTCTTCAGCCACTGGGCGTGGGAATCGAGAACGCCCTGCCAGTCGGTGGAAATCTCGGCGTTGTCGTAGTCGAAGTGGACCATTTCCAGGTCCGCGACCTGCATGGCTCCGTCGAGGCCGCCGGTGTTGGCGTTCTGGTCGTAGGTGCCCAGGTCGGAATTGAAACCCGAACCGGCGAGCGTGCTGTCGAATCCGCCGGCCGATCCGTCCGGCAACGGAGCGCCGTCGGGTCCCCAGGGGTTTCCGTTGGCGGCGATGCCGCCGCCCGCGCTTGGATGGGCGAAGCTGCTGCCGGGAAGGCGGGTTTCGGAGTTGGGCTTGGTCTTGGCGCAGCCGGAGAGCGAGACGACGGCGGCGACGGTGAGGGGAACGAGAACGGTACGGGCGCGAAGCATGGCGGGAAGACCTCCTGCGAACTGTGGGGACCGGGGAACGGGCAACCGCTTCGAACGCGGCTCCAGTGCGGATTCCTACGCAGGGGATAGTGTCGATCTGAAAACAGCAGCAAGAACTTTCTTGAAAGAAAAACGCATGCCGCGACACGACGAGGCCGACGCCGATGATACCCTTTCAGGGTATCGCCCCGCACCCCGGACCGTACCCGGGGTGGCGCGCCTGCGGCGCTGACCCCGGGCTTCGATAGAGCGACCCCTGCAGGGTCGCACGCCGCGACAACGCCGACAGCGCAGGCTACTATCGACTCCAGGCGCGCTGCGCCTGTCTTGCAAGCGGGCGTCCGCGTATAAGGCGGATATCCCAGCGCGAGAACCAGGACTCGCACACGACCGGCATGGGCGCTCCGGGCGGTCCCGGAGGACTGGCGCCTGCACGGGCGGGACGCCCGTGCCACCTTCCTGCGGTGGACCGCACGGGCAACGAGAGCGCGCGCGATCGCAGACTGGCTGTTGGCTGTCAGGTGTCGGCGATCAGGAGCTTCCGAAGCCGGAACGCGCGCCGATGTCTTTCAGGCGCAGCGCGCCTGGAGATGGTAGCCCCTGGTTGCCGCAGGCAACCAGGGGAACGCGAGCGCCGTCGGCCGAACCGCAGAGCGGTTCGACGCCCTACTGCGCACGGCCGCCGTGGGCGCTCCGCGCGGTGTTCGCCTGCCGCGCCTTCCTGAACGACCCCTGCAGGGTCGCACGCCGCGACAACGCCAACAGCGCAGGCAAGGGAAACGGACAAGGCCCACGACCGGCGGAGGAGCGAACGCGAACGCGCGAAACGAGTGTCGGCAGCATCCACACCACGCCGGTCTTCAGGCCAACGCGGGCGCCGATCTTGTTCCTCTTCGCGCAGTGTATATCCTGAACGACCCTGAAAGGGTCGTCAGAACGAAGCCCGGGGTCAGCGCCGCAGGCGCGCCACCCCGGGAAGCGCCGCACGACGCAACCGTACCCCGAAGGGGTTCCATCCCCCCCCGCCTATTTCTTCCGCCGGTAGCCGAATTCCCGCAGGCGCGCGTCGTTCTTCCGCCAGTTCTTCGTGACCTTCACGTGCAGTTCGAGATACACTGGCACCCCGCAGAGCTTCTCGATATCGGAGCGCGCCGCCTGGCTGATGCGCTTGAGCATCGCCCCCCCCTTGCCGATGACGACGCCCTTCTGCGAGTCGCGTTCGACGTGGATGGAGGCGGCGACGTACCACTTGCCGTGCGCGCGCTCCTTGAAGTCGTCGATCGCCACGGCGGTGGAGTACGGGATTTCCTGGTGGGTGAGGTGAAAGACCTTCTCGCGAACGATCTCGGCGGAGAGAAACCGCAGGTCGCGGTCCGTCAGGTCGTCGGGATCGTAGAGCGGCGGACCTTCGGGCATGCGCGACCGCAGTTCGGCGACGAGTTCCGCCAGACCCGCGCCCTTCGCGGAGGACACGGCCATCGCGGCGGCGTACCGCGAGAGATCGATGTCGTGGCTCTTCGCGAACGATTCGATGGAGAACCCCTCGGGAACCGCGTCCGTCTTGCTGACGACGAACACGACCGGCGTCGAGAGCGCGGACACGATGGCGCGCGCGTCGGCGCCGACGGGGTCGCTCATCGTCGCATCGACGAGATGGACGACGCAGTCCACGCCTTCGAGCCCCTCGATCACGTTTCTGCGCAGAGCCTCGTTCAGTTTGTCCGTCGCGCCCACCAGGCCCGGAAGATCGACGAGAACGATCTGGTGGTCGTCGCCCGTCAGAATGGCGTTGATGCGGTCGCGGGTGGTCTGGGGAAGCCCGCTGACGGCGGCGATCTTCTCGCCGAGAAGGGCGTTCACGAGCGTCGACTTGCCGGCGTTGGGCAGCCCCAGGATCGACACGAAACCCGTTCGGAACTCGCTCATGGTTCTATTGGCCTTTGCTTCGGCTGCGGCGCTTCTTCTTCTGCGGCGCCGCCTGCTGCGCGCGAACGGCCCGCCGGGCCCATGTCTTCAGTTCGCCGGCGTCCTCGAGAACGTCGACCGGAACCTCGTAGTAGGACGTCAGCGCGATCTTCTTCGTCGGCTGAAAGGGCTCCATGCCCGCGTCCTCGTGGGCCTTTCGCGATTCGTCGTCGGTCTTGAAGTAGACCCGCCCCTGGTGGACGATGGCGATGAAGACGCCGTCGCAATAGACGCCGTGCGCTCCGAACATCCTTCGCACATGGATGTCGCCGAGACCGTCGAGCTGGTCCTGGACGAACTCGAGAAACGAATCGTCCCTTCGGGCGGGGGTCTTCATGGCGCAGCCGGTTCGATGCGCGGTCGCGGCAGATCGTCGCAAAGGGCAAGCAGCCGGTCCTGCTCCTTCCACATGCGGGCCTCGTCGCGCTTCGTCGCATGGTCCCAACCCAGGAGATGCAGAAGACCGTGAACGAGAAGAAGCGCGGTTTCGTCGGCGAGCGATCTCCGCCCGCCGCCGAGATTGTGCGCTGCGGTGTAGCCGAGAGCGATGGCGAGATCGCCCAGCCAGGGCGCTTCGCCGCCCGCCGGTTCCTCCGACGCGGGAAAGCTCAGCACGTCCGTGGCCGAATCGATGCCGCGGTACTCGCGGTTGAGGCGCCGCATTTCGCGGTCGCCGCAAAAGAGAACGGAGACTTCGCCGCCGGCGATTCCGAGGTCCGCCATCGCGCGCGAGAGAACCGCCTTCGCGAAACGGGACAGCTCCGCCCGCCCGCGGCGCACGCCGCTCCCGCGAAAGACGACCTCAACGGCGCAGGGCATCGAGCGCCTCCCCGATGCGCCGGATCGTGTCGGCGTCGCGTGCGGGATCGAAGGCGTACTGCGGATCGTCGATGGGGCTAAACCACGGCGGCTTCGCCCGCAGGTGCTCCGGCTCGTCGTCGCGGCGCGGAAACACGTGGGCATGGAGCGCCGGTTCCAGATTCCCGAGCATCTCGTAGTTGATGCGCACGGCGCCCGTGACACGCAGCACCGCGTCGCCAAGCAGCGCCATCTCCGCGAGAAAGAGCGCCCGCGCCGACTCCTCCATCGCGTTCAGATGCGGCACGACGGGATCGGGAAGCAGAAGCGAGTAGCCGGGAAAATACCGGTGAGCGCCCAGCACGGCCCAGCCGCTCCCCATCCGGCGGATGACCCGGGGGTTGTCGCCGCGGCGGGCGGCTTCGACATAGCGGTGAATGGCTGTCGGCAAGTGATTCGTCCCTCCGGCAATGTCCGGCGGCGCGGCATCGCGCCGACAAGGAAAATCAGCCGGCCTCTCCGCGCGGATCGAAGGCCGATGCGTCCCGCAGGCCTTCGAGCAGCTCGCGCTCGCGCTCGGTCAGCTCCGTCGGCACCTCGATCATCACCTGGACGAAGAGATCGCCGCGTTCGCCGCTGCCGGTCGGAATGCCCTGGCCACGCAGGCGCAGGCGCCGTCCGGAGGAACTGCCGGCGGGAATCGTCAGATTGATGCGCCCGCCCGGCGTCTCGACGGGCACTTTGGCACCAAGCGCCGCCTCCCAGGGCGACACCCGCGCATGAACGACCACGCTTCCGTCCTCGATGCGGTACCGTCCGTCTTTCGCGTACCGGACCCGAAGGAAGAGATCCCCGCCTCCGCGCCCCTGGCCGGCGAGACGGATGCGCTTGCCTTCCGCGATCCCCTGGGGAATGCGAACGTCGAAGGTGCGCTCGCCCTCGTTGGGAACGCCGACCCGCACGTTGATGGACCCGCCGGAGAGCACGGTCGCGAGAGGCACCTCGACGTCCGATTCGACGTCGCCGGCGAAAGCCCCGGGCCCCGCCTGGAACCCGCCGAAGTCCTGTCCCCCCGGGAACCCGCCCGGCGAAACGCGCATGCGCGGACCGCCACCGCGGGCACCCGCCGCAGCGCCGAAGATCGACTCGAAGAAGTCGG
>JAJFLJ010000014.1 GCA_021772755.1 Candidatus Sumerlaeota bacterium
CTGCGTGGGTTTGACGGCGCCGATATTTTGTCCGGCGCTGCCGGCGCCGATCTTTTGATCGGTCATGGTGGAACAGATACCGCGGACTATCGCGGGTCGGCAGCAGGGGTGACGCTCCTCTCGCTCGACGAGGTGTCGTCCGCCCGAACGAACGACGCTGGCCGCTACGAAGCGCCCTTCGACGGAAGCCTTCCCCTCGCCGGTCGCGCGGAAGCGAGCGGCTTCGCTCCGGGCCAGGCGATCCTGAGTCCGGCCAGCGCGGTGACGAAGCTGGATACCTTCGGGCGCAGAGTCGTCACCGCGGATTTCACGCTGGAACCTTCGTCGCCCTTCGCCGGTCGCGTCGTCGACGATGTGGGCGAACCGGTCGGCGACGTGCTGGTTCGCCTGCGGATGCGCGTCGGGTTGCAGGCGGGCTGGCTTGAAAACACGATCGAAACGGAAACGCGGACGGACGAACGAGGCGATTTCGCGTTCGAGAGCGCCCGCATGCCGCCGTTCTCGATGCGTCTCTCCAAGAGCGGCTACGCGGTGTTCCAGTACGACGTCGAGGAAATCGGAGACCGCGACTGGATTCTTCCGCGCGGCGGCGGCTCGATTCGCGGCACCGTCGTGCTGCTCGAATCGGGCGAACCGGTGGCCGGCGCCATCGTTCGCGCGTTTCAGGGAAAGCCCCCGAACTCCGGCAACGACGATCCTGTCGGCGTATCGGTTCACTCCGCCGAAGACGGCACGTTTTCCCTCGAACCGCTTCAGGCCGCCTTCTGGGACATCACGGCGGAAAAGGACGGCATGCGCCACCTCGCTTCCGACTCGCCGCTTTCGGTTCGCGTCGCGCTTGGCGAACAGGAGACCGTCGATGGCGTGACGCTCCGGCTTGCGGGCGGTTTCACGATTCGCGGGCGCGTGATCGATGGAGCGACCGGCCAGCCCGTTGGCGGTGCCGAAGTGCGCGAGGAGATGGGCGGGACGCCCGGAGTTTTCGCGTCAAGCGCCGTCGACGGCCGCTTCGTTCTGGCCAACGTGTTCGGCCGCAACGGCTTCAGAGGCGGAATGGAAGTCAAGCTCGTGGCCGCCAGGGATGGTTATGCGCCCGGAGAAGCCGTCGTCGTTCCGCTGGTGCCCGGTCGCGAGCCGGCGGAAGCGGACATCGCCATCTGGCCGACGGTCCTGGCAAGCGGGGTGGTGCGGGACCTGCGCGGTTCGCCGGTCGCCGGCGTACCCGTTCGCATGCACGACCGCACCGGCGCTTCTCCTGTCGAATTCACCGACGAACGCGGAAGATTCGAACTTCCGGCGAGAGTGCGTGCGACGCTGCAGATCAAGGCGCTTCCTTCGCCCGATCTGTCAAGCTACTCCGAACCCTTCGAAACCAGCGACGCCGATGTCGAAGGCATCGAAGTTGTTCTCGATCCCGGTGGCACCGTCGAAGTCCTGGCGATCGACGAGAATGGCGCGCCCATCGCGGAAGCCGACGCCAGTTTGATGGTTCGCGCCCAGGGTCGCGACGGGTGGAGCAGCGCCATGCGGATCGAAACCGGGAAAACCGGCGAATCGGGAATCGCGACGTTCGAGAGAATCCCGTCCGCAAAGGCCGTTCTTCCCATGGACCTCTCCAGCTGGTCGCCCGATTTCTTCGCGAGCCACGAGGACTACGAGCCCGCCAGGGAGGACGGCGTCGCGGTAGGCCCGGGCGAAACGAAGCGCATCGAGTTGACATTGTCGCCCAGAAACCGGTCGGCATACATCGAGGGTTTCGCCACCGACTGGAAGGACGATCCCGTCGAGGGCGTGATCGTTCAGGCGCAACGGAACCCGGGCGACTGGGGTGAAGGCGTGACGGACCCGCTCGGGTACTTTCGCATCGAGGACCTGGCTCCCGGCGATTACACTCTCGCGTCTTCGCACCCGGACTTTCTCGTTCCGAGGTCCGACCCGGTCGCCGCGCCATGCTCCGACGTTCGCATCCGGTTCGACCGCCCCAACACGACGTTCGTCCTGACCGTCCTCGATTCCGAAACGAAGGCTCCGGTTTCTGGAGCGGAGGCTGTCACAAGCCTCTTCGCGCGGCCATCGGGTGCGGACGGGCGGATCGTCCTGCGCGGAATCGTGCCGGCACGCCCGGAAGAATGCGTCGTCGAACATGCGGACTACGAATCCCGCTCCATCGCCGCCGGGATTCCGGAGGGCCTTCGCGCGGGAGAGACGACGGTGGAGTTGGTCCCGCTTCCCTGATTCCCCCCGCCATTTTCCCGTTGCCGCGGTTTGTCGCGTCCGCCGAACTGGCGGTATTCGTTCAGACCCTTGGGAGGACGCTTCTTATGGAGCCCCGAACCCGGCACCAGCAATACTGGAAAGCCAACATCTCCCTCGTCGCGGTGCTGCTGGTCATCTGGTCGCTCCCCTCGCTGGGGTGCGGCATTCTCTTCGTCGATGCGCTCGACCGCTTCCGGATCGGCGGCTTTCCCCTGGGGTTCTGGTTCGCCCAGCAGGGCTCCATCGTCGTCTTCGTCCTTCTGATTCTCGTCTACGCGCTCGTGATGGACCGCTACGACCGCAAGTTCCAGGACGACCCGCCCGCGAAGGGGGACGCATCCTGATGGCAGAGGACATTCGCTTCTGGACATACCTGATGGTGGCGGTTTCCTTCGCCATCTATATCGGCATCGCGATCGTCACCCGCGTCAAGAACACCGAGGGCTTCTACGTCGCCGGCCACGGGGTTCCCGCCATCGCCAACGGCATGGCAACCGGCGCCGACTGGATGAGCGCCGCCTCCTTCATCTCCATGGCGGGGCTGATTTCGTTCATGGGCTACACCGGCTCGATCTACCTGATGGGATGGACCGGCGGATACGTGCTGCTGGCGCTGCTGCTGGCGCCGTACCTGCGGAAGTTCGGCAAGTTCACCGTTCCCGATTTCGTCGGCGACCGCTACTACTCCTCCACCGCGCGCCTCGTCGCGGTGTTCTGCGCCATCTTCGTCTCCTTCACCTACGTCGCCGGCCAGATGCGCGGCGTCGGCGTCGTCTTCTCGCGTTTCCTGGAGATCGAGGTGAACCACGGCGTCATCGCGGGAATGGTGCTGGTCTTCATCTACGCGGTGCTCGGCGGAATGAAGGGCATCACCTGGACGCAGGTCGCGCAGTACTGCGTGCTGATCGTCGCGTTCCTGATTCCCGCCGTCGCCATCTCGATGAAGATGACCGGCAACCCCATTCCGCAGATCGGCTTCGGATCGAAGATCGTCGAGGGCGAGAACGCCGGTCTCTATCTGCTCCAGGCCATCGACGAGATCCACCGCGAACTCGGATTCCCCGAATACACCGCCACCTTCTCCGGCGGCAAGAAATCCATGATCGACGTGCTCTGCATCACGCTCGCGCTGATGGTCGGAACCGCCGGACTGCCCCACGTCATCGTCCGCTTCTACACGACGAAGAGCGTTCGCGCCGCGCGCTACAGCGCGTTCTGGGCGCTGCTCTTCATCGCGGTTCTCTACACCACCGCCCCCGCCATCGCCGCCTTCGCGCGCGTGAACATGATCCAGACGCTCAACGAGAAGTCCTACGCCGAGCGCCCCCAGTGGTTCCGAAGCTGGGAGACCACCGGCCTGATCGCGTGGATCGACAAGAACGGCGACGGCGCCATCCAGTACGCCCCCGGCAAGCCCTTCGACGACGTTCCGAAGTACCGCCTCGACGCCGCGGAGGCGCGCGTTCTCGGCGACTTCGGCCAGCCCCTTCTCGATAACGCGCCGGCGGAAGGCGCGAACGAACTCTACGTCGACCGCGACATCATGGTGCTGGCGAATCCGGAGATCGCGCAACTGCCCGCGTGGGTGGTCGGCCTGGTGGCGGCGGGCGGGCTCGCCGCGGCGCTCTCCACGGCGGCGGGGCTTCTGCTGGTGATTTCCTCTGCGGTGTCCCACGACCTGTTGAAGCGCACGCTGATGCCGAACATGTCCGACAAGCACGAACTGCGCTATGCGCGCGGGGCGGCGGCGGTGGCGGTGGTCTTCGCCGGTCTGCTGGGAATCTATCCGCTCGGCTTCGTCGCCCAGGTCGTGGCCTTCGCCTTCGGACTCGCCGCCAGCAGTTTCTTCCCCGTCATCGTGCTCGGCGTCTTCTGGAAACGCGCCACCCGCGAAGGCGCCATCGCCGGCATGCTCAGCGGCATACTCTTCACCGCCGGCTACATCGTCTACTTCAAGACGATCAACGCGGCCGCCGGCGCCGACGAGTGGTTCCTGGGCATCAGCCCCGAAGGCATCGGCACCATCGGCATGCTGATCTGCTTCGCGGTCACCGTCGTCGTCAGCCTGCTGACGAAGGAACCGCCCGCCGACGTGCAGGAAGCCGTCGAAGCCATCCGAAGCCCCTACGGCGAAATGCCCAAACCGGCGGAGTACGAGATCTAGGGCGTTGTCGCGTCCCTGCGGGCGCTTGACAACGTCTCGCGTGCGATGCAGGGTGCGGCTTGTCCAACGAGGTGTGACCCATGAAGCTCAAAGTCATCGTTCACGAAGCCGAAGAGGGCGGATTCTGGGCCGAGGTTCCGGCGATTCCGGGATGCGTTTCCCAAGGCGAAACCTTCGACGAGCTGATGAAGAACGTCCATGAAGCGGTCGAGGGATGCCTGTCCGTCGATGTCCAGGACTTTTCGATTACTCCCAGCGATAAAGTCGTCGAGATCGCGATGTGAAGGCCGTCAGCGGCAAACTCTTTTGTCGTATGCTGGAAGGGAGTGGCTGGATCCTCAAGAGGGTGAATGGCAGTCATCACATCTACGCGAAGTCCGGAAGCTCGGTTCGCATCTCCGTTCCCGTGCACGGAAACACACCCCTGAAGACGGGTCTGCAACGCCACCTGATGAAACTGGCCGGTATCGCGGAGTCTGACTTGTAGCGGTCGAAGCCTCTTTGGCGTCGCGATGACTCGAACCGAAGACCGCCCCTCACTTCCAGTGCGAGAGGTCCCGCCCCAGCCGTTCCGCCAGCCGCGCGTTCGAGTCCGCGAAGTAGTCGTGCAGATACTCGCGGTCTTCGGCGGACATGGCGGGCCGCGCGTCGGCGCTGAAGAACACCGCCCGCCGCAGGTTGTTGACCGGCCCGTGAAAACGCTCCCACAACGGACGCGCGGGACTCTTCCAGATGGCGTCGATCACGGGGTTGTAGACCCGCGCGAACGCGGTGTACGTCTTCAGGTTCTTCGGAAACGACGTTCTGTTCTCGCGCCGCGCGTATCGGAGTTCCGCGTCGGGATCGACGCCGAGAAACCCGCAGACGCGCTTCGCCACCGCGCGCGGGTCGGCCGCGAAGTCCTCCTGCGGAATCAGCAGGAACCGCTCGCGGTCGAAGTATCTCTCCCAGCAGTCCAGATGGTCCGCGTAGAGCCCCGGCATCAGCAGCTGCCCGATGCCCGGCCTGTTCCGGATCATCCACGAGAACGTGCGGTCCATGCGCTGGCGCCCGCCGTGCACCTTGAACCAGTACGCCGACCACGCGCGGTCGACCGGGTCCCGCAGCAGCGCGATCAGTTTCGCGTCCGGCGACTTTCCCTTCAGTCGCTTCGCCGCCTTCTCGCTGAACATGTAGCACACCGACGCCTCGCCCGTCGCCTGGCCCTCCTTCGGGTCGAACAGGCTCTCGTACCATTCCGGGCCGTTGCTGTGGTACCAGTTGAAGTAGTTCGGTTCCTTCACGCGCGCGAAGCAAAGCTGCGGATGCTCCGCCAGCACGGCGTGAAGCGAGGTCGTCGCCGCCTTGGCGGCTCCGAACAGGACGAAGTCGGGGGTGCCCATCGCGCGGCGGCGTCTAGCCCAACAGCTCCTGCGCGGTCTTCACGACGTTCTCCACCGTGAAGCCGAAGCGCTCCGCCAGGCGTTCCGCCGGCGCCGACGCGCCGAACGTCTCCTGCGTCACGAACGCGCCATCGTCCGTCGCGATGTCGTGCCATCCCTGGCGAATGCCCGATTCGATCACGACGCGTTTGCGGCACGACGGCGGCAGAACCGCGTCGCGGTATTCCTTCGGCTGCGCGCGGAACGTCTCCACGCACGGCATCGAAACGACCCGCGCGCCCTCGATGCGCTTGGCCGCCTCCAGTGCGAGATGAAGCTCCGAACCCGTCGCGATCAGAATCGCCTTCGGGTCGCTTTCGCAGTCCCGCAGCACGTAGCCGCCGCGTTCGAGTCCGTCCGCCGCGGCGAGACCGGCGTTCGCGCGGTCGAGATACGGAAGGTTCTGCCGCGTCAGCAGCAGCGCCGTCGGCCCGTCCGTCCTCTTCAGCGCCGCCTCCCACGCCACGAACGACTCCTCGTCGTCGCCGGGGCGAATCACCGAAAGACCGGGAATCGACCGCAGCGCGGCGTAATGCTCCACCGGCTGGTGCGTGGGGCCGTCCTCTCCCAGGAAGATCGAATCGTGCGTGAACACGTAGACGACCGGCAGACCCATCAGCGCCGCCAGGCGAATCGCCGGGCGCATGTAGTCCGAAAAGACCAGGAACGTCGCGCCGAAGGGGCGAAACGCGCCGTGCAGCGCGACGCCGTTGCAGATGCCGCCCATGCCGTGCTCGCGCACGCCCCAGTGGATGTTGCGTCCGCCGAACGATCCGGCGCCGACGCTGTCGCTTCCCTTGATCAGCGTGTTCGTCGAAGGCGCCAGGTCCGCGCTGCCCCCCGCCAGCCACGGCAGCGCCGCCGCGTATGCGTTCTCCGCCGCGCCGGCGGACTTGCGCGTCGCCACCGCCTTGCCGCCCGATGCCGGCCGCAGCGCCTTGAGGTCCGGCAGCTTCTGCTCGTAGTGCGCCAGGAACGCCGCGCGCGTCTTTTCGTCCGCGGCGGCGAGCTTCGCCTCCCACGCCTTCTGCAATTCCGCGACGCGTTCCGCCGCGCGCTTCCACTCCGCGTAGTCCTCCGCCGGAACGTCGAAGGACTTCTCCGGATCGAGACCCAGCGCCTTCTTCGTCAGCTTCGTCTCCTCCGCCCCCAGGGGCGAACCGTGAACGCCCGACGTCCCCGAACGGTTCGGCGAACCGAACCCGATGGTCGTCTTGCAGACGATCAGCGTCGGCCGGTCCAAGTCGCCGCGCGCTTCGGCCAGGGCCGCGTTCACCGCGTCCACGTTGTGCCCGTGCGCGCGCAGGACCTGCCAGCCGTACGCCTCGAACCGCTTGCCGGCGTCCTCTCCGGAGAACGTCAGGTCCGTCTCGCCCTCGATCGTGATGTCGTTGTCGTCGTACAGATAGATCAGCCGGCCCAGCCCGTGGTGCCCCGCGAACGACGCCGCCTCCGCCGCCACGCCCTCCATCAGATCGCCGTCGCTGACGATGCCGTACACGAAATGGTCGATCAGGTCGGGGAACCGCGCGTGCATCATGTGCGCCGAGAGCGCCATACCGACGCCGTTGGCGAACCCCTGGCCGAGAGGCCCGGTCGTCGTCTCCACGCCGCGCGTCACGAAATTCTCCGGGTGCCCCGGCGTGCGCGACTCCAGCTGGCGGAAATTCTTCAGGTCCTCCAGCGAGAGCCCGTAGCCCGCGACATGCAGCAGCGCGTACAGCAGCATCGACCCGTGCCCCGCCGAGAGCACGAAGCGGTCGCGGTTCTTCCAGCCCGGGTCCGCCGGGTTCGCGTTCAGGTGATGATACCAGAGCACCGTCGCCAGGTCCGCGCATCCCAGGGGCATCCCCGGATGGCCGCTGTCGGCCGCCTCGACGCCGTCGATGGCCAGACCGCGAATGGTCCGCGCCAGGCGGGCCATCAGGTCCTTGTCGATCTCGGGAGCCGCAGAAGTGGATGCCATGGTGTCGATCCTGTGGGAGGTTTTCCGAAAGACGGCGACTCAACCGGCCCCGCCCCCGGCGTGTCAACGCGGGAGGGCGCGGGCGGCGATCTCGCTCTTCGTTGGGCTCTCAGCGCCGCTTTAAGGTCGGCCAGAGCGCCTCGATCGCTTGGCATTCAGCAAGGATGTCCTTCCCGAACCGCGCTCCCAACTTCGCTCCCCTGTGAATCTGGCCCGCTTCCACATCGAACAGAATGACCTGGCTCCCCGACATCATGTGCCCATGTCTGTTCGCCGAGTCCAACATCAACTGGGTTATTACTTTAATCTCGTCTGGCTTTGGACGGTTTTCGCCCTTACACCACAGTTTGATGACCTTCTCGGTCTTTCCTTGGATCACGTGCAAGTCCGGGCGGATGGAAATGCGAACTCCACCAACCGTGTACGGAACGTCTATTTGCGGCAAGATCTGAAGCTTCCTCCTTGCGAAGTGTCGTTTGTACGCTCGAAGAACCCGGGCAAAGTTCTTGTGCTGGTCTGCCTTGTACTTTGCCTTTTCCGCATCCTCGGCGGACGCATTGGTTAGGACCGCGGCGGCCTTTGCGTCCTGCGCTAGAGCTTCGAATTCCAGCCACTCCGGCTTATGCCCTTCCGCGTGGTACTCGCGGACTAGTTTCCCAACGTGCGCGTAGTACCTGCTTGGGATGTTGTCTTTGTCCTTCGGGAATTTCTTGGCGGTGAGCTGCGTTCGCCGTGATCTTGCGCCCGCTACCATGTAAGCGGCGAATTCCGAGAGACCGAACTTAATTTCATCCATCATGCTCCTCCTGGATATCGATGATTCTCACGCTTGTCCTACTCTCATCGAAGAAGTCTGCGGCGAGACCGCACATAGCGGCCACATCGGCCGGTGACAAGGCGACCTCGTGGAGGAAGTCGTTTTTCGGCAAGACCCCCGCTTCATCGAGGGCCACGATGGCCTCGCGCAGAAGGCGTGGCTGCTCCGGTAGAAGCTCGTCGTCGAGTGGTTCTTGTTTTCGCCACCCTCTGCCCGACATGCTCTTCCAGAAACGGCTCCTGTCTTCTTCACCTATGATCTCTAGGTCGGAGCAGCGCACGATCATCATGGCGATAGAGACGTGCCACTTCGCCTTCATGGTGCGGAAGACGTCCAGCGAAGGGAACAGTAGTTCCTCCAGGAACGACTCTTCTGGCAGCAGGAAGGCTCCCGCGAAACGGTGCGCTTGCCGCTCAATCAGCTTGAACTGTTCCTTCGAAGTGAGGGCTTTCGGGTCGATGTTTCGATGTAGAATGAGGTGAGCCAGTTCATGCGCCGCATCGAACCTTGAGCGAACAGCCGCATCCTTGTCAGAAGCCAACACGACGTAGGCTCGATGTTCCTGTTCTACCCACTCGGAAAACCCATCGAGTGTTGCTGCGTCAAGGGCGAGGCGCGAGACGATTATTCCGTTGTTCTCGAGGAGGCAGATCACGTCAGAGATCGGTCCTCTACCGAGACCCCAGAACGACCGGAGCTTGGTGGCAGTGCTTTCGATCTGTTCGTCTGTTAAGTTCGCCGGGTCCTCTGGCATCGACCAGTTCGGTAGGTTTGTTTCGGGAAAGTCGACGGACCTAGAAAGGCGGGAGGTGATCTCCCGAATCCAGGCATACTTGCGTTCGGCCCTTCCCCGGGCGGTTTTCGTGGCGGACTCCATCGAGCGATAGAACACCTTCCCCCTGCGCTGCGCTTGTGGAGGCCGGAGAAAGTAGGCCCGCGGCATATTGAGTCTTTCCGCAATCGCGTCGAATGTAATCGGGGAGGGCGAGCTTTTGTTGGTCTCGTACTGTGATACGGCGTTGCGAGAAATGCCCAGCAGTTCCGCGAGTTGTGTGGCCGTCATCCCTCTTGCTTCGCGCGCTTCCCTTAGTCGCTGCGGTTGAAAACCAGGCGTACCGATTCTCATTCGACGCCACCTTCTTCCTTCGGTAGCTTCTTGATGACCGGTCTCGCGGAGGGCTTGATGATTTCGAGCTTGGCGCCAGCGAGCTCTGTAGCTACCTGGTAGCAATGCCTGAAGAGGTCTAGGCGAGCCAGATACTCCGTACAGTCAGCGTTTGGAACAACAAGGTGAGCGAAGAGGGGTGTGTCTCGGTGCTCTCTCACGGGACCATGAAGAAGCATGACATAAAGGCGGGGTTGGGCAGCGATTGGGATTGGAGTGGGAAGAAGGTGCGGGAAGAAGTCAGGCTGGTTGCCTGTTGCTAGGGTGTCTCGGAAGATCGCCTTCGGAACCATCTTGTCGGGATTGTTGACCTTCGAGTGGGTCAGGACCAGATCGGTGTTGCCGACCTCGACGTGGTACCACCCGCCGTTCGCGTTTGGCTGTTCAACGACGGAGAGTCTGTGCCTCTTTGCAAGCAATGGCCAGTCTCTCTCCATCATGGCCCAGCGCTCGTATCCAACTTTCGTGCGGGCAACGGAGGGTGGGAAGTGGTTGATGGTTTCCAAATAGGAAGCCCGGTACACCCGGTATAGAAGCTTGACGGTATCTTCCATGAACGAATGAGGAAGTGAGTCGAGGATGATTTGGCGGTAGTCCATGCAGGGTATCCCCCGTTTATTGCGATGGTTGTAAAGTTATGCCCGGTGGAGCGCGCCTCTGTCAATCACCAAGCCGCCTTTTCTTCGCCATCACCTCGCCGGCTGCATTCTTGTTTTCTTCGCCCATATTTTCGACAAATAGGGTGCTTTTTGTCTCAATTCTCGCGATGACAACCCGCTACAAGGGCGGTGGCAGGTCCCCAGAACCGCCCTGCGACACGGCGCTGTTCCACACTTAGGTTCTCGCAGGCGGCGACCGTGAATAGATGCTTCATCGAAGGGCAATCACAGCGATTCTGCGCCACGAAACGCGGTGGCTTTCAGTGCTTTCTCCTGCCCCATCACCCCTAGTTCGTCATGGCGTACCATTTCGGGCGTTTCCACGAGGTGCGGAACGTCGCCAGGTCGCTCTCGAACGTGCTGAGGTCCGCTTCGCGGGCGTCGATGAACGCGACGAAGTCGAGCTGGCGGTCCGGCGAGTCGCACTCCTCGTCGAAGAGGCGGACGATGTTCGTCGGCGCCAGGATCGGCCGCCCCAGCGTCGCGTCCAGCGGCAGCCGCAGCCCCGTTCGCCCCGTGTCGCTCTCGTACGCCTTGTACACCAGTTCGCTGCACACCAGCGCGCTGCTCGTGGTGAAGTCGAAGTTGTAGTCGTAGGGCTTGCCGGCGTGGGAGAAGGCGCGCTCGACGGCGATGGCGAGCTCGCGCTTCGGCAGCCGAGGGCGAAGAAACGCGCAGAAGTCCGCCGCCAGCGTCTCCTCCGGCAGGCGGAAGACGACGCCCGGCGCGATCGCCTCGATGAACGCCTTCTCGCCCGGCGTCTCCGCCGCCGGGTCCGTCGCGGCGTATTTCGTCCACGCCTCGGGGTGGCGCCGCGCGAGAAGGTCCGCCAGCGACTCCGCCCCCGCGTCCATCGACCGGCACCACTCCCTCACGTCCGCGTCGTCGAAGAACGTCTCCATCTCCTGCGGCGTTCCGACGTGCAGAATCGCGTGGGGCCAGAAACCGGGAATGCCGGCGTTGGAGAGATACCAGCTCTTGCGCGTCACGCCGATGTCGCCGGGCTGGAGGCGCGTGCGCAGTTCGCGAATGCGTTCCGGCCCGATCAGGTACTCTCCCCCGCGCCGGAACCGGATGTTGCCCATCGTGTTCGCGACGGACTTCTGCACGGGGAACCACGCGCGAAGCGCGACGCCGCCGGTCATGTCGGACGTCTGGCGAACGACGTACGTTCCCCCCTCGCGGCGGTAGCGGTCCGCGACGATGGCGTGCAGGCGGTCGCACTCGGCGAGCAGCCATGCCGCGTCGGCGTCGCTCCGCGTCACGTCGAAATCCTTCAGCGTCTTCAGAAACGCCAGATAGCCCGCCGCCGCGTACTGGCGCGCGAACCGTTCGGGATTGTGCACCTGGTCGCGCAGATAGTCGTAGCCGCCCTCTTCCAGGCCGAGACCGGGCTGCGGCTCGTTCAGGATCTTGCGCCACTTCGGATTGGCGGCGACGGCGTTCGAGAGACGGAGCGCCATCTCCTGCAGCGTCAGGTCGGCCGCGTCGCAGAACAGAAAGCCGCGAATGCGGTCGGGCCGCCGCGAACCGCCCGACCACATCAGAATGAAGTCGCGGTGAACGGCCGTGCGCCGGTGAATGCCGATGCCGATGTCGGCGACGCGGCACCACGCGCCGCGCGCCGCCGCGCGCTCCGTCGCCGTGGGAATCGCCAGCGGATCCGCCGGGTTCGCTTCGATGATCGCGACGAGCAGGTCCGTCGCCTCGTTCATCTGTTCCGACCAGAGGCGCAGGCTTTGCGCGTCCTCGCGCCAGCGCGCCTCCCACTCGCCGCGTTCCATGTGCCGCGTCGAACCGCGCCGCGCGATCATGTATCCCACGCCGACCGCCGCCACCAGCAGCAGAACCGCCAGCAACGGAATCATTCGGCGTCTTCCGCGAAAGAACCTCGCGACGTCGCAGCCCACACGCGTTGGCCTCCTGTCCGGGTTTCGGAGTTCCGCAGGAAACGATCACCCGCCGACCGGCGCCCCGCCGTCAATCGGCGCTTTTCGGCGTGGCGAACTTCCATTCGGGATCGCCGGCCATCTTGACGGCCATGCCCTCGAAGGAAAGATGGAATCCGCCCTCGTTACGATGGTTCGCCGCGATCGTCAGCGGCCCCACCTGGCGGTAGTCCTCCCAGGTACAGACCAGCGAGGGTTCCTCCGACCCGCCCCGGTGAAACGCCCACTGGGTCGTCAGCCCCCGGTCGTCGTGGTCGATGACGTACACGTCCCCGGGCGTATAGCCTCCGCCCTCCGCCGGATAGCTCAGCCGCACCGTGTCCTCGTCCACCCGTTCGAGGCCGGCGTCCGGCGCCCACGAGGCATGCAGCGCCCAAAGCAGCCAGAACGAGTCGTTCACGAACCGGCGGTCCGCCGTGGCGACCGCCTCCGGGGCGTCCGCCATCTCGCCGCGAACCCACGAAACCCGGCTCTCGCCCTGGGTCAGGGTTACGCGGTCCTCCTGGGGGCGCCATTCCCAGTGGCGCTCGGTCCGGGAATCGGTGCGCTGGACCACGAACGAAAAGCGCAATTCCTCCACCTGGGCGAAGCGATCGAGCCCCTGCGCGGGGAGCATCTCCGCCAGAATGTCCTCCTTCTCGCCCGCCTGGGCCCCTGCCGCCACCAGCCCCGCCGCTATCGCCGCCATTGCCGTCCGTCGAGCCATGATCGCCTCCTGGAAAGAATTCCGATTCGCACCGGTGAAGCCATGCTTGCGCCACGTTCCGCCAGACGCATCCTGAATTCTGTCGATTCCCACACCCGACCCAGGCCATGCAAACGGCATGATCACACGGAACCGTCGAAATCTCCTCCGCGCCGCGGCGTTTCTGGTGCCCCTGCTGGCACCGGCACCCCCCGTGGCCGCCGCACCGCCCCTGCCCGTCTTTCGCGACGACTGGACCCCCGACCCCTACCGGGGGCTGGCGGTCGTTCGCGGCGACCTCATCGACGAGCAGGAGGTCTACGTTTGGCTGCTCCTCAAGGGCGGCAACCCCCTGATCGTGCGCGACCGCTCGAATTCCTCCGATGGCGCCAACACCTCGACCCAGGTCGAGCGCGTCATCTACGACATGCTGGAAACGCGCATCGTCGCCGAAATGCCCGAAGCCGACGAGTACCAGCCGGGCATCGACACCGGGAAGGCCCGCCGCATCCTGGCGGCGCCGGCCGCGTTCCACGCCTTCGCCGAACGCAGCGTCCGCCCCACGGTCGAGGTCTCGCCCGTCGACATCGCCCGGTTCTACCGCGACCACCCCGAGCGGTACGGCGAACCGGAGACCGTCGTTCTGCGGGTCCTGCGCGTGCCCTACGCCAACCCCTCCATCGAAGCCCGCGACGCGGCGCTGCGCGAGGCCGCCCGCATTCGCGACGAAGCCGTTCGTCGCGGCGGGCTGCGGGCCGTCCTCGACGACAACGAGCAGTACCGCGTCGGCGCGCCCGGCGAATCCCTCGTCGTGCGCAAGGGACGCGGCGACGCGACGGAAACCGTCGAGAGCCAGGCCTTTCGTCTGGAAGTCACGCAGATCGGAACGCCCCTCGCCGAAACCACCGGAGCGACGCTCGTCGAGGTGCTCGAACGCCGTCCCGCCAGCGCGGTCCCCGTTCAGGCCGTGGCCCCGGAGATTCGCGACATCCTCTTTCCCCCGCACTACGAGAAGCAGTTCGACGTCGTCGTTCGCGAACGCCTCCGCGAGGAGTTCGCGCGCGACCGCACCGACTACTTCCATCTTCTCGCCGACGACATGGAGTACCTGGGCGTCGGCGACTTCACGCTGACGAAGGGCGAGTTCCTCTCCCTCTATCCCGAATACGCCCGCGTCACCACGCGCAAGGTCCCCGGCGCCATGCGGCGCGACGCGCGCGAGATCCTTCGCGGCCAGCTCGTCGTGCAGTACGGCGCCGGCGCGCGGAACGATTTCTATCTCGACGCGCTGGACCTCGCCGAAACGCTCGTTCGCGCCGAGTTCGCCCAGCGCCACGTCCGCGCGTCGCTCGAACCGGACGAGACGGACGTCCGCGCATGGCTCGACGATCATCGCGAGGACATCGCCCCCAGCTACGACCGCACCGTCTGGCGCCTGACGACGACGCCGCGCAACCCCTCCGCCATGACGGAGGCGGAACTCGCCGAAGCCGCCCGCCAGGGCGTCGCGCTGCACCGCACCGTCGCCCGCGACACCGCGGCGGAACTCGCCGAGCGCGCCGGACTCACCGGCGCGAGCGCCTACGCGTTCCCCGACCAGATCGTCCGCCGTCTGGTTCGCGAGTCCGCGCCGGAAACCGACTTCCTCTTCGAGGTCGATGGCGTGTACTCCGCATCGCGCGCGCGCGAAAGTCTCGGTCTGGACTTCGAACGCATGACGCCCGGCACGCTCTCCGATCCGCGATCCACCGGCGACGGAACGGTCGTGACCTGGTACGTCGGAGAGGAACGCCCCCGCGAGGAGCTGCCGGACGACGTGCTGATGGAACTGGCGGCGGAGGCGTACGTCGACAACCTGCTTCGCACCCGCGCCCGCCGGCGCATCAACGACATGGAGTCCGACGGAAGCCTGCGCTGGAAATTCTGACGCGTTCGAATAACGCGACGGCCGGTTCGTAGCGAAGACGGGGAGTTCGACCGATGGGCGACGATCAAAGACCAGTCCTGCAGCTCGACCCGCAGCTGCGCCGGGTGGCGCTGCTGATCGGATGGATGATCGTGGCCGGCGGCTGCATCGCCGCGCTCGTTCTCGTCTGGCCCGTCGTCTCGACGATCGTCGGCGCCCTCTCCCCCTTCATCGTCGCCCTCGTCATCGCCTACCTCTTCAATCCCATCGTCAACGTCGCCGAGCGCCGTTTCCATCTCACGCGCGTCGGCGGGGTCGTCATCGTGAACCTGCTGCTGCTGCTCATCGTCGGCATCTTCGTCGCCATCGTCGTTCCGATTCTCACCACCCAGATTTCGTCCGCGTACAAGGGCATTGGAACCACCGCGTCGGAGAAGGTCATTCCCTGGGTGAACGGGAAGGTCATGGGAAGCGAGGCCGCCCTCGCGCCGGAGACCGCGAAGTCGCTCGACGAATGGCTCGGCGAGTGGTCGAAGGACTATTCCGCCGACATCGTCTTTTCCGACGAGACCGTTCGCATGGCGTTCGGGCAGTGGGCCGCCCAGGCGGACGACGTTTCCGACGAGGAGAAGCGCAAGGTCGATGCGCGTCTGAACGCGTGGCTCCAGCGGTCGTCGGGCTCGTCGGTTTCGATCGGCGGCATGGCGGAACGCCGCGGGATGTGGCTCGAGGAGGGCGAGTCCGGCCGCGTCAGCGCCGACATGCTGCTCGTTCGCATCGATTCGTTCCTGCAGAACCGCGGCGTCGATCTCGAGGAACTCGGCCAGAAGGCCCTCGCCAGTTCCAGCGTGCGCAGCGCCGCGACCTCCGCCGCCTCCGAAGGCGCCGGCATCGTCGGCAAGGCCGTCGCATGGGTCGCCTCCTTCGTCGGCTCCCTCGTCGGCTCCGTCGTCTTCCTCGTGTTCGTCGTTCTCGTCGGCTTCTATCTGCTCGTCGACTTCGGAAGCTTCCGCGCCGTCGCGGAAGTCATGGTTCCCGAGAAGCACCAGGCGCGTTTCTTCGACGTCACGGCGAAGACCGACGCCGCCGTCGGCGGATTCATCCGCGGCCAGGTCACTTCGGCGGTGCTCGTCGGCCTGCTGACGTTTCTCGGGCTCTTCGCCCTCGGCATGAAGCAGTACGCGCTGTTGATCGGCTGCATCGCCGGCGTCGGCAACCTGATCCCCTATCTCGGCCCCATCATCGGCGCCACGCCCGCCGTGCTCTACATGATCCTCAGCGACACCCACGACGGCGCCCAGGCCAAGCTCGTCTACAGCGGCCTCGTCGTCGGGCTCTTTGCCATCATCCAGGCCATCGACGGGTTCGTCTTCCAGCCGAAGATCGTCGGCAAGAGCGCCCAGCTCCACCCCGTGGCCGTCATGGTCGCGCTCGTTCTCGGCGCGCAGTTCGGTTTCGTCGGAATGATCGTCGCCGTTCCCGCCGCCTGTATCGTGCGCGTCATGGCGAAGGAATTCTACTGGGACCGCCGCGAAGAGTCCTGGCGCAAACGCACCGGCGGCAAGAGCCTCGGCGATCCGCCGCCGCGCAAGGCGAGGAAGAGGAAGAACCCCGCGCCGAAGAAGGACGCGTCCTGAGCGCTATCCGATCTCGCGCGAGAGCAGTTCCTCGAAGTCCGTCCCCGGCGACAGCGCCTCCAGCACGACGCGCAGTTCCTCCGGCAGCGGCGCGCTGAACGTCGTCCACGCGCCCGACTCCGGATGGCGAAGCCGCAGCGTGCGCGCGTGCAGGAACGGCCGCTTCAGGTTCTTCAGCGCCATGCGCAGCGCCGACGGCGCGTGCTGCACCTTCTCCAGCGCGCGGTGCTCGGTGCCGCCGTAGGTCTCGTCCCCCGCGATCGGAAGATTGACGTGCGAGCAGTGCACGCGGATCTGGTGCGTGCGCCCCGTTTCCAGCTGGCACCGCAGCAGCGAAAAGCCGTTCAGCCGCGCAAGCACC
>JAJFLJ010000131.1 GCA_021772755.1 Candidatus Sumerlaeota bacterium
GACCACCGCGTCATGCTCTCGTTCCAGGCGCTCGACACCTACGCGGTCATCTATCTGAACGGCGAGTGCATCCACGAATCCATCAACTGGTTTCTGCCGGTCCGGCTCGACGTGACGGGCCACCTTCGCCCCGGCGAGAACTCGCTGGTCGTCCACTTCGAATCGGCGGTGCGCCGCGCCGGTGCCAGAGAGGTCGAGCACGGGCGGCTGGAGGCGGACTGGGACCGCAGCCGCGTCTACAACCGCCGTCCCCAGTACCTGACGGGCTCCCCCGTCAGTCCCCGCGTTTCGGGCTGCGGCTTTCCCGGCCAGGTGACGCTGCGGCTGCTCGACCGCATGCGGCTGCGCCACCTCAACATGCCCGTCGTGGCGCTGACGAACGCGTCGGCGAAGGTCAACATCGAGGCCGACATCGAGGCCTTCGCGCCCAACGAGGTCGATATCCACTGCACCATCGAACGGCTCGAACCCGTCGGGTCGGGAACGAACTACCGGTCGGCGCTCATCGACGAGAAGCGCAAGGTCTTCAAGGTCAAGGCTGGCACGTTCCGGTTCTCGCACCAGTCCGCCATCGACAACGCGGTGCTCTGGTGGCCGCTGGGACACGGGCCCGAGGGCCTCAACCGCCGCACGCTCTACCGCGCACGCATCGTCGCGCGCATCGACGGCGACATGGTGGACGAGCAGGAACGCCTGTTCGGCCTCCGCTCCGTCCAGCTCGTTTCGGAGGGCGTCATCGAGGGGTTCCACTTCCGCATCAACGGCCAGCCCGTCTACGTGCGCGGAGCGACCTGGCTTCCCCCCTCGATGTATCCCGGCGGCGTGTCCGACGACGACGTGCGGCGGCTGCTGGACATGGCGGCGGCCGCCAACGTGAACCTGCTGCGGGTATGGGGCGGCGGACTCTACGAGAGCGACGCGTTCTACCGCCGGTGCGACGAACTCGGCATCATGGTGTGGCAGGACTTTCCCTTCGCGCGCGGCGAGTACCCCGACTACCAGGCGTACTGGCAGAACGTGCAGCGCGAGGCGTCCTCTCACATCCGCCGGCTGCGCACGCATCCGAGTCTCGTTCTGTTCTGCGGCAACGACGAGAGGAAGTGGTGGGACGAGGACCGCCGCAAGCGCGAGGGCGAGAGCTCCGGCGACCGGCTCTTCACCCGGCTGCTGCCTCGGCTCGTCGAGGAGTACGCGCCCTCGATTCCCTATCTCCCCTCGACGCCCTTCGGCCCCGGCGCGGCGAACGATCCGCGCGAAGGCGACTTTCACGCCGAAGTGTGGGACGCCTGGGAATCGCCCGAACGCTATCGCGAGATCGAGGCGCGCTTCGTGTCGCGCTTCGGGTTCCAGGCGCTTCCCGCCATGTCCACGATCCGCGAATGGACCGGCGCCGACGACCACACGCTCAACCACCCCGAACTCGACGCGCACCAGAAGCAGGAGGAGGGCAGCGCGCGAATCCTGCGGCATGTCTTCGCGAAGCTGCGGCCGCCGGAGTCCCTGGACGAACTCGTCTACATGAGCCAGTGGGTCCAGGCCCGCGCCGTCTCCACCGCCATCGACGCGTGGCGCGCGCGCCGCCCCGCCACGATGGGGTCGGTCCTCTGGCACTTCAACGACTGCTGGCCCGGAATCACATGGTCCGTCGTGGACCACGCGCTGCGGCCGAAACTCGCGTACTGGGCGCTGCGACAGGCCTACGCGCCGGTCAGCGTCGTCTTCCTCCCCGACGGCGACGGAGCCGTCCGCGCCATCGTCGTCAACGACGGCCGCCGCTGGGACGGCAATCGCAAGCTCGTCTTTCGCGTAAAGGCCTACCGCCATTCCGGCGAACTGATCGACTGGCGCGACATCGAGCTCGACGTTCCCATGGACGGGCGGGCCGACGCCGGCAGGTTCGGCTACGCGTCGCTGGGCATCGACGACCCGACCGACGCGATCGTCGCCGGGGAGCTTTGCAGCGGACAGACGGTCGTCGCCGCAGGCTTCCATCTTCCGGTGGAACCCCGCCGGGCGAAGTTCGCCGAGCCGCAACTCGACGCGCGGCTCGACTGCGTCGTGGCGAAGCGCCGCGCGGTCGTCGTCGTGCGCTCGAAGAACATCGCCTGCGGCGTCGAAGTCGCCTTCGACGGGCTCGAAGGCGCCCATGTCCGGTTCGACAACGCGTTCGACATCTGGCCGAGCCGCGAGGTGTGGATCAACGCGTCGGTGCCGCCGGACGTGCCCGAGCAGGTCCTGCTCAACTCGCTGCGGTTCCGCTGCCTGAACGACTGCGCGCCCGGACGCCGCGTGGAATGGCGGCCGCTTCCCCTGGAGAAGGGCGAGGGCCGCGCCGAGACCCACAGCAACGAGCAGATCAACGTCCCCACGCAGCTGCGCATGACCGACGTCGTGCGCAAGCTGCGGGACTGACCCTCCGCCCTACTCCGGCAGTTTCTCCTCGCGCGCGTCTTCCGGCTTGTCGAACGCACCGGCCGGGGGCGCGGCGAACTCGAAACCGTCGAGCGTGACCACGCCGATGGGATCGCCGTGGATGCCCTGCGCCTCGTTCCAGCTGTGGAACGTCCACTTCATCGGGACGGGAATGCCCTCCACGTCCTGGTAGTCCCCGTACACGATGGCGTGCGGCTCCTGTTCGGCCTCGGCGGCGTCCTTGCCGAAGGTCACGATGTAGGCCATGCTCCCAAGCAGGCCGCTGCCGGAGTCGGCATAGAGGAAGTACCAGTCGTCGGGCGCGTCGCCGGTTTCGGCGTCGAACGTCAGCTTCGCGGTGTCGTACTCCTGACCGGACATCTTGCGCGCTCCGGTTTCGGCGACGTTCGCGCCCGGGTCGGAGAGCTTGTAGGGCGCGGCAAGAAAGTACGACCACGTCAGCGAGTGGAAGCGCGCGCCGGGGAATTCCGCGTCGGCCGGAGTAATCCACGCCGTCTCCCCGTCGAAGATCACCGCGCCGCCCGCCGCCCGGTCGATCCGCGCGACGCCACCGTTCGGCGCCATCGTCAGCGTCCCCTCCACACTCGTTCGGCCGCCGAATTCGACCACGATGTTCGTCCTCACCCCGGGTTGCGCATACCACGCGTCCTTGTTGTGCGCGGCCTCGATGGCCTGGACCAGGCCGCTTTCCGACGCGGCGGGGCGGCTCGTCGGCCGCCGGACGGATTCGCTCTCGGCAGGCTGGCTTTCGACAACGGGTTCGCTCTCGGCGGGCTGGCTCGCCGGTGCGGATGCGGGCTTCGATGTCTGCGCGGCGCCGGAGGACAGAAGTCCCGTCGCCAGCAGGCCGGCAAGCCAGAGTCTTTTTGCGGTGCGGTTCATGATGGAGCTCCTCGGTCGATGGTGCAGGGTTCGGTTCAGGGAACCGGGTTCGCTTCGTCGCCCAGGAAACCCGACGCGATTCGCGCGTCCAGTTCCCGGTAGTGTTTCCGGATTTCCGGTTCGATGCGGCGGATCATCGCGGGAATGTCCTCGGGACCCCCGCCGATCGCGTTCAGTCCGCTCAGCACGGTGGCGACGAGCGCCGCGCGCAGCGGATTGCGGTGGCGCTGCATTCCGACGACGAAGCCCGCCGCGAAGCAGTCGCCGCAGCCGGTCGTGTCCTTCACGGCATCGACGGGCAGCACCGGAACGTGCATCGTCCGGACGCTGCGGTCCCCGGTCAGACGGTGTGCGATCGTCGCGCCGTTCGCGCCGCCGGTGACGATCGCGACGCGCAGATTCTCCACGGCACCAAGCAGACCGGTCGCGGCCGCCCGAAACTCATCGCCGGTTTCCGGTCGCGAGCCGAGCATCGCCGCGACCTCCCACTCGTTCGCCTGAACCGTGTCGACGAGCGCGAGCCATTCCTTCCAGTCCGCCGGCTCACCGCGCACCAGCGTTCCGGACTCGTCGATGCGCTTGCCGAGATTGTGGACATCCAGGTGGATGTGGGCGGATGAGGAGGCGCGAAAGGCGCGCAGCGTCTCCAGGCCGAGCTCGCGGCCGTTGACGAAATTGATCAGAATCGCCGTGCAGTCCTTCGCGGGTTCCAGCTGCGCCGGCGTCAGCGGTTCCGTGCGGATCGTCATTCGCTCCGTGCGGTCGCCCGCGCCGCCGTACGTGATGACGTTCTCGTCCGTTCCCCCCGCGCTCGCGTGAACGCCCGTCGCCTGCACGTGGCGCGAGTCGCCGAAGTACCGCTGCGTCACGGTGCCGAAATGGTCGGCGCCGAGACTGCACACCGGAACGATGCGGTCGCTCCCCCGCGTCAGCGCCGCCAGCGCCACCACGTTGTAGAGAATGCCGCCGAACGATTCGAGCTTCTCGCCCGAATCCGTTTCGATCTCGTCCCGCATGATTGTACCGACGACCGCGATGCGCACGAAATGGCGTCCCTTCGGCGTTTCCCGGCAATGGGTGGCCATCCCCCCGCGCCTTCGCAACGGGAATCCGGAACCGCGCGCTACCGGACGGAGACGACGCCCCTCGAATCGCCGTCCCCCCGCGAGCGAATGCGAACGCGGACGGTCCCCCCGCCTTCCGCCGTCGGCCGGATTCTCTGCTCGTTCCACGAAAGCGCCTGGTCGCCGTTCAGTTCCGTCGGGCGCCGGTACGCCGCGATCTCCGAACCGCCGATCTCCAGAACGACTTCCGAGATCTGGACGGAGCCGCTGCCTTCGAGATGTTCGAGCCGGAAACCGAAGACGCCCCACGACGTTCGGTCCGCCGGAGCGGGAAACCGCAGATCGACGAACTCCGTGCCAAGATTCGCCGAGTCCCATCCGCCCACCGCGACGTACCCCCGCTCCTTCTCCGCGACTTCCACGACGATGACGTTCTCGTTCCCGATTCCAACAGCGGTGACCTCCGACTCGCCGGTCCAGCCTCCGTCGCGCGACCGGTACGTGGCGACGTAGTCTCCCGCCGGCACGTCGCGGAAGAGTTTCGTGTCGGTCGTTTGCGTGATCGGCATTCCTCCCCACGATTCCGGACTTCCCTGCCGGACGAAACCCACGCTGCCCTCGCGGAACTCCTCTCCCTCGGGAAACAGACAAACCACGGTGACCTCGCACAACTCCAGCGCGATATCGCGGATCGCGGGGTTCTTGCTCGACGAGACCGCAAGACTTCCGATTCGCCGGCCGACGCTGTGATCGCTCGCCTCCAGATTGTACCAGACCGTTCCGGCACGGCACTCCGCCGTGTAGCGCCCGTCGCCCAGCGGCCTGAGCGCCGCTATGTAGGTGGACGGGTCGTCCAGAAATATCCGCGGCGTGCCGGGCCAGGGCTTGCCGTTGATGGTGACGGTTCCCTCCAGCTGAACGGTCGGCGTCACCCGAACGGAAACCGTCTTCGTCTCGCTTCCGCTATCGATTCGGAACGACGTCTTCGCGTCCCCGTTCTGCCGCGTCGGTTTCGTGCCGATCCAAAGGAACCACTTGCCTGTGCTCAGAGAGCCGACATGCGACTGTCCTTCCGCATCGGGTACCAGCGGACCCTGGATTTCCGGAAACGCGGTACCTTGCCGGGTGATCCAAAAGTGGTAGAGGGGCTCGGTCACGGGCCGGCCGTTCTCGTCCGTCGCCACGACGATCACGGGCACCGCCAGCGTCAGCTCGATCATCACCGGTTCCGGTGCATCCGCTTCGCCAACGGCGATGGAAACGCCTTCGACCGCGCCATCCAGCGCCGCCATCACGGTCCACTTGCCGGCCGGAACGTCCTCGAACCGGAACGCGCCACTGGCGTCTGACTCTCCGGAGAGGAACGCGGCGGAGAACGCATCGACGTCGGAAGGCCAGTACCCCTTCAGAAAGAGCCCGACCGTCGCGCCCGCCACCGGGGCGCCGCTCTCCTTTGCCACGACGTGTCCCTGCACGGTCTGTCCGCCGGCCAGATCGACGACGACCTCCGCAGTCCGCTCGCCGCGAAACACGCTCGCTTCGCCGCGGCCCATGCGCCCCGACGGGCCTCCCGATCCGTCGGTCTCGCGCACCTCGATGGCGTATCGGTTCGATGGTCGCGGCTCCGTCATCGTTCGCCCGTCGCCGGACGAGACCTTCGTCCATTTGCTGAGCCCGTCCGATCCTCCGAGATAGGAAGTCCCGCCGTTGTCGTAGAAGGGCAGGACGCGATACTCGTAGCTCGCCACCGGCACATCGCCGGCGACCGCGCGAATCGGAATTCCGAACTGCCGTTCCAGCATGAAATTCACCGGACTCTCTTCGATGCCGGAGATGGTCCGGTGTTCGTACTGGTAGTCGGCGTGCTGCGCCGAGACGGATTCGAGAACCTCGTCGCTGCCCAGACCGCCTAGTACATAGTAGCCGTCCCCGTCCGTCAGCGCGTTCGGACCGCCGGTCGATGCACCAGGACCCGTTCGTATCCGGGCGTGGATCGCCGCCCCTTCGATCGGCTGCCCGTCCGCGTCGGTCACGACGCCCTCGATGAAGAGTCCCCGCCGCATTTCGATCGCGATGCCCTTGACGACTTCGCCGCGCGCGAGATCGAGCGTCTGCGGTTCCGATCGCGCGAGAAGCGAGCCCGGAGGAGGTTCCGCTCCCAGATGAACGCGACCCTCGTAGTCGCCCGTGAACTCGAACGCCCCCTGCCCGTCCGTCCTGGCCGTCCGCCCGCGATAGTGCATCCCCTGGAACGGTCGGGTGCTGAGAAACACGCGGGCGTCGGGAACGGGTTCGCCACCCGACACGACGACTCCGCGAACGATCGTGCTGGAACGAAGCACGATCGTGACCGAATCGGGAACGCCTTCCGCCGGAACGGTCACGGTCGATTCCCCCTCCGCCCCGCCCGACTGCCCCCCTTCTCTGGCGGAGAGCTTGACCGTCATTCCAGGTTTCGCGGGGAAGGCGAAGCGCCCCTCCGAATCGCAGGACCTCGACATCGTGCCGGCCCTGTAGCTCGCCGGGTCCTGCATCGTGATGATCGCGCCGGCCACGGGCGTGCGGCCATCCGGCATGACCACGATACCGGAGAGTTCCACGCCGCGCGCCAGAGCGATGTCCACCGTTGCCGTTTCCCCAGCCGGTGGCGCGTCGACGAAGATGTATTCGGAAACGGGTCTTTCCGCGATCACCCAGCCGCTCGGCAGGCGCAGACTGAGCGACGCACTCCTCCCCTCCTCGACGGCATCGATCACCAGGCGATACTTCCCGTCGGGGCCCGTGGTCACATGCGCCCCGGGCTGTATCTCGCCCGACGGCCCGAGCAGAAACCCGCCCGCACCAAGAACGACGCCTTCCACCGGCGCGTTCGTCCGTTCCTCGTAGACCCGGCCCGCAACGACGAATTGCCCGGGCGACGCGACCGCTTCCATCGGCGTGCTGCTTGAAGTCGTACTCTCCCCTGCCGCTTCGGTACCGTCCGCCATATCCGTCGGAGACGCGTCCGCGATCTTCGGCGGTGCGGCGGCGGCGGCGGACGCCTCGATCGCGGTGGCGCTCCGCTCCGTGCCGGAAACCGGTTCCGCCTGGCGGCCGCGAACGAACAACCCAGCAAAAACGGCGGCGAGAACGAGACACGCTGCCCCGGCGATCGACGACTTCTTCATGCCCGCTCCTTCGACTGAAACCAATAGGCGAATAGAGAACGACCTCCCGCGCGTCAAACGGAGGATTCCTCAGTACCCGCGAAGTCGGGAAGTGCGTTTCGCGTTTCAGGTTGACTGGGGAGTGCGCGATCCGAACCGTAATAATCGAGAGGCACGACAATCTTTCGGAAGGGGCGGCTCGCTCGACGGCATCTTCGCGACGGTGCCGGTTCCGCGCCCGACCCACGCGAATGGAGCGATCATGTCAGGAAACTTCGCCTATCGGCGTCTCGACAAATCCGATGCGGCCGTCTTGCTGGTCGATCATCAGTCCGGTCTCTGCAACGTCGTCGGCGATTTTTCGCCGGACGAGTTTAAGAACAACGTACTGGCTCTCGCGGACGCGGCGAAGTACTTCGAACTGCCGACGATTCTCACGACGAGCTTCGAGAACGGGCCCAACGGACCGCTCGTTCCCGAACTGAAGGCGCTGTTCCCCGATGCCCCCTATATCGCCCGCCCAGGACAGATCAACGCGTGGGACAACGAGGACTTCGTGAAGGCCGTCAAGACGACCGGGCGCAGGCAGCTCGTCATCGCGGGCGTCGTCACCGAAGTCTGCGTGGCGTTTCCCGCTCTCTCCGCTCTCGAAGAGGGTTTCGAGGTCTTCGTGGTGACGGACGCGTCGGGCACCTTCAACACGGTCACGCGCGCCGCAGCCTGGTCGCGGATGGAGGCGGCGGGCGCGCAACTGATGAGCTGGTTCGGAGTCGCCTGCGAACTCCACCGCGACTGGAGAAACGACGTCGAAGGACTTGGCGCCCTCTTTTCCAACCATCTTCCCGCGTACCGGAATCTCATCACGAGCTACGGGGCGGGAAGGTGAATCGCCTCCCGTTTTTTCCTGACAGAAGGATCGAGCGCGAGACCGGAAGGCGAACGCTCTATCGCGCCCCGGTCGAGTCGTCCGCCGGTTCCAGCGTTCCGTCGGCGAAGCGGTACGTGCGATCGGCGTCCTCCGACTTGCCGATGCGAAGCTCCACACCGGCGTTCGGAAGAAACACGTCCCACAGCGCGGTGCCGTAGGACCACTGCCAGTCCGTTCGCCCAGGGTGCGGGTGAGGGTGATCGACGATCGCGACGATGTCGCCCGGTCGCCAGTCCTCCGAGACGCGTTGCGACTCCGCGACGAACCGCTCGACGCGATCGGCCGTGTCGCGATAGTCCGCGACGCTCGGCGACGCGAAGAAGGACAGCGTCGAAAGCGCGAACGATCCGCACGCGAACACCGCGATCGTTCGACGCGCAACGGGCCCGCCGCGAAGAAGGAACTCTCCCGCAGCCACGAAGAGGAGGATCGCGGCGGTGTAGAGAAAGCGCGGCTGGGGCGGTGCCAGGACGTCGAGCATCGAGGGCGGCGCGAGCACCAGCACCAGCCCGGCCATCGCTGCGCCCACCGGTGCCCCCCATGACCCCCGTCGCCGGAACGCCGCAACCGCCAGCAGTGCGAAACCCCCGAGCGTCGCCAGCCGGATCGCCCAAAGCATCCAGTGTTCGAGACGAATCGCGGCGAAGGGAAGAATCGCCGTGTGAATCCAGGGGAAGACGGCGGAGAGCAGATAGTCGCCGAACTGGCGCACGTTTGCGAGCGGATGCAGGCCGAGACGCTGCTGGCCAAGATACGAAGCGCCGTACGTCATCTGCAACGCGGCGATCGCGGCCACTGCGCCGATGCTCAGGCCCGCGAGAATCGCCATCCCGCCAAGCGATCGCCGCACGCGATCACGCCACGGCCCCTCCGTCGTCGCCAGCCACCACATCGCTCCGAGCATCGGCAGAACCACCGCAGTTTCCTTGCACGCCAGCGCCAGCAGCGACAGCGCGGCGACCGGCCCCGTCGGCAGGCGGTCGTGCCTGCCGTCCGCCACGATCAGAATCGCCAGCAGTCCCGTTCCCGTCATGATGTCCATGAGATTCTGCATCATCGAGACCGTCGCGAAGAGCGCGAAATGCGCGGTGAATGCACCCGCCAGCAGGGCGGCGGGCACGCGCGCGAGTCCTCTTCGCGTCGCCAGGGAGAAGAGCAGAGTGGCGTTGATCGCGTGAAGAATCAGCGGAACCAGGTGAAACGCGGCGGGACTGGCGCCGAAAAGCCACACCACGATCCAGACCATTGCGAAGGGAATCGGCCTCCAGAAGCCGTTTTCCATCGGAAGAAGCGTCTCAAGTACCCCCCCCCCCCCCACTGGCGACATCCACCGCAGGAGCACGATGTCGTCCCAGATGAAGAACGCGTCCATGACCGGCGCATAGAGAAGCGCGGCGAGAGCGAAGCACCCGGCGAAGACCGCGCATGTCGTGTTCATTACCCCTCCCCGCGCCGCGTGTGCCGCCGACGCTCCTCAGTCCTCTTCCGTCGGCCAGTACAGGAGCACCGACAACGCGCCCAGCACGGCCCCGATCACGGCGATGGCGCCGAACGGAATCCAGGTCGGCAGCCCCACGAAGATTCCGTATCCCAGCGACCAGAACTTGCCGAACAGCATCAGGACGAGGACGTTGGCCACCACGGCCCCGACGGGGATCATGAAGAGGAGCGCAAGGGCGCGCGTCCCGGCTCCGCCCTTTCTCGTGGGGCGGTCGGAGGACCACTTCGCCCGGGCCCAGGGATCCTCTTCGGGTTTCCTCATGCGTTCCCTACGCGGCGCCGGATCGGAAATTCCCGGCCCGGCGCGTTTTCGGCGCAACCACGCTTGAGTACTTCGCCGGGCCGCAGGTAGTGTACAGGCAAATCCACGGAGGACAGCCCTCATGTACACCGCCGCCGCCGCCGCCGCCTACCACGCCTACGACAATATCTCGCGCAATGCGGGAAGCTCCGTCGACACCCAGACGCGCTCCAGCGTGCAGGAACTGAACGTCCGTATCGAGAAGCAGGACCTCATCATCCAGACGCTGCTGATGCTGCTCCTGGAGAAGAAGGTCATCCACGAGGACGAGTTCCGCGACTGGCTGATCTACGTCGACGAGCTGGACGGCGTTCGCGACGGCCGCGTCCGCGCCAACAAGGCGCCGACCGCCTGTCCGAAGTGCAGCCGCAACAACTCGCCGGGAGCGGTCAAGTGCCAGTACTGCGGCGAGGAGCTGGAGCAGGAGTTCCTGTCGCGCCGTCCGCAGTAGCGTGCCGCGGGCGCGCCTCGTACTCGGGAAGAAGCGGCGAGTTCTCCAGTCCGAGCGTCCCCGCGATCGCCGCGCGCGCGTCCGTCGCGATCTCGCGGCGCGTCCTGCCCGCCGTCCGGACCGGCGCGCAGAACGTCACGTCCGCGCGGATTCCCGCCAACCCGAAGAACCGCCGGATGTGCGGGGCGAACGCGTCGTCGCGCCAGTACGCGATGTCGTCGCGCACGCTGATCTTCGGATTCGCCGAATGCCACCGCAACGCGACCGGTACCACGGGCGCACCCGCCGCAATGGCCGGCTGAACCAGGGGCGCGTTGAACTTCAGCACGCGGTCGCCGGCGGTGGTGGTTCCCTCCAGGAAGATGCAGACCGCCACGTCCGCATCGAGGCGTTCGCGCACCTCGCCGATGGAGCCGATCAGGTCCCGGCCGGAGAGCCGCGACGTGACCGGGTGCTCCGTCCGCCGCATGATCCATCCGATGAAGGGCCAGTCGGCGATCTCCCGTTTCGCGAGAAACAGCGTCGGAACGATGGACGCCAGAACCGGAATGTCGCCGTAGGTGACATGGTTCGCCGCCAGCAGCGCCCCCGGCGGCGGCTTCGGTCCGCGTACGCGCACCCGCACGCCCGACGCCCGAACGACTCCGCGCGCCCACCGGTGCGTGATTCGCGCCGCGCGGCGAAGGCGCGTCCTGCGGTCGCGGCACGGAACGACCCAGGCGACGAGCTCCGGAACCAGGAGAAGCGTCCATGCGAGGCCCGCCGCCAGTCGCGCGAACGAGCGCAGCGAACCCGCCGCGACGCCCGGCGGATTTCGCGGCGGAGGATGGGAGAGACCCACGGCGGGCCTGGATGTCGCGGAGCGGGACAGTGCGCTGTCCTACCGGCGGCTGCCGAGAATGCCGCCGTGCTCGACGGACCAGGCGGCGAAGGATCCGAACAGGTCGGGATCCCACTTCCCCTGGTCCCGTTCCTTCGTCATGATGCCGATGGCCTCGTCGTGGGTGAACGCCTTCTTGTAGGGTCGGTCGCTGGAGAGCGCGTCGTACGCGTCGAGCAGCTGGAACATGCGGGCGAGATACGGAATCTTCGTGCCCTTCAGGCCGTCCGGATATCCCGCGCCGTCCCAGCGTTCGTGGTGGCTGCGCACGATGGGAACGACGCGCTTCATGGTGACGAGCGGACCGAGCAGATCCGCGCCGATCACCGTATGCAGCTTCATGACTTCCCATTCCTCTTCCGTCAGCTTGCCCTCCTTCAGGAGGATCGCCTCGGGAATGCCGATCTTGCCGATGTCGTGAAGGACTCCCGCGTGTTCGAGGACGATGATGTCGGGATGTTCAAGACCGAGCGCGTTGCCGAAGTCCCCGCACGCCCGCGCCAGACGGTCGCAGTGGTCGCCCGTCGAGCCGTCCTTGGCCTCGACGGCCCTGGCAAGGCTCGACAGCACCTGCTCCGCCGCGTCGAGGTTCTCCGTCAGGCGGCGAACCCGGCCGAGGGCGCGAATGCGCGCCGCCAGTTCGAGACGGTCGAAGGGCTTCGTCACGAAGTCGTCGCACCCGGCTTCGATGCCCGTCAGCTTGTCGTCGCGCGTGTCCAGGCTCGTGACGAGGACGACGGGAATCAGCCGCGTGTCGGGACTTTCCTTCAGCCGGCGGCAGATGTCGTATCCGCTGATGCGCGGCATCATCACGTCGAGAAGCACGACGTCGGGTAGCAGTTCGCGCACCATCGTTTCGGCGACCTTCGGATCGCTGGTGACGAAGCAGCGGAATCCCGAGAGCGCGCAGAACGCCTCGATCGTGTCGAGGGAGCCGGGATCGTCGTCCACGGCGAGTACCCGAATGCTGTCAGCCGCCGTCATCGCCGGTTTCCTCGTTCGCGTCCGCATCGCCGCCGGGAACGTACTGCAGCACCTTGTCGCTCAGCTCCCGCAGCGAAACCGGTTTGGCCAGGTAGTCCGTCGCACCTGCCGCAAGACATCGCTCGCGGTCCCCCGGCATGGCAAGCGCAGTCAGCGCGATGACCGGCGTATCGATGGTCGCGTACTCCAGGCGCAACTGTCGCAGAACGTCGAATCCGCTCATGCGCGGCATCTGGATATCCAGCAGGATGATGTCCGGCGCGTGTTCCGTCGCCGCCTTCAGCGCCGCGACGCCGTCCACCGCCGTAACCACGTCGCAGCCCTTCGCGCGCAGATACTCGGAAAGCGAGTTCCGGATGATCTGGTTGTCCTCGGCGACGAGGACTCTGACCCGCTCCTTCGCGCCCGCCGTCAGAACCAGCGCGCTTCCCCCCTCCAGGCCCTCCACGAGATCGCCGACGAGCGCCTCGATTCGCGACATCGGCTCGCCCTCCGCCTCCAGCACCGCCAGCTCCGCGAGCGTCGCGTAGTCGATGGTGTCCGTGGAACCCACGAAGATCGCCGGAATGCCGCTCAGTGCGGTGACCTTTCCGACGCGTCCCACGAGCCTCGCGAGCGTCTCGCTGCTCGACGACGCGTCGAAGACGACCAGATCGGGCCTCGAACCGCCGTCGATCCGGATCGCGCTTCCGTCCGTCCGGGAATGGTGAATCCGCCATCCCCGCTGGCGGAGAAGCCCGGTGACCCGCCGCAGACTTTGCCCCGCCGACATGTCCGCGGAGAGGTCCTCCAGCGGCAGCGGCACGGAGACCTCGCCACTCTCGCGGGCCAGGATCCGGCGGGCGTCGCTCTTCGCGATCCGCGGCTCCCACGGAATCCGGATCGTGAAGCGGCTTCCCCTGTCCGCGGCGGATTCGACCGTGACCGACCCGTTGTGAAGGTCCATCAGCCGGCGAACCAGCGCGAGGCCCAGGCCCGTGCCCGCGTGCTCGCGGGTCAGAGCGCTGTCGAGCTGCACGAACGGCTTGAAGAGCTTGTGCTGCTGCTGGCGGGGAATGCCGATGCCCGTGTCGTGAACCGTCATCGCCAGCATTCCCGCCGAAGGCTCCGGAACGACGTCGAGCCCGATGGCGCCGCCGGACGGAGTGAACTTCACCGCGTTGGTGAGCAGATTCACCAGCGCCTGCTTGATGCGCCGCGCGTCGCCCCGGGCGGTCTCCGCCTCGGGGTGGATATCGACGGACACGTCGAGGTTCTTGCGCATGGCCTGCTGCTGGACGAAGCGGACGGCCTGGCGCGCGAGGTCTTCGACGCGAAACTCCTCGACCGCGAGGTCGAGCTTTCCGGCCTCGATCTTCGAGAGATCCAGGATGTCGTTGATCAGTTCCAGCAGGTGCCGGCCGCTCTCCTCGATCCGCGCCATCGGCTTGACCTGCCGGTCCGTCAGCTCGCCGTAGACTCCTTCGCGAAGCGCCTCGGTCAGACCAAGCACCGCGTTGAGGGGCGTCCGCAGCTCGTGGCTCATCGAGGCGAGAAACTCGTCCTTCAGCCGCGTCGCGCGAGACAGTTCATCGTTGGACTCGCGCAGTTCCGCGGTCCTCATCTCCACGCGCGTTTCCAGATCGCGGTTGAGGTCGATCAGCTCCGCCTCCGCGAGAACGCGCTCGAACGCGCCCGCGCAATGGTCCGCGAGAGCCACCAGCAGACGAAGGTCCTCCTTGTCGTACGCCTTCTGCCGATAGCTCTGGATCGAGATCACGCCGATCTGGGAGTCCTCCGTGCTGATCGGGGCGAACATGCGCGACTTGCACCGCCTTCCGGAACCGAAGACCAGCAGCCCCGCATCGATGGCCTCCTGGTCGGAATCGATGATGCGGGGGCCGTTGGGAACCACACGGGCCATCCACGCAGCCGCACCGTCGCGGCGACCGCTAGGAGTGCTCTCCACCCGTTCGCCGTCGATCGTGTCCACCGAGTAGACCGTCTCGAAGTACGTCGTGTCCCGCGGAAAGACGTTCACGAACCCGCAGTCGCAGCCGACTAGGCGTTTCGCCGTATCGACGATCACGCGGGCCGCCTCCGGGATGGACCTGGCCCGGCCAAGCGTCCGCCCGAGCTTGGCGAACTCCTCGATCACGCGGTTTTCGGAAGGTGTCGGTCTCGTCATCGCGGTCGCACCCCGGTCGGCACCTGGCCCCGATGTCCGCCGGACCGGGGCGCTTCCTGTTCAAGGGAGTGGGCTTACGGCCTTATCGTCGTTGCGACAAGGACTCTTTTGGCGGTCTCCGACACCCCGCCGGCCCGCCCGTCCGTTTAGCGGCGGATTTTCGAACCGCCGGAAAATCACCGAATAAATACCGGATGGATTCATGCTGTTACCGATGTGTTACACACACGGGCCCCGGTTCGATCTACACCTTGCCTCGAAATCAAACGGGATCGGCCCGATCCCCCCGGAGGCACACCATGAAGGCACTCATCGGTACCACACGCGGAACGCAGACCCGACGGATCGTTTCAACTCTCGCCGCGGCTCTCGCGACCGCCGGTCTGGCGGCGAACCCCACCATCGGCGAATTCGCCAACGATTCCGTCCGCAACGCCAAGGCGGCATCCTTCGCCGCAAAGGCCGCCGCCAAGCGCGCCGAGTCCCACTCCATCGCCAAGCGCAGCGGCTGGCGCGCCGAAGGCGTCCACGACAACGGCAACCGCTACGAACTCCTCGAGATGTCCGCCGACGGAGTTCCCGTCTACAACGAATCGCTCTCGACCGATGTCGCCGTGTCCTCCGGTTCCATGGAACTGCACAGCGCGGGAATGCTCTTCGGCGAAGGCGTCAACGTCGGCATCTGGGACCAGGGCGCCGCACGCGTCTCGCACCAGGAGTTCACCGGCGTCGCCAACCGCGAAGCCACCGGCATGAACAGCCACACCACGGCCGTCGCCAGCATCGTCGCCGCCGACGGCGTGAATCCCGAGCTTCACGGCGGCGCCCCCGCCGCGAACGTCCAGGTCTTCAACTGGGGCAACGACACCGGCGAGCTCACTCTCAACGGCGCGGCCTCCCCCGCCGACACCGCCAAGATCCAGATCGCGAACCACTCCTACGGAACCACCCACGGGTGGGCCTACGGTTCCTACGGCGGAACGACGGGCTGGTACTGGTTCGGCGCCGCCCACTCTCCGCTTTCCGACGGCGGAAACCGCGAGGACGCCAACTTCGGCGCCTACGGGTATCGCGCCTGGCAGTTCGACTCCCTGATCTACGGCGCGCCCTACGTTCTCTCCGTCCGCGCCGCCGGCAACGACCGCGACGACGTCTACGGCGGACCCCGCGACGGCTCGGGCACGTACTACTACACCAGCAACTACGCCTGGGCCTCCGCCACCTGGAACGCGAACACCGCCCCCTTCGACGAAGGCAGCGACCAGGGCGGCTACGACACGATCATTTCGGACGCGACGGCCAAGAACATCCTGACCGTCGGAGCCGTGACCTCCGCCGCCGCCGGTGGCGTTCGCACCCCCTCCATCGCGACGCCCGCCGCCTACTCCGCCTGGGGTCCCGCCGACGACGGCCGGGTGAAGCCCGACCTCGTGGCGGTCGGCGACAACGTTCGCGTCGCCGGCAGCAGCAACGACCAGCACTACTACGGCTCCTCCGGCACGTCCTTCTCCGCACCGGCGGTTTCCGCCGCCGCCGCCCAGGTCGTCGATGAGGCCCGCATTCTCTTCTCCGGGCGCATGCTTCCCGCCAGCACCATCAAGGCTCTCCTGCTTCACGGCGCGACCGACATCGGAAACCCCGGCCCCGACTACATCCACGGCTGGGGGCTGCTCGATGCCGTCGGCGCCATCGAACCCCTCCTTCACCAGGCCGCCGAGCCCGATTCCCACGCGCTGGTCGAGAGCGTTCTCGACGCAGGGTCCATGTCCGACACGTTCTCCGCGAACTGGGACGGCGCCGAAGACCTGGTCGTGACGATCTGCTGGACCGACGCCCCCGGCGTCCCCGCCTTCGCCCCCGGGCTCGACGACCGCACGCCGACGCTCGTCAACGACCTCGACGTGCGCGTTCGCACCGCCGACGGCACGGTCCACATGCCCTTCACGCTGGACCCCGCAAACCCCGCCGCCAACGCCGTTCCCGGCGACAACGTCATCGACAACGTCGAGCAGATCGTGATCCCCGCGGGCAGCGCGGCTTCCGGCCCCATCGAGGTCACCGTCTCCGCGAAGAGCGCGCCCGTCTACGGAACGCAGGCCTACTCGCTCGTGATGAGCGGCCAGTCCGTCGCGGTCGCCGAAACGGTCATCGAGTCCGTGACCCCGAACGAAGCCGCCACCGGCTCCGACGTGACCGTCACGGTCTCCGGCAGCAACCTGCCTCTCGGCGCGTCGCTCTGCCTGATGCGCGAGTCCCACGGAACGATCTACGGCGAGACGTCGGTCGCGACGGCCACCGTCAACGAGGGACGCTTCCTCCTCAACGACACCGCACCCGGAACCTGGACGATCGTTCTCGACCTGGAATCCGGAGCGAACGTCCTTCTGGGCGAATTCGAGGTGCTTCCCGCCGCGCCGGTCGCGATCTTCGCCGACGGCTTCGAGACGGACATGGAAGACTGGACCTCCGTCGGCGTCGGCACCTCGCCCTCGCCCCGGGCGCCCGGCGAAGGCCGCTATGTGGCGCGCATGGGCGGCGGCTCCGCGATGGAGACGTTCGTTTCCACGAGCGGCTACAAGAGCCTCATGCTCCAGTACGCCGTCACCGCCAAGCGCCTCCGCGAGAACGAGTACCTGGGCGTCGACTACACCATCGACGGCGGCGAGACCTGGATCGAATTCGACCGCATCGACGAGGACCGCCCCTGGACCTTCCGCACGGTTCCCGTTCCGGCCTCCGCCAACGGCGCGGCGGGCTTCGGAATCCGCTTCCGCTGCGAGTCGGGCTCCGGCGGCACGCGGGTCGAAATCGACGAAGTGACGCTTCTGGGCATCGCACAGACCGCCGGAACCGCGAATTCGAAGTGACACCGGCGGAAGGAACGCCAAGTATGTGGCCTGATCGAGTCGGCGGGAAGCAGCCCGCGACGAAACCCGGAACGGGACGCGGACAATGGCCAGATACAAGATCCTCGTGGTGGAAGACGACGACCCGGTTCGCGACAGCATCGTATCGACGCTTCGGGTGGCGGGCTACGAAACGGCCGAGGAGTTCGACGGCAAGACAGGCATCGAATCGGCCGTCCGCATGGACTACGATCTGCTGCTGCTGGACATCGAACTCCCCGGCCCGAACGGAATGAAGATACTGGAAGCGGTCAAGGCCACGCGGCCCACCATGCCGGTGATCATGCTGACAGGACGCGGCGACGAGAGAACGAAGGTCGCGGGACTCGACAAGGGAGCGGACGATTATGTGGTCAAGCCATTCAGCTCTCCCGAACTCCTCGCCCGCATCCGGTCGGTGCTGCGACGCTCGCCAGAACGCCCGACCGACGTCCGCCAGGTCGATATCCCCTCCGGCCACGTCGATCTCGACCAGCGAGAAGTCGTCTTCCGCGACGGAACGCGCGCCTCTCTCTCCGACCGCGAGGAAGTCCTGCTGCGCTATCTCGTCGCCAACCGCGGACGGGCGGTCGCCCGCGAGGAGATACTCGCCCGCGTCTACCGCATCAACCCCCGCGCGGTCGTCGGAACCCGGACGGTCGACATGCTGGTCACGCGACTCCGCAAGAAGCTGCGCGACGACACCGACCCCCCGGCCATCGCCACCGTTCGCGGCAAGGGATACGCCTTCCACGGCACCGATGACGCCCCCGACTGAAATACGAACCATGAACCACGAGACTTTCCACAAGGAGACAGGCCCATGAGCGGCGACGGAACATTCTGCATCAGGGACACCGCAACGACATCCGACACGCTGACATTGCTGGTGGTCGGCGGCGGCGACGAGTTCGCCTCGAATCTTCAGGCGCGGATCGGCGACCGCTGCGAACGTCTCATCCACCTGAAGGCCGGCGACTGGAGCAAGACGTCGTGGCAGGAGGACCGCCCCGAGGGAACGCTTTGGGCCGTCGTGGCGCTCGACATGTCCGTCGACGCGGTGACGCGCTGGACGAATCTCGTGCGTCTGACGCTGCGCCCCAACAGGCTCGCCGTCGTCTGTCCCACGGACCTGCCGCGCGACATCGTCGCGCTCTCGCGCCTCAACGCGATCTGCCTGGCGCGCCGCGGTTCGTCCTGCGACGAGATTCTCGCCGAGCTCCAGAACCAGCCCATCGTCGACGAATCGCGCGACACGATGGAGGACAGCTTGCGCGCCCTGACGCGCGCGTCCGAGGAGCTGTTTCCCTCCGAGGACCCCGCCGGCCAGATGGCCCGCCTCCTGAAGATATTCAAGGCCCGCCTGAAGGTCGATCGCGCGACGGTCGTCCTGAAGGACGGCGACAGCCTGCGAGTCGTCGCGGGGTTCGGAATGCCCGGCGACCTGAAGGTCGGCGACACGATCAACCCGTCGCCGGGAAGCATCACCTCGTGGGTGCTCAACAACAGAACGCCCCGCCTCATCGAGGGGGACTATCCGAATTCCAGCCGCAAGAGCGTGGTCCGCAGCGCCGTCTGCGCGCCGCTCCTCGTGCGCGACCAGCTCCTCGGCGCGGTCTCCTTCTCCTCCTTCCACGGCGGCCGGCAGTTCGTTCCCTCCGATCTCTCCACTGTGTCGGTCTTCGCGACGATGCTCGCCTTCAGCCTTTCGAACCACCAGCTGCAAAGCGACATCGTCGAGAAGGAGCGCCTCGCCGCCATCGGAAGAACCACCGCCACCATCTCCCACTGCATGAAGAACATCGTCCAGATTCTCGAAGGCTCCGTGTATCTCCTCCACCAGTCGAAGACCGCCCATGCGGACGACGACATCCTGGAGAAGGGCCACCACCTGGTCGACCGGGCGACGCGGCGCATGCAGCACCTGGTTTCCGAGCTTCTGGAGTACTCCCACGCCTGTACGCCTGAACTGAGCATCTGCGATCCGGCGGAAATCGTCCACGAGGTTCTCGACGAGTTCCTCGTTCCGCCCTGGACGGACACGCACGAGTTCGACATTCGCGTCTCCGCGAGCCGCTCCGTTCCCCTGGACGACAAGCGTCTCGTGCGGGCCCTGTCGAACGTGCTCGGCAACGCGCTCGACGCGACGCGCGCCGGCGGGCGCGTCCGCCTCTCCGTAGACTGGCAGGGCGACTGGCTCGAACTGTCCGTCGCCGACAGCGGCGCGGGAGTGAACGAGGAGGAACTCCCCCGTCTGTTCGAGGCGTTCTACTCGACCAAGGGTTCGAAGGGAACCGGCCTCGGACTCGCCATGGTGCGCAAGTTCTGCGAGGAGAACGGCGGTCGCGCCGAAGCCTCGAACTGCTCCGACCTCGGCGGCCTGAAGGTCAGCATGATTCTTCCGGTATTGGGCGCACCGGAAGAATAGGAGTTCGGCGCGGGGGTGCCTCCCCGCGTTTCCGCGCAGGGCCGGGCCGCTGGAAACAGCGGCCCGGTCGCATTTCGCCCCGCCCGCACAAATCCCTCTGGACGTGCGCGGCGCCGCCGTGAAGCCTGAACGCGTCGGTTTCCGAAAGGCTCTGGACGCGTATGCCGCGATTGGTCGCCACAGACGGACCGGGCCGGGGCGGCGCCTGGCCACTGCCGGACCACGCCATCGTCCTCGGGCGCGATCCCGAGAACGGGATCTACGTCAACGACGGGCGCGCCTCGCGCCACCATGCCGAGCTTCGTCCCGGCGACGGCGGATGGGTTCTCGCCGACTGCGGCAGCCGAAACGGAACGTGGCACAACGGCGCGCGCATCGACGGGTCCGTCGCGCTGCGGCCTGGCGACCGCATCGAAATCGGTCGCACGGTTCTCGTCTTCGACCCGCTCAACGCCGGCAGCGTCAGTCTCGGCCCGTCCGATTCGAAGATCGAGGAACCCGGCGACGATTCCACCAGCGTTCTCAGCGTTCCCGTCGCGGGCCACACGTCCGCCTTTCTCCGCCTCGACGAGCAGTCCCTCGACACCGCGCGCGATCCGCTGGCGCGGCTCCAGCTCATCTACACGTTCAGCGACCGACTGCGCGGCTGCCTTGAGATGGAGCGCCTGGCCGGCATCCTGCTCGACACCATCGCCGATGTGATCCGGCCCGACCGCGCCGCGCTGCTGCTTCGCGACGAGAAGAGCGGCGAGATGGTGCCCTTCGCGTCGCGCGCGCGAACCGGCGATCTCGCGCCCCCCGCCGGTCTCCAGGTCAGCCGCACCGTCGTCCGCCGCGCGCTCAAGGAACTCTCCGCCATCGTCATCACCGACACGTCCCTCGACGAAATGGCGGCCGACAGCAAGAGCATCCTCTTCGGGCGGATCGGTTCCGTCGTCTGCGTGCCGCTGGTGTCGGGCGAGGACGTGCACGGCGTGCTCTACATGGACGTCATCAGCAGGCCGCGGGATTTCCCGCGCCACACGCTGGAACTGCTGGGCGGAATCGCGAGCCAGGCCGCGATGGCCCTCGGCAACTGTCTGCACCACCGGCGCGAACTCGCCAGCCGCGACGTGCGGATGCAGCTCGACGTGGCCAACCGCATCCACGACGCGCTTCTGCCCCTGGAGCACTTCGAGACGGAGACCGTCGAGGCCCACGCCTTCAGTCATCCCTCCGCGCGCATCGGCGGCGACTATCACGGCGTGTTTCCCACGCCCGCCGGCCCGCTCTTCGCCATCAGCGACGGCACCGGCCACGGCATCGGCGCGGCGATGATCATGACGACGGCGCGCGCGTACCTGAAGGCCGTGCTCTCCTGTACCGACCTTCCGCCGGCGGGAATCATGTCGAGTCTCAACTCGCTGCTCTGCGAGGACCTGGAACCCGGTCTTTTCGTCAGCTCGCTGCTCATGCGCATCGAGGACGGCGGCAGGCGCCTCTCCTACGTCATGGCGGGCCACGAACCGCCGCTGCTCTATCGCGCGGCCGAGGACCGCTTCATCGAACTGGAGACCGGCGGCCTGGTGCTGGGCCTCTCCCCGGGGCAGTTCTACGGCGACGCGGAGTCCGTGGAGCTGCGTCCCGGCGACCGGCTGCTTCTCTACACGGACGGCGCCACCGAGCAGGTGAACGCCGCGGGGGAGGAGTTCGGAATCGACCGTCTGCGAAACGCCCTGCGCGAGTGCGCGATGAGAACGCCGCGCGAAACCCTCGACCGCATCGCCGACATGATCGACGGGTGGCGCGGAGAAATCGAACAGGGCGACGACGTGACGGCGATGGTGATCGCGGTCCGGTAGCGGTCCGAGCGGCTACTTCGCGGCCTCCGTCTCCCGCAGAATCCTCTCCCTCAGTTCGCCCCATCTTCCCTCCACGATCGCCGTTCGCATCTCCTCGCACTGCCGGATCAGATAGCGCACGTTGTGCTGCGTCGCCAGGATGCACGCGAGAATCTCGTCCGCCTTGAACAGGTGGTGAAGGTAGCCGCGGCTGAATCCCTCCGCGCAGCAGGGACAGTCGCAGCCCTCCTGCACCGGCGAGGCGTCGCCGCGGTGCAGCGCGTTGCGCAGGTTCAGGTTTCCGCCGGGATGGAAGACGCGCGCGTTGCGGGCGTTGCGCGTCGGCAGAACGCAGTCGAAGAGATCGACGCCGCGGTCGACCGCCTCCACCAGATCGCGCGGCGTGCCAAGCCCCATGAAATAGCGCGGCCGGTCGTCCGGCAGTTCGCCGATGCTGTGTTCGAGCATCGCGTAGGTCTGCTCGCGTGTCTCGCCGACGCTGAGTCCGCCGATGGCGTAGCCCTTCGCACCGGGGAACGTTTCGCGCGTCCGCCGTGCGGAGGACTCGCGGAGCGCGCCGTCCATGCCGCCCTGCACGATGGGAAAGAGCGCCTGGTGCGGCTTGAGTCCGACGGTAAGACAGCGCTCCAGCCAGCGCAGCGTGCGGTCGGTGGACTCGCGCAGCTCCGCGCCGGTCATGTTGGCGTTGGGACATTCGTCGAAGGCCATGACGACGTCGGGACCGAGCGCACGCTGGATTTCCATCGAGCGTTCCGGCGTGAGATCGACGAGCGCGCCGTCCACCGGCGAACGGAACCGCACGCCGTTCTCCGTGATGTTGCGGATGTCGGCGAGACTGAAGACCTGGAACCCCCCGCTGTCCGTCAGGATCGGTCCGTCCCACCGCATGAAGCCGTGCAGCTCGCCGAGCCGTTCGATGGTTTCCTCGCCGGGCCGCAGGTGCAGATGGAACGTGTTCGCGAGAATCATGTGTGCGCCCATCCCCCGCAGGTCGCGCGGCGTCAGCGCCTTGACGGTGGCCTTCGTTCCCACCGGCATGAAGCACGGCGTCTCGACCGGGCCGTGATGCGTCATGTACGTGCCGCGGCGCGCGCGACCGTCGGTCGCGCGAAGAGCGAATGCGAACGGGGCGGGTTCGGTCACTGGTAGAACCACCATGCGAGGGAGTGGTGGTTGCCGGAAACCTCGAAGCGGGCGGGAGTGGAGGTCAGCATCTGCACGGGAATGGTGAAGGCCTTTTCGGTGAAGTGGTCGGTTCCGTTGCGCGAAAGGGAGATCGCGCCGGCGGGGTTGCCGTCGATGGAGATGGAAACGACGGCGGACTCGAAGGGCATGTCGATGGAACCGGACCATCCGCCCCGGCCCTCGTAGACCTGGACGGGAGCCGTCACGGCGGCGCGCACGACGACGACGAGGGGCTTCTTCGGATCCACGGGAACCTCGAAGCGCTCGGTGCCCGTGACCGTGCGGCCGGTTTCGAGCATCTCGATTCCTTCGACGTGTCCCGACATTCCGAACGGCTGAATGCGAACGTCCGGCTCCGCCTGGTCGATGCGGTAGTTCAGACGCCGCTCGTCCGGCGGATATCCGACGTCGAGGCGCTCGGCGAGGGTGCGGTCGCGCAGCGCGCGAAGGGCGGAGGCGCCGACGGGTTCCAGGCCGGCGTCGAGCATCGTCCAGTCGGTGTGGAACAGCGTGAACGCGTTGGCGGGCCCGAAGTCGGGCCGCTGGACGGCGATCGTGTCGCCGGAGGTTCGGGCGGCAATGAGCATCGCCGAGTCGGGCTCGTACAGCAGCCACGCGTCGAAACGCGTTCCCGGCTCGCGCTTCAGGACCTCGAGAGCGCAGCTCGTGCAACCGTCGAGATCGAAGTCCGCCGAGGTGTAGCTGACGATGTTGGTGGCGGCGAGGCCGTTCGCCGCGACGACGAATCCCGTGGCGCCTTTCATGCCGACGCGCGCGCCGGGCGGAAGCGCTTCGGTGGCTTCGCGCACGAAGGCGATGCGGGACTCGACCTGCACGGAGCCTTCGTGCAGGCGCAGGCCGTAGTAGGCGACCGTCGCGATCTGCCAGAGAATCAGCGGCGCCGCGACGAACAGGCGCGGCACGTTCGGATACGCGGCGCAGATGCCGCCGACGCATCCCGCGAAGAAAACCAACAGCACGGGAATCGTCCACGCAATCAGACGGTACGACGCCTGGGAGGAGTAGCCCCCCGCCGCGCCAAGCGCCATCGTCGCCAGCGCGGCCAGCCCCAGCCACCAAGCGAGCCGGCGTCGCTCGACGTCGTGATCGCGGCGAACGACGAACGCCATCGCGCCGAGAACGCCGACAACCGGCGGAAGCAGCAGAAAGAGACCTCCGGTGGAAATGCCCAGCAGCCCCGTTTCCCACGTCGAAAGAAGACCCGAGACCATCGTCTCCACCGTGCCCGGCAAGGGCAGCCCGTCGGTGGCTTTCGCGCCGGCGATCGAATCGAACTGCCAGCGCCCCGTCACGAGACGGTTGAACGCGAAGACGAGCAGCAGCGATGCGACGGCGACGATGGCGGAGAGCGCCGCCGGTTTTCGCAGTGCGGACTTTCCGGCGCCCGGCGCGAGAAACACGATCGCCAGAAGCACCGGAAGCAGTGCGCCTTCCGGGCGCACCCACGGAAGCGCCGCCGCCAGAATCGGCATCCAGCGCCTCGATGCGAAGGCCGCCGCGCATGCGAAGCCGAGAGCCGCCGGAACGTAGAGCGCCATATCGACCTGTGAGAACGCCGTGAACGCGGTCTGTCCGCTGAGGGCGATCAGCGCCGCGCCCAGCACCGCGCCCTGCGGAGCCACGCGTCTCGCGAGCGTCCAGCCGAGACCCACCGTCGCCGCGAAGAGAACGGCCCCGAACAGGGTCTGCGCGAGAACCACGGCGCGAAACGAACCGAACGGCAGCGCGGCGACCGCCGAAAGCCAAAGCCACACGTGACTGGTGCAGCCGGTCGTCGCCGCATCGCCGGGGTTGAACGCGTAGAACGCGCCCTCGCGCATGGAAAGCGCATAGCGGTGATAGACCAGCGCGTCGGGCTGCGCGACGCCCGGCATGCCGCCCTCCCCCGCCGCGAAGAGCGCGGCGAGGCAGACGGCGCAGGTCGCCATCGTGGCGAAGACCGCCACCGGAGGCACCGCCAGCCGGCGAAAGAGCGCGTTCACTGCCACACCCATGTCTGCAGCGCGTAGTGCTCGCCGCCGATGCGAACGCGAACGGTCTCGCCATTCAGCGTTTCGCCCGCGATTCGAAGAGCCGCTTCCGCGATGTCGCTGTCGTTTCGCTCGAAGCGCAGGACGCCGGCGTACGCTCCGTTCACGCGGACGGGAAGAACCGCCGGCGTATCGATCTCGAACTCGTCGAAGAGCGTGGGATTCGCCGCCCCGGCGTATCGGGCGAACAACGCGCTCGTCGCGATTCGCGCCACCAGAACGGCGTCCTCGCCGGGAGCGACCTTCGCGTCGAATTCGATTCCCTCCGGAGCGTATCGCCCCACGTCCGCGATGGCCGTTCCGCCGGCATCGCCGCGCGCGATGGCGGGAAGGTAGCGGGTGCCCTTCGGCACCCCGAAGACCCGCAGGTGCGAACGGACTTCGTCGTCGGGATACGCGACATCGACCGAGTCGCGAAGGGTCATCCCAGCCAGCAGCACCGCGACGGCGGGATCGCGCGGCGGCGCGGCGGCGTCGAGCCGCGACCAGTCCGCCCGCAGCAGCGAAAGCGCCGCACCCTCTCCGTACACCGGCAGCATCGCGGCCATGCGTCCGTCCGTCATGATCGCGTTCGTGCGGCTGTTCTCCGACGCCGCATCCGCGAAGAGCATATCGTACCGCTTGAAGGGGTCGTGCTGCATCCGCTCGACGGCGTGGAGAACGCCGCCGGCGAGTTCCGGCGACGTCACGCCGGAAAGCCCCAGCATCCGGCGACCGTCCAGCACATAGGCCATGCCCGTGCCGCCGTTGGCGGCGAAGCGCGCGCCCCGCGGGAACGATCCGCCGGTACGGCGCGCGAAGTCCAGCCGCGACTCCACGGTCGCGGCGCTTTGGTGCAACACTCCGAGAAACCACGCGGCGCTCAGAATCTGAAAGCCCGCCAGCAGCGCCATCGCCGGACGCGGCGAGAGACCGATGCGCGGCGAGTCCGCGAGACGCCGAATTCCCACCACCGCCGCAGCCGGCACCAGCGCGACGATCCAGCTCGCCAGACGGAAGAAGGATTGCGCCGGATAGCCGCTGAGACACGCGGCGCCGACCGTCGCCATCGCGGACACGAACAGCCAGGCAAGCACCGGTCGCGCGCGCTTCGATGCCGAGGCGGAAAGCGCGAACGCCCCGCAGAACGCGACCGCAAGAACCGGAAGCGCGACGAGCGCCGTGGTGGAAAGACTCAGACCCCCGAACGCGGACTCCCAGACGGTGGCCGCCGAATCCATGGACCGGTGAACGAGTCCGGAGAGCGGCGCGTCGTCGAGCAGACCGCCGCGCGCCAGCGAGTCGAACTGCGCCCGCCCCGTCAGCGCGAAGTTGAACCCGAACACCCCCGCGCCGGAAAGGACGCCGACGGCTCCCGCCACGACCGACCCGCGACGCGCGGGGAACGCCCGGAACGCCAGGGCAACGAGCGCCAGCGCGGCGCAAATGGCGATGCCCTCTGGTCTGCACCAGGGAAGCAGTGCCGCACACACGACCATCGGCAGCGGCCTGCTCCACACGACGGCCGCGATCAGCCCCAGCACCAGAGAGACGTGCATTCCCATGTCGATCTGCGACTGACAGACGAGCAGCGTCTGGCCGCCGAAAGCGGTCAGCACGGCGCCGACGTCGGCGGCGCGCGGCTCGACCCGGCGAAGAATGCCCCACACCAGCGTCACGATCGCGAAGTGCCAGACCAGTCCTCCGAGAAATCCCCCCAGACCGGCGAGATCGCCGGTCATTCCGCCGGCGTGGCAGAGAGCGGCGAACCAGTGGTAGAGATGACTCGTCAAACCCGTCGAACGCTCCGCCCCCGAATAGAAGAGGTACGGTTCGCCGGCGGCGAACTGGCGCGCGTACTGGTGATACAGCCAGGCGTCGGGCTGGGGAGCCGTCGGCAGCCCGTTTGAAGACGCGAGCGCCGTCGCCAGGCCCGCCAGAAGACCCACGCCGAGCACGACCCCCCACGCCGCGATGGGCAGGCGCGACTTCACTCGCAGGGGTCTGTCCGTAAGAATCCCGGTCATGTCCTCATTCTGCCGGGAACCAGGCTCGTTCGCGACACCTGGCGGCGGCTACCCGAAAGAACCGGCCCCTGCTGCCCCAAGCCCACCCCCGATCTGCCTCTTCGTCCCCCATCGTCTTTATCTCCCCCGCCCATCTCCGCGCCTTCGCGTCTCCGCGCGAGAGCCCCGCTCCAGGCACTTCTCCGTGTCTCCGTGCCTCCGTGTGAAATCACGTCTTTCACGGTCGAATACAATCTTGTCGAACAGCGATGCCGCTCGCGTTCTTCGCGCGAACCCGACCCCGGCAGACGTTCCTCGTGAATATCAACCACCGGTCGGCGATACAGGACCGCCACCGTTCCAATTCGGATCGTCCGCGTCGGGGCGAAACGGGCCGAAACTCTGCCAGGCGAACCTGGTTGACCCCCTTGGGACGCCGGTGGCTCTCTGGTTGCGGCCTTGCGAACGGCCACTTCGGGCCGAGGCCCGCTCAAGGTTTGTGAAAGGATTCACGAACAGGGAATGACCAATCTCAATTACTTCCTGATCCGGCGCGTTCATTCGCTCACCGGCGTTATCCCCCTCGGCGTCTTTCTTATCGGCCATCTGACGACCAACAGCATGGCGGCCTTCGGCCAGGAGGCCTTCTCCCACAAGGTCGAGCTCATCCACTCCCTCGGCCCCCTTCTGCCGTTCGTCGAGGCGGCGATGATCTTCATCCCCCTCGCCATCCACATTCTTCTGGGCATCTTCATCGCCTTCACCGGCAAGTCCAACGCCACCGACCTGGGGTACGGGCGCAACTGGGCCTACACGCTGCAGCGCTGGACGGGCTGGGCGGCGCTGGCGTTCATCGTCTACCACACGATGGAACTGCGGTTTCTCGACGAACCGGGCGCCCGCGCCCTGACGGGAAGCGTCCTGAACGGCAAGGTTCTCACCGCCGGCGACGTCTTCTTCATGCACCTCGCCGAGGAATTCCAGAGCGTTCTCTACGTCCTGGTCTACCTGCTCGGCGGTTTCGCCGTGATCTACCACTTCGCCAACGGTCTCTGCACGTTCTGCATGACGTGGGGCATCACCGTGGGGGCGCGCAGCCAGAAGACGATGTCCTGGATCGCGCTCGCCACGGGGCTGCTGCTGTTCGGAATGCTGGTCGCCGCGATCGTCGGCTTCCGCAGCGCGTACGACTCCGCGGAATACGAGGCGATGCGGGCATTGCTCGGCGGGCTGCCGCACTAGGCGCGGCCCGAAGTACGAACGGAACATCCGAAGGAGTTCTCGATCCATGTCAGGACGCGTGATCATCGTCGGCGGAGGGCTTGCGGGCCTTGCAGCCACCATCAAGGTCGCCGAAGCCGGCGTTCCCGTCGATCTCTTCAGCGTGGTTCCCGTCAAGCGCTCGCACTCCGTGTGCGCCCAGGGGGGGATCAACGCCGCCAAGAACATGAAGGGCGAGGGCGACCACCCCGACATCCACGTCACCGACACGCTTTTCGGCGGCGAGTACCTCGCCGACCAGCCCCTCGTGCGCCGCATGTGCGACGAAGCGCCCAACATCATCGACCTGCTCGACCGCATGGGCGTGACCTTCAACCGCACCCCCGAGGGCTTTCTCGATTTCCGCCGCTTCGGCGGCACGCTCCACAACCGCACGGCCTTCGCCGGCGCGACCACCGGCCAGCAGCTCATGTACGCCCTCGACGAGCAGGTCCGCCGCTACGAGGCCGCCAGTCTCGTCGAGAAGTACGAGTACTGGGAGTTCCTCTCCGCCGTGAAGGACGGCGAGGGCCGCTGCCGCGGCATCGCCGCCATGAACATCTGGGACCGCGAGGTGAAGGTCTTCCGCGCCAACGCCGTGTGCATCTGCACGGGCGGCCCCGGAATGGTCTTCGGCAAGTCCACCAACAGCGTGATCAACACCGGCGCGGCCGCCAGCCGCGTCTGGCAGCAGGGCGTCTGGTACGCCAACGGCGAGTTCATCCAGGTCCACCCGACCTCGATCCCCGGGGCGGACAAGCTGCGGCTGATCTCCGAATCCGTCCGCGGCGAGGGCGGCCGCGTCTGGGTTCCCAGGAACCCCGCCGACAAGCGCGACCCCGTGGAGATTCCCGACTCCGACCGCGACTACTTCCTGGAGACCAAGTATCCGAAGTACGGAAACCTGGTGCCGCGCGACGTCGCGACCCGCGAGATCTTCAGCGTTTGCGTCGACGAGAACCGCGGCATCAACGGCGAGAACATGGTCTACCTCGACATCACCCCCGCGCGCTCCGGCAAGGACGGCGAGGTGCTCGAGCGCAAGCTCGGCGGCGTCTTCGAAATCTACCGCAAGTTCGCCGGCGACGACCCCATCCAGCGCCCCATGCGAATCTTCCCCGGCATGCACTACTCCATGGGCGGCCTCTGGGTCAGCCCCGTGGACGGCGGCGGCCAGGTCCGCCAGAAGACCAACGTGCCGGGCCTCTTCTCCGCCGGCGAAGTGGAGTTCCAGTACCTCGGCGCCAACCGCCTCGGCGCCAACTCGCTCCTCAGCTGCATCTTCGGCGGCTTCACCGCCGGGCCCCGCATGGTGGAATGGATCGCCAGCCACCCCGAAGAGGCCGACGAGTCGGTCTACTCCGACGAGCTGAAGCGTCAGAACGCGGAGAACGACAAGGTGCTCGGCATGAACAGCGGCGGCGAGAACGCCTTCGCCCTGCACCGCGAACTCGGCCAGGCGATGACCGCCCAGTGCACCGTCGTCCGCCGCAACGAGGGACTGCGCCAGCTGATGGACAAGCTCGGCGAGCTCGAAGAGCGCTGGAGCGACATCGACGTCAACGACGCCTCCACCCCCGTGAACCAGAGCTTCGCCTTCACCCGCGCGCTCTTCGACATGATCCAGCTGGCGAAGGCCATGGCCAAGGGCGCCCTGCTCCGCGACGAATGCCGCGGCGCCCACTACAAGCCGGACTTCGACCTGGAAAAGCCCGAGAAGGAACAACTCGGCGACCACCGCATGACGGACGCCTACAAGGGCTTCGTCCGCGAGCTCGAGGCGAAGCACGGCGTCGAGTACGACGCGAAGTTCAAGGAGGCGCCCGCAGGCACCGCGCCCGCCGCCCCGGAGTTCCAGGAGTACATGCGCAACTGGGTCGAGCAGCAGAAGCGCTGGAGCAAGACGACCCTCGCCACCTGGAAGCCGAACGCCGAACCCGACATCGAGTTCCGCGACGTGGTGATGACCTGCGAACCCCCCAAGCCCCGCATCTACAAGTGACCCCCGGATTCGCGAATCGACCGACGAAAGGCACGGCACCGGAAAATGGCTGACAAGAAAGTCCACCTCATCGTCAAGCGCCAGGAAGGCCCCGACTCCGCCCCCTACTGGGAGGAGTTCGAGGTCCCCCACACGCCCGGCATGAACGTCATCTCCGCGCTGATGGAGACACGACTGAATCCCGTCACCCGCGACGGCAAGCGCGTCCGCCCCGTCACGTGGGACTCGGGCTGCCTAGAGGAGGTCTGCGGCGCGTGCTCGATGCTCATCAACGGCCGCCCCCGCCAGTCCTGCTCCGCGCTGGTGGACAACCTGGAGCAGCCCATCCGCCTCGAACCTTTCTCGAAGTTCCCCGTCCTCCGCGACCTCATGGTCGACCGCTCGCCGATGTTCGAGGCCCTCAAGCGCATCAAGGCCTGGGTCCCCGTCGACGGAACCTACGCCATGGGCCCCGCAGAGAAGATCGACCCCGCGCAGCAGCAGGAGATGTACAAGTACTCCGAGTGCATGACCTGCGGCTGCTGCCTCGAAGCCTGTCCCCAGTACAACGACAGCTCCGCCTTCGTCGGCGCGTCCGCCATCGGCCAGGCGTACCTCTTCAACATGAACCCCACGGGAAAGACCCTCAAGGACGACCGCCTCGACGAAATGATGGGACCCGGCGGCGTCGTCGACTGCGGCAACGCGCAGAACTGCGTCCGCGTCTGCCCCAAGGGCATCCCCCTCACCGACGCCATCGCCGCCATCGGCGGCCAGGTCACCCTCCACGCCGTCAAGAGACTCCTGCGGCAGTAGGCGCGCGACGCGACAATCGTGTTGTCAGCGAGATCGCGCCGGAGTAGTTGTGCGGGCGACCTTCACGGTCGCCCGTTTCGTCGAGAGGTCCTTCCATGTCCGTCACAGTATCGTTCGAACTTCCCGAGGAAATCTTCAGCGGCCTGCGCAAGGCGCCCGAAGAATTCGGGCGGGAGATGCGAATCGCCGCAGCCGTAAAGTGGTACGAACTGGGCCGCCTCTCCCAGGGAAAGGCGGCAGAGGTCGCCGGCCTCACCCGGCAGGGGTTCATCGACGAGTTGGTTCGCCACGGCGCCTCCGCGATTCAGACGACCGCCGAAGAGTTGGCGAGCGAGGTCGAAGGTGGCTGAACGGTGGATCGTCAACGCTTCGCCGCTGATCCTTCTCGGAAAGCTCTCACTTCTTCACCTGCTCGTCGACTGTCCCGATGAACTTGCGATCCCGCGAGAGGTGTCGCGCGAGGTGTCTCTGGGCACGGCGGACGATGGCGCACGCCGATGGATCGATGCGAAGGCAGGGAAATACCTGGTGGATACGGTCCCCGATCCGAGAGTCCTTGCATGGGATGTCGGGGCCGGTGAAACGGCCGTCCTGACGTGGGCACTGCGAAACAAGGGATGGCGCGCGGTCGTGGATGATCGGGAAGCCCGGGCATTCTGCAAAGCCCATGCGTTATCTGTCACGGGGACGCTCGGTGTGTTGGTCGTGGCAAAGCGGCAGGGCAGAATCCAGACACTGCGTTCGTACGTCGAACCCCTCCAGCAAGCGGGCGGGCGGTTGTCCGATACCGTCGTCGCCGAAGCTCTCAGGCTTGCAGGAGAGAGTG
>JAJFLJ010000132.1 GCA_021772755.1 Candidatus Sumerlaeota bacterium
CCGTCGTCGGGACCTGCACGACGTTGTCGAAGGGTTCCGGCTGCTCGGCGTTCTTCCAGTTGATCCAGACGCAGTTCCATCCAAGCGGGGCCGTGGGCGCGATGTCGTGCTCCCACGCGTCGCCGATGTAGAGAATGCGCGACGGGTCGGGCTTGCCGGCGCGTTCCCAGGCCATCTGGTAGAAGCGCGGCTCAGTCTTGACGCAGCCCGCGTCGTCGGTGGTCAGCATCCACTGGAACCGGTCGCGGTGGACGAGTTGTCCGAGCTTCGCGTCCTGGGTCTCGTGGGGCGCGTTGGTCAGAACGGCGAGCTTCGCCTGGCGCGAGAGCGCGTCGATCAGCGCGGGGCTCGCGGGATACTCGCCCCGGTAGTTCAGGTAGATCTCCATATACTCCGCGCTGACTTCGTCGGGGCAGTGCTTCCCGTCGAGACCGAAGCGCTCCAGCACGTTGTGGAAGCGCTTCGTGCGGAGCGTCGCGACATCGAGCGTTCCGCCGGCGAGCTGGTCCCAGAGCACGCGGCTCTGATGGACGAACTCGTCGACGCACTCGGCGTGGTCCATGCCGGTGATCTCGCAGATGCGGAGAAGCGCGTGGCGCACGGCGGCGGGGTGGTCCCAGAGCGTGCCGTCGAGATCGAAGAAGATCCAGTCGGCGTCGTATCCGAAGGGTTCGGTGGTGTTCAATGGGGCCTCGCTCATTTCTCGTGGGCGAACGCGCCCGGACAGATTTCGGCAAGGCGGCACTCGCCGCAGAGCGGCTTGCGCGCCTTGCACGTCTTGCGGCCGTGCAGGATGATCGCGTGGGAGAAATGCGACCAGAGTTCCGGCGGCAGCAGGTTGGCGACGTCCGCCTCGATCTTCTCCGGGTCCGCGTTCTTCGTCAGGCCCAGCAGGTTCGTGATGCGCTTGAAGTGCGTGTCGACGGTCAGTCCCGGATAGCCGAAGCAGTTCGTGCGGACGACGTTGGCCGTCTTGCGGGCGACGCCGCGCAGCGTCAACAGGTCCTCCATCGCTTCGGGCACCGCGCCGCCGAATCGCTCGTGGATGTCGCGGCAGGTCTCGCGCACGGACTTCGCCTTGCTGTTGAAGAATCCGGTGCTGCGGATGTCCTTCTCCAGTTCCCCCTTCGGGGACGACGCGAAGTCCAGCGCCGTGGGGTATTTCGCGAAGAGCGCCGGAGTGACCTTGTTCACCCGCTCGTCGGTGCACTGCGCCGAGAGGATCGTGGCCACCAGAAGCTGAAGCGGGCTCTCGTGATGGAGCGCGCACGTCGCGCCGGGGAACTCCTTCTTCAGCTCCGCGGAGACCTTCGCCGCGCGTTTCGAGAGCGGCGCGCTGGCCCGCAGCCGGCCGATGCGCTCCTTCAGGTCCGCATCGACCTTGTTCCAGAGTTCGCTCTTCGCGTGAAAGTCCGCGAAGTTTCCGGCCGTCTTCTTCTTTGCGGCTGTGCCCGCCTTCTTCGCCATCAGGGTTCGCCCCCTCCCGCTTCGGTTCCGAGTTTGTCGATCACGCGCCGTTCCGTTTCCGCAATGACGGACTCCATGCGGTCGGTCATCGCTGTCCACGACCTGCCGGCGGCGAACTCCCGGCGAGCGCTTCGCGCGGCGTCGCCATCTCCGGAGAGCGCCCGCGCGATCGCTTCGCGCCATCCGGCGGCGGGCGCCACCACGACCGGCGGTTCGTAGAATTTCCTCACGTCCGGCACCGGCGTCGAAACCACCGGCAACCCGCACGCCAGGTACTCCAGCGTCTTCACCGGATTGACCGCGCGGGCGGCCTTGTTGTCCGCGAAGGGCATCAGCCCGATGTCGCAATGCTGATAGAAGCCCGGCAGATCGTCGTGGGGCCTCAGCCCGAGCTCGATCACGTTCGGCGGAAATCTCCAGTCGCCGAACGTCGCGCGACGCGGCCCGACGAGAATCACCGACGCGTGCGGAAAGGCCCTGGCGGTGTCGGCGATCAACCGGCCCGAGACGCGGTCGTTCAGCGTGCCGACGTAGAGCAGCCGCGGACGGGCGAGCCCCCGCAGTTCGGGCGGTTCATCCGCTGGCGTCTGGAGCTTGCCGATATCCACGCCGGACGCGATGAACTCCATCGACCGCGTTCGCCCGGCGAGCGCCCGCGCCAGGGAGTCCGTACCGGCGAAGGCGAAATCGGCGCGCCGGAGGATGCGCTCCTCGCGGCGGCGCGAACCGGCAGGCGCCCACTCGAAGGCGCAGAAGTCGTCGATGGCATCGTAGCCGACGGCGGCGGGGCGCAGATCGGTCACCAGCCAGTCCACGAAGGGCGAATTGGTGAGCAGAATGAACGAGCGCCTGCCCAGCAGGGCGCCGAGCCGCCGCGCCACGATGACGCGATTGGCCGCCCGGATGGCGCCGTGGCGGTACTCTCCGGAAAGGATCAACGGCGCGAAGACCAGCAGCCGCCCCCCCTCCTCGGAGCGCATTTCCCGCCATCGCCCGGCAAAGGGGCCGACGGCTTCGTGCACCTGGACCGGAGAACAGAAGACCACCGGCCGGTGCCGGGCCAGGCGGCGCGCCATTTCCTGGGGCCGCTGCCACACGCCGTCCCACGCGACCTGCGAAAACAGTAGCAACGGCAGGCGTTCGGAGTGCGGAAGGCGGACGGGGCCGCTTCGGGGCGGCACCGCCACGGCGGACTCCGCCAGCGCCCCGTGGGCGGCGGTCCAGCGGCCAAATGTCAGGAGAGCGGCGGCGTTCATGGGGCTGTCTCGGCGGGACCTGCGGGTCGGACGGGGATGACGGGCCTTGAAGGCGGGCACAACGGTTGTTAGGCTACTCCCCGAAAGGTCGCAAGGCCATGCCCGACGAAAGCCAGACGCCATCCGGCGAGTCCCGCCGCCCCGCGCTCTCCCAGCGCATCCCCGTCCGCATGCGGACGGTGGTCTGGGCCGCCGGCATTTTCATCGTCTTCGGTGCCGGGGTGGCCATTCTCACCTCCCTCTTCGTCGACCGGCTTCAGCGCCGCATGGTCGAAATGGCTCAGGTCGAGGTGGACCAGGCGGCCCGCAGCGCCGCGGCGGAAATCGAGCGCATCGTCGACCGCCGCGCCGCCTCCGGCCACACGATCCGCAGTCTCGGCGACGTCGCCTTCGACGAGGACATTCGCGCCACCTTCCGGATTCTCTCGCGGCAGGACGTCCTGCTGAGCGCGCTCATCGACTCCGAAGGCGTCGAAATCTACCAGTCCGGCCGCGAGGGCGACATGGCGGCCTGCCCGAAACGCCCGGGCAGCAACCTGAACGCGTCGGTCATGCCGGTGGGCGGGACCGAACCCCTGATCGTCGAGTTCGAACTGCGCGGCCTGCCGGAAGGTGTCGAGGAGCAGCGCGTTCCCATCCATCACGACGGCCGCGAGATCGGGATCCTGGCCTATGGCATCGAAGAGGCCGTCGCGCTCAAGGCGCTCGAACCCATCAGCACGCACATCTCCCGCAGTCTGGTCTGGATGTCCGCCGCCATCATCCTCTTCTCCGGCTTCGCGATCCTGCTGCTGACGCGCATCTCGACGCGTCACGGCGAATTGCAGCGCCGCCACGACGAAGCCCAGCACCTGGCCCACATCGGAACGATGGCCAGCGGGCTCGCCCACGAGATCCGCAATCCGCTCCACGCCATGAACCTCCACCTGGAGGCCGTGCGCGACGACATGGACGATCCGCGCCCCGACGCGAAGGAACACGCGTCGAAGGTCATCGACGGCGTGCAGAAGCAGATCGTCTCGCTGAGCCGCATCCTGACGAACTTCATGAACTTCGCGATGCCCACGCGTATCGAACAGGAACCCGTGCGGCTGCGCGCTCTCGGCGGCGAGGTCGGCGGTCTGCTGGAACCCGAGTTCGAATCGCGCGCCGTGACGTTCGAGCGCGAGGTCCCGGAGGACGCCTGGATCGAGGCCGATCCCACGATGGTGCGCCAGGTGCTGACCAACGTGCTGCTGAACGCGGCCCAGGCCGTCGAACGCCAGGAGGGCCGCCGCATCGTACGTCTGTGCGCGAAGCAGGAAGGCCAGAAGTGGATCGTCCGCGTCGAGGACAACGGCCCCGGCATTCCCCCCGGCCGCGAGGACGTCCTGTTCGAGGTCTTCTACTCCGGCCGCAAGGGCGGCACCGGCTTCGGACTCGCCATCGCCAAACGCATCATGGAAGCCCACGGCGGGTCCATCGCCGCGGAGAACGTTCCCGGCGGCGGCGCACGGTTCACCCTCGACTTCCCCGTCTGCAAGGCGCCCGCCGCGACGCGCGACCTCCCCGGCGGACTCTCGCCCCTTCCCGTCCGCAGCGAACCCGAAACCATCGGCTGATCCGCCCCTTCGGCCCGAACCGCTTCTTGCGCCCGCGCCGTTCGCGTGGTCGCACCTTTCCAGGTTCCGACGAAACGGGGAAGTCCATGTCCATCACGCGAAGCGAAGCGGACGGGTTGCTCGCCGCCATCGACGCCATGTGCGAATGCGCCGGCGAAATCCACATGAAGCACTTTCGCAGGCTCGACGGCTACGAGAGGAAGGGCGCGGTGGATCTGCTCACCGTCGCCGACGGCGAATCGGAAGAGGCCATCAAGTCGGAGATCGCGCGGCGCTTTCCCGGTCACGCGATTCTCGCCGAGGAAAGCGGTGCCTCCGGCGAAACGTCGTCGGACTGGCTTTGGGTCATCGACCCCATCGACGGCACGACGAACTACGCCCACGGGCTGCCGCTCTTTTCCGTCAGCATCGCCGTCCAGCACCGCGGGCGAACCGTCGCCGGCGGCGTGTCGGCGTCGGCGCTCGGCGACCACTATCGCGCGGCCCTCGGCCACGGAGCCACCCACAACGGCAGACCGATGAGCGTCTCGAAGGTCGGCGTCCTACGGGACGCGCTCGTCGTCACCGGGTTTCCGTACGACCGCGCGGCGGTGCTGGACTGGCTGACGGGAACGGTGGGCCGCTTTCTCGAGCGCAGCCAGGGACTGCTGCGGCTGGGCAGCGCGGCGCTGGACTTCGCCCACGTCGCCGCCGGGCACCTCGACGGGTTCTACGAACTGAACCTGCATCCCTGGGACATGGCGGCGGGGGCGCTTCTCGTGCAGGAGGCCGGCGGCCGCGTCAGCGACTTCGACGGCGGCGACTTCTCCATCCACGAAAAGCGCATGATCTGCAGCAACGGCGCGATCCACCGCGAAATGATGGACGTGATCGGCGAAACGAAGGCGCCATGACCCGCGACCGTGCCACCTTCCGCGTCACGGGCCGGCGGGTGCGCCGCCCTTCATGACCTCGCCGAGGTCGCGCGACAGGTTCAGCGTCATCTGCGTCAGCGCGTCGACCACCGCCTCGCGGATGTCGTCCTCCATCAGGGTGACCGCCTGGCGGCGCGGCACGGAACGCCCCGATCCGCGGATGCGGCCCTCCATGATCTTCGCGCCGGTCGCCCGGTCGGTCACCTCGACGTACGCGACGAACAGCGGCCGGTCGTTCGCGAAGGAAAACGCCATCCGGTCGAAGCGCATCGTGTAGCCAGTGTTCTCGAACACGTGGTTGGGCTGCGTTTCCACGCTCTCCTTCCTGTCCGCGAGCGATTCCTGCCAGAGCTTCCGCTCCTTGGGGTCCTCCGGCGGGGTCAGCGGAAGGTCCGCCGCCAGTTCGTAGACCGTTTCGGTCACCACGGCGATCTCGCTGAACATCAGGCGGAACCGCGCGGCGGACTCGGCGGCGAGCGCTTCGCCGTAGTAGATGCGGTAGTCCATCCGGTCCAGTGGCGTGCCCATCTTCGCGATCTCGTACACTTCGTACGCGTCGTCGGGCACCACGATGGTCAGCGGAGCGGCGAAACTCGTCTGTGCGGAATAGGCCGAGTGCTGCGGGAAGTGCACGCTGTGGGTGCAAGCGGTGGTGAAGAGCCCCGCGAACGCGAACGCCGCGAGGAGAAGCGCGCGCACCCGACGACGGGCGGTTGTCCGGTGTGCGAATGAAGAGTCGTTCAACGGCGGTTCCTGCTTTCGAAGGGTTTCCCGGGGGTACGCTTGGCCGCGACCGTCGGCGGGGCAAGCCGCCTCGCTCCGCCGGACGAATCACTTCAGATTCGGAAGGTCCATCGCCCGATAGGGCCGGGCGTCGGGCCGCACCGCCAGGACCGTCACCAGATCCGACACGTCGTACAACCCGCGCCGGACTTCGAGAACCCGCCCCTCCCTGCCTATCACGACGCTCCAGATGCCCTCCACCTGCGTCGAATCCGCCCTCCCAAGCAGACCGAACGCGCGCGCCCCCCATCCCGACGGGTCGCAGAGAATCCCGATCTTCAGCTCCTCCGCCGCAGCGACTTTTTCGTTCGTCTCCGGAAGGTCCGGCCCCACCAGCAGAATCTCGCAGTCCCGCGAATCGGCCATCGTCAGATTCTCGCGGACCCAGTCGTAGACGGGGCGGGCCTCCGGCGAGCGGGCTCCTCCGTGAAAGATCAGCAGCGCGTCGCCCCCCGTCGTCAGCTCGCGCGTCGAGACAAGGTAGCCCTTCTGGTCTTCCAGCACCAGGAGCGGAACGGCCTCGCCGGCCTGAAGCGGAGCCTTGCGCGGCTTTGCCTCCAGGTTTTCCTGGCGTACGCCGACCGACGGATACTTCGTGGGCACGGCGGAGGGATCGCTCACCAGCGCCCCCCCGCAACCTGCCAGGAAGCCCAGGATCACTGCCAAGAGTGCGAATCGAACCATGAGCGGACTTCTCCAATGAAAACGCGGGAGAGGGCGTCTACCCTCTCCCGCGCGGAATTCGATCGGGTTTGCCGCAGGACGGCGAGGACTAAAGAAGCCCCGAGCGGCTGGCGGCGTTGGCCGTGCTGCTCCAGCACATATCCACCGGCAGGGCGCTGTAGACCGTCCAGTAGACCATGCTGGCGAGGAGCGCGAACGCCCCGGCCCAGTCCACGATGGAGGCAATGAAGCCCTGCCCCAGGGCGGTGTGAGTCATCTCGTTCATCGTGCAACGACCTCCGAACGGGGACCTCTGCTCCGGCGGGGCAGGCGTCGAGCCTTGTCCCGACGGCCCGCCGCGCGCGGCGCTGAATCCTTTTATTTCCCAGGGACGTAAATCCGCTGGCCCTTCAACGGCCGGGCTCCCGGGGGCAGGCGGTTCGCCTGGGCGAGATCCTTCGTGCTGATTCCATTGTCGCTGGCGATCTTCTCCAGCGTGTCGCCGGCCTGGAGCGTATAGTACTTGCCCGTCGGCTTTGCGGCGGGCTTGGGGGCGGCTGCCACCGGCTTGGCCACAGGCTTCCCGGCGGGTTTGGCCGCTGCGACGTCCGGCTTCTTCTCGGCGGTCGGCGCGGCTGTTGCCGCGGCACCCGTCGCCAAACCGCTGAATTCGCGGGTCGTCGGCGCGTTGGATGCCGGCTGAACGGCACTGGCCACGACACGGGCGGGCTTCGACTCGAAGCTGTCCAGGCGCTGCTCGATGGCCTCCAGGCGCGAAACGACCTCGATGGCGCCGTTCTCTCCGGGCGCCAGGGCGCGCAAGTTCGAGACCTCGTCGCGGAGAATGGTGATCTCCCCCGCCACGTTGCGCAGCAGCTTCGACGACTCGTCGAGCTGCTCCTTGATTTCATCGACTTCGGCGAATTTCTTGCGGATTACAGGCGAGTTTTCCGGCTTGGCCGAGCAGGCGGCCAGCCCGGCGGCGACGGCGAGAACGGGAACGATGCGAACGAGTGTCGGCAGACGGCGGGACATGAACGGACTCCTTTGAAATACAAGACGCAAAGCCACGGGACACGCGACTTTGCGACAGCCCATTCCCGCAACGCGCACAACGACAAGAAAAATCTTCGGAAAATCGAAACCCGGCGCTAACGTCACCAAGCCCGTTCGGAATTCATCAATATACTCTCAACCCAAAAGTCTCTCCCGGAGACTCGGGCGGACCACTCAAGGCGCCAAACACTACCGGCAACGCATAATCTGCGTACGCGGTTCGTCGTCGAGAGAGTCTTCGAATGGCGGTCGGAATGTTGAGAGCGTTGCACTTGAAGACGGCCTCGGATCGAAGATCACTTGTGGGCGCCTATGTGGCACACGATTCGATGAGGTACAAGGGTTCCACTGGAACCCCCGAAGGGCTTGACCGCCCGGGGCAAAGGTGGATTTTGTCGGTGGGTACGGAATGCGATGCGGATTCGCCCTGCGAAACGTAACCGGGCGAATCAGGCGACGGACACACTTTCGCCGGGAATGCCATGGCGACCCCAACGTTGCCCAACCCCGAACGACACGCCTTGTTAGCCAGCGCGAGCGCCAATGGATGCAATTACGCATCCAACATGGGCGCAAGCCTTATCTTACTCGGTCCGAACCGGACCGCCAACCGTTTGGAGTCACCACCACTCGCATGACCAAGAACTTCTTTTCCCAGGCCCTTCGCGACGCAATGTCCGATCGCCACTTCAACCAGGCCCAGCTGGCCGAGTTCCTGAAGGTCGATCCCGCCTATATTTCCCGATGGCTCAAGGGCTCCAGCCCCCGGCTCCACCAGATGCGGGAAGTCCTCTCCCATCTGGGCTGGGACATCGACCGCGCCCGCCCCGACTACGATCCGTTCTCCGACGCGATCACGCGGGTCGATTCCGAGAAGGGGGCCGCAGGTTCGAAGAAGAAGGTGGCGGAGAAGACGGCGGCCTACCGCAAGATGGACGCCGGCGAGGTGAAGAAGCTGCTGGAGGGCGCGGCCGAGACGCACCGCATTGCGACCGCCGCACCCGTACCCCTCGTCGGAACGGTCGCCGCCGAGAACGCCCAGGTGACCGTCGGCAAGGATGCCAGCGCCACCTACGACACCATCGGAACGATGTTCCCCGAGGTCGATTTCGCGGAGAACACGCTGTCGTTCCTGCGGGTCGAGGGCAAGAATCTGGAACCGCTCTACCGCGACGGCGATCTTCTCGCCGTGCGCCGCGTGCTACAGCCCTCGAAGGCCCCCGACGGTTCGGTGGTCGTGTTCGAGACGGGCAAGCGCGGCTCGACGGGCCATCTGCGCCGGATGATCCGCGTCGCCGACCGCTCGGTTTCGAGGGTCGAGCGGCTCATCGGCATTCCCTTGGTCGATGGACAGGACTACCTCTTCTTCAAGCCGCGCGAGGCGAAGCTCGCCTATGTCGTGGTGGGCGTACTGTCGGTTCGCGTCTGACCGGTCACTTCGACCGTACTTCGAGCAGTGCGCCCGCCAGATCCTCGACGTGCAGATCCGGGGCGCAGATGCGCCCTTGGCCGTCCGCGAGAATCAGCCGCGGGATGCGGTCGATGCCGAGTTCGTTCGCATAGGCCGAGCGCCAGCCCGCTTCCTCGCAGATCAGAACGCTGAAGAACCCGAGCGAATCCGCGTATCCCCGCGCCGCCCCGATGTCGCGGTCGAGCGAGAGCGCCAGCATCGTGACGCCCTGGCCGTACGCCTGCCGAAAGAGCTCGGCGTTCTCTTCGAGAAGCCGGCGGCTCTTCGGGTCCCACGAGGCCCACACCACGACGAGCATCGGCGGTCCGTTGAAGTCGGAAACCCGGAACAGGTTCCCTTCGGAATCGGTCATGGCGGCCTGGTAGGGAAAGTACCTCCGCTCGGGAGCCGGAATGAGAATCTTCCGGTCCGGATCGGCCGGCGCGGGGCGCGCGTACACGCGGCGGAGCTCCGCGATGCGGTCCTTCAGGAGATCGCTGGAGGGATTGCGCAGCACGCGTTCCCGCTCCGCTTCGGTGAGGACGGGCGGCTGCGAACCCGGCCGCAGCCGCGCGACGGGTTCGGCGATGGCCGGCGCGGGGGGCGACGGACTCTGCAGTTCCCTCAGTCCCCACTCGATGAGCGTCAGCGAGTTGTGGCTTCGCCCCCCGTACGAACGGTCGATGTCCTTGGTGCCGAGAACCATCAGCAGCCCCCGGCCGATTCGGCGCGTCGCGACGACCGGTTCGCCGGATTCCGCCGCGCGGTTCCAAACGCGCCATTCCGGCGATCGCAGTTGCAGCGGACGCATCGGCGTCGCGGAGGACCACACGTTGCCGTTCAACGGCCCCTTGCGGGGCTGGTCCGGCGTGAAGGCGCCGGCGACGGTTCGCGTCGAATAGCTGAAGTCGAAGCGCGTGCCCAGGTAGTCGAAGTTGTCGAGCACTCTGGCCGGGCTGTCGCCGTCGGCCAGCAGCACCAGCAGACCGCCGTCGTAGATCATCCGGTGGAACGCTTCCATGTCGTCGCGAAAGAACTCCATGGCCTCCGGAAACTCGTCGATATAGAAGACTTCGGAACGGCGAATCAGATCGCGGTCGGGCGGCGTCGTCGCGATGTCCAGATAGTAGATGTTGTTGTTGAGATCGACCCGGCGGGGGCGGGCGTTGGGCTTCTCCGACCGGTACCCGATGGTGATGCCGATGCTGCGCTGGGCGGCGGCCGGCGAGGGGGCGAGAAGAAGCCCCGACAGAACCGCCACGAACAGCATTCCAGACTTCAGCATCGCGGAACCGATCGGTCGGGACATGGAACGAAGGCGGGTCAGGAGGTCAGCTTCAGACCGATGAACACCCCGAAGAACAGCATCGCGATGGCCACGAGAACGCCGATTCCCACCATCACCTTCACGCTCATGCCGCTCTGCTGCCGGGGTGCGGAGGGAACCGAGGTGGTGGACTCGCGGGCCGGCTTGCGTTCCGCCGGCTTTTCCGGAGCGCCCGCCGCCGCAGGCTTCTTCGCCGCGCCGGGTCTGACGGATTCGGGAAGCTTCGACTCGTCGACGACGCCGTCCTCCTGCGAAAACTCCAGAAGCATCTCCTGAGCCTGCTTCGCCGTGGCGAACCGCTTGTCGGGGTGCTTCTGCAGCATGGCGGAGACGATCAGGCTCAGCGACTCGGGCACCGACGGCTCGACCTCGTGTACCGGCGTCGGCGCGTCGTGCACGATGCTGCGCATCGTCTTCAGATCGTCGGCCCCCAGGAAGGGGTGCTTCGCGGTGAGCATCTCGTAGAGCACGGTTCCGAGGGAGAAGATGTCGGACCGGCCGTCGGGGCGGACGTTGAACTGGTCGGAAATCTGTTCCGGCGCCATGTAGGCCGGCGTGCCGACGGCGAATCCGCTGGCGGTCAGAGTCTCGTCCTTGCGGCCCTTCGCGAGACCGAAGTCGGTGAGCACGACGCGGTTGGTCTCGCGCTCGATCAGGACGTTGCCGGGCTTGATGTCGCGGTGCAGAATGCCCTTCTCGTGGGTATAGTCCAGCGCCCCCGCGACGGTGCCGATGATGCGCGCCGCCTCGGCGGGCTTCCACTTCCGCCCCTTGCGGCGCTCGCTTTCCAGGTCGTACCCGTCGATGTACTCCAGAGCGAGATACTGGAGCGGGCCGGCGTCCTCGAACTCGAAGAGCTGGGCGATGTTGGGGTGGCGGATCTGGGCGAAGGTCTTCGCTTCGCGCTCGAAGCGGCGAAGGCTGTTCTCGCGCGACGCGCGTTCGGGAGAGAGCGTCTTGATGGCGACCTTGCGGTCGAGCTTCGTGTGCTTGGCGAGATAGACGATGCCCATGCCGCCGCGGCCCAGTTCGCCCACCAGCTCGTAGTTGCGGCGGGCGAAGAGAGCGGCGAGCCGCTGGCTGGAGGAGGATCGGGACGTGCCTGGGGACTGGTCCATCGGGAAACGGCGACCTTACGCAGGTGCGGGTGCGTTCAGCAGAGGGTTTCCTGCTGGCCGGACCCTTCGGTGCCGATTCGCTCCGCGACCGCTTCGCGGATGCGGGACGTGTCGCCCCGCTGGGCGGCGGCACCGCTGAGAAATCCACCCAAGACTTCTGCGCACCGCGTCGCAAGGTCAACCGACTTCGCGGACAGCTTCGCCGGTCTGCCGGGGTTGTCGAAATACAGCGCTCCGAGAAGTCCCTCCTCGCCACCGCGAACCGGAGCGATCAGGATCGACCGATGATCCCCGGTCGCGTCCCCCTCCTGCCCCGAAAAATGCGGGTCGTTCCTCATCGAGGGAATGTGGACCGTCCGGCCCGCCTCCATCGCGTCCTGCAGCAGCGACTCGAAACGCGGCGGAATCTGCCGCGGCCATCCCGACACCGCCAGCCCGTGGGTGGAGGGAACGCGAAGTACCCCCGACTTCGACCTCAGCACGACGGCGGCGTTTTCCGCGTCCGTGGCGGAAACCAGGAACTGAAGAACCTCGTGGTACACGCTCGCGGGAGTCGGCGCGTACTGGAATATCTCGTGGAACGCGTTCAGGGTTCCCAGCAGCCGAAGCCCCGTTTCCGTCTCCTCCAGGTGCGCCGCGATGTTTCCCAGCGACTTGCCCGTCTGCATGACCTCTTCCGTTCGGACGAGTCCCGACGAGAGGCGCTTCTCGATGATCTTCAGTTCGCCGATCAGATCGTGCAGCTTCTGGACTTCGGACCTCATCAGCGGCTGGCTCAGCCGCGGACTGAGGACCGACTTGCCTTCGAGCGATTCCGCGTCCAGGCGGCTGACGAAGCGCATCACCGTCGAACCGAAGGCGATGTGGTCGCCCTCCTTCAGTTCCGCGCGGCGCAGCCGGTTGTCGTTGAGATAGGTTCCGTTACGGCTGTTCAGGTCGGTGACCAGCCAGTTTTCGCCTTCGTTGACCAGGCGTGCGTGATAGCTCGACACGCGCGGGTCCTTGAGCACGATATCGTTGTCCGCGGCGCGGCCGATCCGATAGCTTTCGTCCCGCTCCAGCTCGACGCTGTAGGCCCAGTTGCCCTCGCCACTGATACAGAGATATCGAGCCATCCTTCAGGACCTCAGAGCCTGACGGAATCAGAGGCGGGGCAGGTCGTCAAGGCAGGTGTGATACTTTGAGCAACCCCTCCGGAATCAATGCCTCGCGTCCCCGGGTCGCTGTCGTGGTTCTCGCGTGGAATTCCGCCCGGGACCTGGAGCGCTGCCTGGATTGCGTGGCCGCGTCCCAAGGCGTTCGCCTGGAAGTCATCGTCGTCGACAACGCCTCGGGGGACGGGAGCGCCGACATCGCCGCCGCCCATTCCGTCGGCGCGCGGATCCTCCGCAAGCGCCGCAATCTCGGCTGTGCCGGAGGCAACAACGCCGGTTGGCGGGCGGCCCGCAGCCCCTTCGTCGTGTTTCTCAACCCCGACTGCTTCGTCGGGCCGGAAACCCTCGCGCGCCTAGTCGAGCCTCTGCGCCGCGATCCATCCGTCGGCGCCACGGGGGGAAAGCTCTATTACCCCGATACGACCGTCATCCAGCACGCCGGCGGCGTGCTCTTTCCCAACGCCATTGCGGACCACCCCGGCGCGGGGACCGAGGACGACGGTTCCTTCCGCCAGGACCGCGAGTGCGACTACGTGACGGGCGCGCTGACGGCCGTGCGGCGGAACGATCTGCGGTCGCTGGGCGGGTTCGATCCCGAATTCTTCCCCGCCTACTACGAGGAAGCGGACCTTTGCGAGCGGCTGCGGCGATCGGGAAAGCGCATCCTCTTCGTGGCGAATTCGGTCGCCTACCACCGCGAGTCCGTCGGAGTCGGGGGGCGCCAAAGCCGGCGGATGCTTCGCATCGGAACCGCCTCGCGGGTCCTGTTCCTCCTGAAGAACCGCGGCGTTCCGCAACTGGTGGCGCGCACGATACCTGCGGAAGCGCGATGGATGGTTCGCCGTCACGGGGCGGGGGTCCGCGCCGAAACGCTTAGGGCCTGGCTTGTTGGAGTGGGATTTGCTCTCCGCTGCCTGGCGCGACGCAGCCGCCGCCCCCCGGGAATACGAACGAAGCTCAGGCCCGCCGCCCCTGCGGCGCGCGACGCCGACACGAATCGAACGCAATCGCGATGAAATCCCTTCTCCGCCTGATCCCGTACATGCGCCCCTACCGCTGGCGCTTCCTGTTCGGCGTGCTGTTCGTGCTGCTGGCGAACGCCCTGGGGGTGCAGATTCCCGCCATCGCCGGTCTCGCCATCAACGTCATCACGGGCTCGTCGGCCCGGACCGGCCTGGTGTCGATGATGGTCTTTCTCGTCGCCGTGGCGGGGCTGGCGGGGTGCTTTCGCTACCTCATGAGGCGCGTGCTGATCGACACGTCGCGCGACATCGAGTTCGACTTCCGCAACTCGGCGTACCGCCATCTCCAGAAGCTCGACGCGTCCTACTACGACGGCATGAGCACCGGCGACGTGATGTCGCGCATGACGAACGACATCGACGCGGTGCGCATGGTGCTCGGCCCGGCGGTGATGTACACGGCCAACACGATCTTCGTGCTGCCGATGGTTCTCGGCTACATGCTCGTGATGGACTGGCAGGTGACGCTGGCGGGGCTCTCGCCGCTGCTGATCATGCCGGTTCTCGTCAACCGGTTCGGGTCCGACCTGCACCGACACGCGCGCGGCCAGCAGGACCAGCTCGCGCAGCTGACCACCTACGTGCAGGAGTCGCTCGCCGGCATTCGCGTCATCAAGGCCTATGGCCAGGAGGAATCCGGCACCGCGCGCTTCGACGGCGAGAACGACCGCTACATCGACCAGAGCATGCGCCTGGCCCTGACGCAGTCGCTCTTCTTCCCCCTCATCCGCTTCGTCGCGGGAACGGGGCTTCTCGCGATTCTCTATCTCGGCGCCCGCCGCATCATCGCCGGAAACATGGACTACGGCACGCTGGTCTCGATGGTCATGTACTTCGGGATGCTGGTGTGGCCGCTCGTCGCGGCGGGATGGGTCATCAACCTGTTCCAGCGCGCGTCGGCGGCGATGGACCGCATGCACGGAATCTTCGGCGTCGAGTCGAACGTGAAGGACAGACCCTCCGCGAAGGCGTTCGTTCGGCCGAAGACCCCCGACATCGAGTTTCGCGGTCTCACCTTCGCCTACGAGGGGGCGGCCGAACCCGCCCTTCGCGACATCGACCTGAAGATCCCCTTCGGCGGCAGCCTCGGCATCGTGGGCCGCGTCGGCTCCGGCAAGTCCACCATCGTCCATCTTCTGCTGCGGCTCTACCGCGTGGAGGACGGAACCGTCTTCATCGGCGGCACCGACATCAACGACTGGCCGTCGGCGGAACTTCGCCGCACGCTCGGCATCGTGTTCCAGGAGACGTTTCTCTTCAGCGAATCCATCGGCGAGAATATCCGCTTCGGCGCGCAGCGCGAACTCACCGACGGGGAAACGGCGGAGCTCGCCCGCATGGCCGGCGTCCACGACGACATCGCCGGATTCCCCCACCAGTACGGCACGATGCTGGGCGAGCGCGGCATCAACCTGTCCGGCGGCCAGAAGCAGCGCGTCAGCCTCGCCCGCACGCTGGGGCGCGACGCCGACGTGCTGATTCTCGACGACTCCCTCTCCGCCGTCGACACGCACACCGAAGAGGCCATTCTCGGCGCGCTGCGGGGCGTCATGAAGGACCGCACCACGCTGGTGATTTCGCACCGCATTTCCACCGTGGCGCTCTGCGACGAAATCGTCGTCCTGGAGGACGGCGCCATCGCGCAGCGCGGCACCCACGGCGAACTTCTCGAACAGAAGGGGCTCTACGCCGAACTGTGGGAACGCCAGCAGCTCGAAGAGGAGGTGCAGAGCGTTGAAACGCGATAGCGAAAAGCGACTGCGCCGCGAGCGCGCCGACGCCGCCAGGGACCACGAGGAGGAGCTGAAGGAGAGCTTCGAGGACTGGACCCAGGTGCGCCGCCTCTGGAAGTATCTTCGCCCCCGCCGCGGCCGCATCGCGGTGGCGATCCTGCTCTCCGTCGTTCTTTCCCTCATGATGCTCGCCCCGGCGGTGCTGACGAAGCACGTCGTCGACGACTACATCGCCGGCGGAAACATGGACGGCGTTCTCGCGATGTGCGGCGTCGTCTTCCTCGCGATGCTGGCGATCCTCGCCGTCGAGGCCTTCACCAGCTACGCCATCGCCCGCATCGGGCAGGAGTCCATGAAGGACCTCCGCATGGACCTCTTCCGGCATCTCTGCCGGCACTCGCTGCGATTCTACGACAAGCGCCCCGTGGGGTGGCTCGTGACGCGGATGACGTCGGACGTGAACGTGCTGAACGAACTGTTCGCGCAGGGCGTCGTCGGAATCTTCCAGCAGATCTTCATGCTTCTGGGCATCGTCGGCGTCCTCTTCTTCTACAACCCCGTTCTGGCGGCGTGGAGCCTGGTGCTCGTGCCGATGGTGCTGGTGCTCTCCCGCGTGTTCCGGAACGCCATCCGCGTGTCGTACCGCCTGACGCGCGCGCGGCTCTCGCGCCTGAACACCCACGTCCAGGAGAACGTGACCGGCATGCGCGCCGTGCAGGCCAACACGCGCGAGGACGCGCAGTTCTCCCGCTTCGAGCTGCTCAACGACCTCCACCGCGAAGCGCACTTCCGCACGGTGTTCGCCTACTCGGTCTACTTTCCCATGATCGAACTGATCGCCGCCATCGGTATCGGCCTGGTGATCTGGAAGGGCGGCGAGCAGTACCTCGCCGACAGGATGACGGTCGGCGAGCTGATCCTCTTCGTCAGCCTGCTGGAGCGCTTCTTCCAGCCCATCAAGGACCTCTCGGAAAAGTTCAACCTCGTGCAGTCCGCCATCGCCGCCAGCGAGCGGCTCTTCAAGCTGGTGGACGAGGAGCCCGCCATCACCGACCCGGAGACTCCCGCGGCGGCGCCTGCGTTCGCGCACTCCATCGAGTTCGACGACGTGTGGTTCGCCTACAACGAGGAGGACTGGGTCCTGAAGGGCGTTTCCTTCCGCATCGAAAAGGGGCAGAACGTCGCCATCGTCGGCCCCACGGGATCCGGCAAGACCACGCTCATGTCGCTGCTCTGCCGCTTCTACGACATCCAGAAGGGTCGCATCCTGATCGACGGCGTCGACATCCGCGAAATGCGCCAGGCGGACCTGCGCGGAAAGATCGCCATCGTCCTCCAGGACGTCTTCCTCTTCCGGGGGTCGGTGGAGGAGAACATCCGCCTCGGCGAGGAGGGCATCTCCCGCGCCCAGGTCGAGGCCGCCGCCCAGGCGGTCAACGCCGCACCCTTCATCGAGCGCCTGCCGAAAGGCTACGAATCCGGCGTCATGGAACGCGGCGCCACCCTCAGCGTCGGCCAGAAGCAGTTGCTCGCCTTCGCCCGCGCGCTGGCCTTCGAGCCGGAAATCCTCATCCTCGACGAGGCCACCTCGAACATCGACACCGAGACCGAGCAGCTCATCCAGCAGGCGCTCGACCGGCTGACCGTCGGACGCACGGCCCTCGTCATCGCCCACCGGCTTTCGACGATCCAGAAGAGCGACAAGATTCTCGTGTTGAGAGACGGCCGCCTGGCGGAAGAGGGCACCCACCAGGAACTGCTCGCCATGAACGGTCTGTACCGGCGCCTCTACGAGCTTCAGTACCGCGAGGAATCCCTCACGTAACCGGCTGCCGGACGGGCGGATTCGGCCTCTCGGCGACACGCTCCCGTACACGCCGCGCACCGTCGTCGCGGTTCCAAGGTGCGCGCCTGCAACGGCACGCGCGAAGGGAACGCGCCAATGTGACGGCCCATACAAACCGGAGAGGAAATCCACCGGTCATCTTGTGCAGGATCAGCCGGAGAGGTTTCCAGGAAGATTCGGCGATATCGGCCAAACCTGGCACGATACTCTCTAAGAGGAAGGTGAAACTCAGTTGGACCGAGTTCAAACCCGCTTCGGAGCCGCTGACGAGAACCTGCGGCGCGAGGCAGCACGGCGGACCCATTATCACCGCCGCGCGGGAAAGTCAGGAGGCGCGTATTTCGACCGAACGATTCGATCAGTCACGGCGGGCTTTTGGCCAGGAGGCGAGTCTCCGGATGTGACGTCCGGGCTTACCCACCGAACAAAACCCTCGCTCCCGAAAGGGACACCCACACTCCTGTAAAAATACCCTCCAATGACAACATCCCACCTGTCATTTCCCTTCTGGACAACCGCCTGACTCGGCCGGCCTTCCCCTCACCGGGAAGGCCGGTCCTTTTTTCGCCTTCCCACCGCCGGGGACTCTCTGCTTCCGTTTCCCATCCGAGGAGTGACTCCATGACCCGATTTCGACTTCGCACGGTTCTCTGCGCCGCAGCCCTGTCCGTCGGCGCCACTGCGGCCGTCATCGCCCAGACTGCGGAGGAACGCGTCGGGAATCTCGAAAAGCGCCTGAGCATCGCCGAGCGCGAAGCCGACCTCGCCAAGCGACGGCTGGCGGACCTCCAGCGCGAGATGAACGAGCTCGGCCCCTACCTGGAGGAGGCGAGATACAACAAGCTGGTGGACGAAATCGCCCGCCAGGTCTCCGAAATACGCAAGCTTCCCCTGGAGAAGGCCATCAAGCCGATCATCCTCGACCGCGACGGGTTGAAGGAACTGCTCGACCGCCTGATCAAGCAGGAACTGACGCCGAAGGCCGAGGAAGGCCTCAGCGCGACCTGGAAGACGCTGGAGCTGCTGCCGCCGGACGCCGACCTCAAGCTCCTCTACTCCTCGCTCCTGGAGGAACAGGTCGGCGGGCTCTACAACGAGCGCGACGGCTCCCTCTACGTCGTCAGCACGTTCGATCCCAAGTCGCTGATCGGCCGCGTCATTCTCGCCCACGAAATCTGCCACGCCCTTCAGGACCAGAACCACCCGATCCGCGATCTGCCCTTTCGGACCGACAACGAGGACCAGAACATGGCGACGGCGGCGGTGATCGAGGGCGACGCGACGTTCCTGATGATCGAGTGGGGCGCCGAGAGCTTCGCGGCCTCCGACCTGTTCTCCATGACCGAGATCTTCGAGCAGAGTACCCAGCAGCTCGATTCCGTGCCCCCGGCCCTGGTGCAGATGCTCGTCTTTCCCTATCTCGCCGGCATGGAGTTCATGACGCAGGTCATCGTCGACGGCGGCATGGGCAGCCGCGACGACCCCTTCGAGAACCCCCCGCTCTCGACCGAGCAGATTCTGCACCCCGAGAAGTACCTTGGCCGCAAGGACGTGCCGGTCGCCGTGGCGCTGCCCGAATGGACCGAACGCGACGGAATGCACGAGGTCATGCGCACCCCGGCCGGCGAATGGATGACGCGCCTCGTGCTGACGCATTCCGATGCCTTCCCCGAACTCCGCATGACGACCACGGAGTTCCTCGTTACCGATCCCCAGGCCGTCGATGGCGCGGCGGGATGGGGCGGCGATCTGGTTTCGACGGTTCGTTCCGCCGACGGAGCGCGGGAGTTCCTGGCCTGGAAGAGCGTCTGGGACACCGAGCGGGATGCGGCGGAATTTCGCGACGCGCTCGTCGATCGCATGCTCCGGTGGAACAAGTTCGCCGGACTCGATCCCGTCGTGAACGGGGACACCGCCACCTTTTCGCGGGAGGGCGGCTGGCAGGCGACCGTCCGGACCGACGGCGAGTGGGTGCTGGTGCTGGTCGCCACGACGGAGTCGGAGCTGGCCGTGGCGGAAGAGTGGCTGAGCCTGAAGTAGGGTTCTCTCTCTGTTGACCGCGTCGCGCGGAGCGGGACAGGTTCCCGCCAGAGCAGAGCGAATCTGGAGCGGTGCCGCCAGCCGTTCCGCAATGGGGCCGATGCCATGACCGATCAGGAACGCCGGATTTCTTCGCGATTCGCCTTCACCGCAGAGGCGATGATGGCGATCATGATGCCGCACGAGACCTTCACCCCCCTCTCCATCCGGTCGGTCGTCAGCGACATCAGCCTGACGGGTCTGCGGGTGAAGACCTATCAACTCGGCAAGAAGGACTATCTGGAGCTCATCAAGAACGTCCACTTCGCCAAGATCGGATTCGACCTGCCCGGCGTCGAGGAGAGCATCCAGGGTCACGCCAGCATCGTCTGGGTCGACTACCACGACAAGTCAGGCGAGGACCAGGCCCACTGCCTGCTCGGCATGAAGTACGAGCGGTTCCTGGGCAACAGCGAGGAGTTGCTGCGCAGGGGGCTTGAGAACCTGAGATCGCCCGCACCCGGCTCGATGCCGGCCCCCGAAGGAAAGAAGCTCGGCTGAGTCCGGCACCCATGACCATTCTCGGCATCGACATCGGCGGCACCGGAACGACGGTCCTTCTGGGCGAAGCGGACGGTTCGACGCGCGACCGCGCCGAATTTCCAACGCGGTCCGAACGCGGCTTTCCCGCCTTCCTGGAGGAACTGGTCGCCTGCGCGAAGTCCGTCGCGGCGCGGGCGGAGTCGCTCGACTGCGCGAGCATCGCCGTCGGCGGCCCTCTCGACGAAAGCACCGGCACCCTGCTCGGGCCACCGCACCTCTCGCGGTGGACGGATGTTCCGCTGGCGGAGCTCGTCTCCAAAGCCCTCGGGCTTCCCGTCCATCTGATGCACGACGCGCGCGCGAGCGCCTTCGCCGAGTTTCGCTTCGGCGCGGGCCGGAAACTCGGCGCCAACGGCATGGCGCACTTCACCTTCGCCACCGGATTCGGAATGGGCGCGGTTCTCGACGGACGCCTGCTGGACATTCCCGGCGAGATCGGACACTGGCGCGTGGCGTTTCGCGGGCCGGAGATGTTCGGCAAGTCGGGAAGCCTGGAAGGCCTGGCGAGCGGCACCGGCATGGCCGCCCTCGCCCACCGGACGGGCGAGTTCGACGACGCGGTCGCGGTGCGCGAGCTGGCGGAACTCGCCCGGGGCGGCGATACGCTCGCCGACAGCATCCTGCGCAGCGGCGCGAAACAGGTCGGCGTACAGTGCGCCCGCATCATCGACCAGCTCGGCGTCGGACTGATCACCCTGGGCACGATCGCCGTGCAGTGCGAGGACCTGGTTCTGGAAACGATCCGCGAGTCGGCGCGCGCCGAGGCCCTGCCCCATCTGTTCGCGCGGTGCCGTATCGAGCCCGCCGGCCTGGGGGAACGGCTCGGCGACGTGGCGTCCCTCTCCGCCGCGATCTCGCGGCGCGAAGGCTCCGCGTCCTTTCGCGAACTGGCGCGGACCGTCGACCGGTGCGCGTCGGACCGCGTTCTCTGCACGGCCATCGACGCGGCGGCCCGGGCCGTCGTGGACGCGCTCGCCGGCGGACACAAGGTCCTGACCTGCGGCAACGGCGGGAGCGCGACGGACGCCGCGCATCTGGCGGAGGAACTCATCGGCCGCTTCAAGGGCGACCGCGTGTCGCTGCCGGCGGTGAATCTCGCCGCCGACGGAAGCGTGCTGACCTGTATCGCCAACGACTACGGGTTCGACGAGGTCTTCGCGCGCCAGGTCGGCGGTCTCGGCCAGGCGGGCGACGTGCTCGTCTGCTTCACCACCAGCGGAAACTCCGAGAACGTCAACCGGGCGCTGCGGCGCGCGCGCGAACGCGGCATGGTCGCCATCGCCCTGACCGGCAAGAGCGGCGGCGGGGCGAAGACCCTTTGCGACATCTCCGTTCACGTCGAAAGCACCGAAACGGAACGCATCCAGGAGATGCACACCTTCGCGCTGCACGAAATCTGCCGCGCGGCGGAAGAGCGCTTCGGCGGGTAGCCCCTACCGCAGCGCCGACGCGGCGACGAGAACCCCCGCGAAGATCAGGAACACGAACACGGCCCTCTCCAGCTTCTTCGGCTCCACCCGCCGGTGCAGCCACGTTCCCAGAAACCACGCGCCCGCGATGAACGGCAGCGACATCGCGTAGAACGCCAGCACGGGCCGCGTCCACCACCCGCTCGCCGCGTGGCTGGCGACGATGACGAGACTGGTGGGGAAGAAGTACCCCTGAAGCGTCGCGCGAAACCGTTCCGGCGTCCACCGGCGCATCGTGCCGTACATCACGACGGGCGGACCGTTCGTGTTCCACGCGGCGCCCAGCATCCCGGCGAGAAACCCGAACGCGAAGGCTCCCCGGTCGGTCCGGAGATGCAGTCGCGCGCGAAAGAGAAGCTGGTAGAGAGCGTAGACGACGATGACGAACGCGAGCAGCAGTTTCAGCAGAAGGTCCGGCGCGTTCTTGAGAAGGAGGATGCCGACGGGAATGCCGAAGGCCGACGAAAGCAGCAGCCTCCAGGCGCTCTTGAAGTCGACATGCCGCTTGTGCGTCGTCAGAAGGATCAGTCCGATGGTCGTCGCCTGCAGCGCCACCAGCGGCACCGCGACCCGCGTCGGCAGAAACAGCACCAGCACCGGCATCGCGACGAGCGCGTCGCCGAACCCCAGCGTGAACCGCACCGTCGCGCCGGAGAGGCAGACGAGGAGCAGCAAAACGACGGTCGCGATGGAAAAGCCGAGCATGGGAACGGACGGTGCGGGGCGGCTCAGTCCGTGGCAAGCTCAGCGCGCAGATGTCTTCCCGTGAGGCTCGCCTCGCAGGCGGCGATGTCCTCCGGAGTGCCCTGGGCGACGATCCTGCCGCCGCCGTCGCCGCCCTCCGGCCCGAGATCCACGATCCAGTCGGCCCGGCGGATCAGCTCCAGGTTGTGCTCGATGACGAGCAGCGAGAACCCGCGGTCCAGAAGGCGGTCGAAGACACGCATCAGGACTTCGAGATCGGCGGCGTGCAGCCCCGTCGTCGGTTCGTCGAAGATCAGCAGCGCGTTGCCGGCGCTGCGGTCCGCCTCCGCCAGATGCGACGCGAGCTTCAGGCGCTGCGCCTCGCCGCCCGAAAGCGTGTTGGTCGCCTGGCCGAGCCGAAGATACCCGAGGCCCACGTCCGCCAGCGGACGCAGTCCGCGCATGATCGCGCTCTGTCCGTCGAAGAACGCCAGCGCCTCCTCGACGGTCAGGTCGAGAATCGCGGTGATGTTCTTTCCGTTGTAGGCGACCTCCAGAATGCGCTCCTGGAAGCGCTGGCCGTCGCATGTGTCGCACACGACCTCCACGTCGGCGAGGAACTGCATGTCGATGATCTGGCGACCGGTTCCCTCGCACGTCTCGCATCGTCCGCCAGACACGTTGAATGAGAAGTCGCGGCCCGCCAGGTTCTTGCGCTTTCCCGACGGCGAATCCGCCAGCAGGCGCCGGATGCCGTCGTACGCCTTGAGGTACGTCGCCGCGTTGGACCGCGAGGAGCGCCCGATGGTGTCCTGGCCGATGAGGATCGCGTCGTCGATGCGGTCGGTTCCCTCCAGCGCGACGATCTTTCCGGGCTCGTTGGCGGTGTCGCCCTGCTCGCGGCGGTAGTTCGCCCAAAGACAGTCGGTCACGAGCGTCGACTTGCCCGAACCGCTCACGCCCGACACCACGCAAAGAACCCCGAGCGGAATGTCCACCGTGACGTAGTCGAGATTGTTCTCGTGCGCGCCCTTGACGCGAATGTGGCCCTTTGCCTCGCGGCGGCCGAAACGCGTCGTCTGCTTCTTCCGTCCGGCGGAACTCCGCGCGCGCGGACGTCCGTTGGCGAGCCACGGCGCCGTCTGCGAATCGGCGACGGCGGTGGTCAGGTTCTTCGGCTCGCCCTGATAGACGACGCGCCCGCCGCGCTCGCCGGCGCGCGGGCCGATATCCACCAGGTTCTCCGCCGCGCGGATGACGTCCAGGTCGTGTTCGACGACGACGACCGTGTTGCCGAGGTCGCGCAGTCGCCGCAGAATCGCGATCAGCCGGTGCGTGTCGCGCGGATGGAGTCCGACGGTCGGTTCGTCGAGCACATAGAGCGTTTCCGTCAGCGCGCTGCCCAGCGCCGTCGACAGGTTGATGCGCTGGGACTCGCCGCCCGAGAGCGTGCGCGTCTGGCGGTCGAGCGTCAGATAGCCGAGCCCCACTTCCGCGAGATAGTCGAGACGCGACCGCACCTCGCGGATCGCGCGGCCGGCGGTTTCGCTCTGCGCCTTCGTCAGCTCCAGGTTCGCGAACCACTCCCGCAGGTCCAGCACGTTCATCGCGCAGACACCGGCCATGTTCATTCCGCCGACGCGAACGGCGCGCGCGTCCGCCGTCAGGCGCGAGCCGCCGCAGTCGGGGCACTGCGTGAAGCCGCGGAAGCGCGCGATCTGCACGCGGGCCTGGACCTTGTAGCGCTTGCTCTCCAGCCACGCGAAGTATCCCGCGATGCCGGGCCAGTCGCCCTGGCCCTCGCACACGATGCGCCGCTTCCCCTCCGGCAGGTCCTTCCACGGGCGGTTCAGGTCGATGCCGAGTTCGCGGTTCATGTTCTGCAGATGGTCGACCATCTCGCGGCCCGTCTCGCCGCGCCACGGGGCGATGGCACCGTCGTCGATGGAGAGCGTCGGATCTGGAATCACGCGCGACCAGTCCAGTCCCGTCACGCGGCCGAACCCCTGGCACGTGTCGCACGCGCCAAGCGGATTGGCGAAGCTGAACAGACGCGGCTCGGGATCGCGGAACCCGCGGCCGCAGCCGTTGCAGGCCAGGTCCTCGTGCCACGCGTGCCGTTCGCCCCCGGTGGTCAGAATGGCGACGCGGCCCTTGCCGATGCGAAAGCCCGTCTGGACCGCTTCCGAGAGCCGCGTGCGGTTCGATTCCCGCACGACGAGTCGGTCGACCACGATGCCGAAGGACTTCAGCGACTTCGGCGCCTTCCACTCCGGGTCCTCCAGATCGACGACGTCGCCGCCGACCACGATGCGCGTGTATCCCTGGCGCCGGATTTCCGCGAGCGTGCGCTCGAAGCGCTTCGCGTCCTCGAGTTCGATCTCCGCCAGCACCAGGAACTTCGTGCCCTCCTCCCAGCCGAACACGGCCCGCGCGACGGTCGCCGGCGTGTCGCGCGTCACCGGCAGGTCGCACTCGGGACAGCGCAGCTCGCCGATGCGCGCGAAGATCAGCCGCAGGTAGTCGTTGATTTCCGTCGCGGTGCCGATCGTAGAGCGCGCGTTGCGGACGGCGTTCTTCTGCTCCAGGGCGATGGCCGGCGGAATCGCGTCGATCGCATCGACGTCGGGCCGCGGCATGCGGGCGATGAACTGGCGCGCGTACGTGGAGAGCGACTCCACGTAGCGGCGCTGGCCCTCGGCGAAGAGCGTGTCGAAGGCGAGGGAGGACTTGCCGGACCCGCTGACGCCGGTCACCACCGTCAGCTTCCCGGCGGGAATCTCCACGCCGACGTTCTTCAGATTGTGCGTGCGCGCGCCACGAACGCGGATCGGGGGCTGAATGTGGGAACGGCGGCGGGCCAAGGAAACGCTCCGGAAGAATCGGGCGCCGGGAGGTACGCCCCGCGCATGCCCCGTGAAAAGCCAATTGTGCGCCAGCGGCGCGATGCGCCTACACCACCACGGGGATCGCCGCCAAAGCCGAGAGCGCGGCGAGCAGAAAGAGGAATTCCGCGAAGGCGCGGCGGTCGCCGGATTCCGGCGCGGTCTGCATGCAGCGGACGACGCCGACGATCGCCAGAAGGATCAGCAGGCCCTCGGCCGTCAGGAACCAGGCGGCGAACATCGCGGCGGTGATGGCGATGCGCTGCATTCGCGTCAGCGCGCGGAAACCGCGACCGCCATCCAGCGGGGGAACGGGCAGCAGGTTGAAAAGGTTGATCCACGCGCCGATCTTCGCGATGGCCGCCATGCTCTGCCACCCGGTGGCCAGGGCGATCAGCCACGCGGCGACGGCGGCCGCCAGCCCCCAGAGCGGTCCGGCCAGTCCGACGCGCGCGTCTTCGCGGGGATCGGCAGGGTATTGCTTCGCCCGGATGAACGCGCCCAGGCCGGGAATAAACATCGGCGCCTCCGCCGCGATACCGAACTTCCTCAGCGCCCAGACGTGGCCCATCTCGTGGATGTAGATGGAAACGATCAGGCCCGCGGCGAACTTCCACCCGAACGCCGCCCAATACACGCCGAGCGAAAGAACCATCGAGAAGACGGTTCCGCTCTTCGAAAGACCAAGCGCCAGGAACTTCGCCTTCGTCACCACCCACACCACGACGAACTTCAGCTTCCAGAGCAGGAGCCCGGCCGCCCCGAGACCCGCGATCCACTTCGGCGCGATTCCCTTCCCCGCGCGCTGCGGAGCCCCCGCATCCACTTCGCGGCTCAGCTTCAGGACCCGTTCGCGAATGCCGGCGTACTGCGCGGAATGCGGCGGAAGGAGGTCCAGCCCGCGGCGCCACGCGGCGAGAGCGGCGGTCTTGTCGCCGGCCTGCTCCGCCTGCGTCGCGGTGGCGGCGAGTTCCTTCAATTCCTCGGCGTGAACGAGCCGGTTGCACTGCGGACAGTTCAGCGCGCCCGGCGCCTGCGCACCGCCGCAGTCGGGGCAGATGTCCGACGGCTGACTCACGAAGGCGGCGGAAGCGCCGGAGGAAGTCCCCCGCCGGGCGCGGCGCCGGCCTCGAACGGCCCATTCAGCTGAAGCTTCGCGGCTCCGCTCCGTCTCCACGCCTCCCAGAATCCAAAGGCCATGATAATCGCCATGATGATACTGCTGAGCGCCATCAGGACGGGCCCCGCCAGCGAGACGACGAAGGCCATCAGCAGAATGATCGCCTTGTACGCCACCGTGTCGCGCTGTTCTCCGCTGACGACCGGCTCGGTCTCGTCGAACTCCGGGTCGGATTCGATGCCCTGCTCGGTGAAGTAGCTGTCGTCGCCGGACATCGACGCGTCGATGCCGTGATACGTTTCGGGGATGAAGCTCCACGAAATGCAGAGCCATACGAACAGAAGCGCCATCAGCCGGTAGAGGATGCCGCCGTTGTGTTTCGACCCCGCCCCGACGGCGATGCCGATCACCCAGCCCGCCAGCGCCGCGATGATCCCGATGTCGTAGCCCGTCAGCGCGCGAATGCCGCCCCACACGACCGCCCCGAGAATCGCCGCGCCAAGACCCAAGCCCAGCGCGCCGAAGAAACGCCCGGCCTTCGTGCCCATGCTCTTCGGATCGAGTTGCGATTCGACGAACTCCGCCGACGCGATCTGTCCGTTGAGCTGGTAGTAGCGGCCGACGACCGGTTTGCCGGTGTACTGGCACCGCAGTCCGCCATCGGTGCCTGGGCGGAACTCGGCGCGGTCGAACTGCATCGGCTCTTCGTTCGGCAGCTCCGGCGGTTCGCCGGATTCCGGAAGTCTCGGCTCGTCGATCGCCATGCCGCCCTCTTTCGCTCTGGGATACCTCGTACCATCCGGGGCGGACATCAATCGGAGGCAAGCGGAGATCCGACTCCGCCGAGCGTGAGCCGCAGCCCCTCGTCGAGCGCGACCTGCGGTTTCCAGCCCAGCGCCATCAGGCGCGATGCGTCGCCTCGCGAATGGCGAACGTCGCCGGGGCGGGGCGGCTTGTGGTCGATGGCGGAGGAGCTCGCCGACAGGGCGACGATGCGTTTCGCCAGGTCGTTGACGGTGATGCGCGTGTTGCAGGCCGCGTTGTAGACGCCGCGCGCGCCGGCGCTTTCGGCGGCGAGAATGTTGGCGGCGGCGATGTCGCCGACGAAGATGAAGTCGCGCGTCTGCTCGCCGTCGTCGAAGACGACCAGCGGTTCGTTCGCGCGCGCCTTCTCGGCGAAGATGGCGATCGCCGCAGCGTACGGCGAATTCGGGTCCTGGCGCGGACCGTACACGTTGAAGTACCGCAGCGACACCGTCGGCACTCCCATCAGCGCGCGCCAGCATTCCATGTAGTGTTCGGCGGCGAGCTTCGTGATAGCGTAGGGGCTGACGGGCGCCGGCAGATCCGTCTCCGAATGCACCGGCCGGTCCGCCATGCCGTAGACGGCCGACGTGGAGGAGAAAACGACCTTCTTCGCGCCGCAGGCCTTCGCCGCCTTCAGCACGTTGAGCGTCCCCAGCACGTTGATGGACTCGGTGACGTCGGGCTTCTCGACGGACTCGGGAACGCTGACGAGCGCCGCGAGATGGTGGATGTAGTCGCAGCCCTCCGCGCATTCGCGAACGAGACCTTCGTCCTCGACGCTTCCCTCGACGAACCGGCAGTCGATGCCCTCCAGGTTCGCGCGGTGGCCGGTGCGCAGACTGTCGAGCACGACGACCTCCGCGCCGCGCGCGGACCACGCCGCGGCAAGATGGCTTCCGATGAACCCGGCTCCGCCGGTAATGAGGACCTTCACGTTTCCAGCCTCGCTCTCTCGCTGTTTGTCTTCGACTCGCTGCCGGACATCGCGCGCATGCCACGGCGGGTTCTCTGCGCGATGGTGTTCGACGGAACGCCGTAGTGTTCGCAGGCCTGCTGCATGTTCAGCGACAGAAGCCCCTCGTCGCCGTGGGCGAGCGTCTCCGCCGGCTTCTTCGCATCGATGCCCATTGCCGCGACGATGCGCGACGCCACGGCCCGCGCGAGAAGCGGCGGCACGGAGTTGCCGATCTGCCGCGCGCCGTGCCATTTCGTGACGTGGAACCGGAACCAGTCGGGATAGGAATGCAGGCGCGCCGCCTCGCGAACGGTGATGCAGCGGGCATGGTGCGGATGAATGGGGCGGGGCGAGGTGAACGCGCCGCGATCGCTGGCGGTGCCCGCCCGCAGGGTGTTGCAGATGCCCGAGGGGTCGAGCTTGAAGAAGCGGCTGACGGGTTCCGTTTCCCCCCCGGCGGTCTTGGCGAAGCGCTTGCGCGAGAGCGCGGTGTGTTCGGAACGGAGACTCGACGTCATCGTGTTCGCGCGGTGGCTGCGCCGGTGGGAGCGGTCTGCCGGGTCCTTCGCCAGGCCGCGAAGAAACCGCGCGTAGGCAGAGGCGCGCCCGAAGCGGACCTTCGCGGAATCCGACGTTCGCAGTTCCTCGTAGTCCTCGGCGTCGGGCAGGTCGCCGAGCGCGTCGGCGACGGTGGGAACCGGCGGCAGCCCGGCGGGATTCTTCGCGCCAGGCATCGCGGTGAGCGCGTCGGGGTAGTCGGGCGCGGCGAGAGGGGCGCGCGCGCCGAGAAGAAAGAGACGTTCGCGGCTCTGCGGCACGCCGTAGTTCGCGGCGTTCAGAACGCGCGTCGGCTGGCGAACGTCGTAGCCGATGGCCTCGAACTCGGCCAGCAACTCGACGAGAAAGCGGCGATGCCGCCCCACCGTCAGACCCTTGACGTTCTCGAAGACGAAGTATTTCGGACGCAACTCGTCGACGATCCGCAGGAAATGCCCGACCAGGGAATTGCGCGGATCGTCGAGCGCGCGCTTGCCCATCATCGAAAACCCCTGGCAGGGCGGCCCGCCGAACACGACGTCGATGCCGCCGGGCCGCACGCCGGCCGCTTCCAGGATCTCGCGCCCCGTCACGCTGTCGGCCGACTTGCAGATCACCGCGCAGCGCGGAAAGTTGTACTCGTGCGTCGCGCAGTGGACGGGATCGAGTTCCACGCAGGCGCGGACGTCGAAGCCCGCCTGCTCGAAACCGAGGGACATTCCGCCGGCCCCGGCGAACAGATCGATCCCGACGGGCCGCCGCGCTGTCGTCTTTCTAGCCATCGAGAAACCTCGCCAACCGTCGTTCGAGCTTTTCCGGATCCTTCGTCTCGCACTCCCAGACCGTCGCCACGCCCCACCCCGCCCGGCGCAGACGGCGGACGTTCCGTAGATCGCGCTCGACGTTTCGCCGGAACTTGTCCTCCCAGAATCTCTTCCGCGTCTTCGGCGTCGTGGCAAGGCGACATCCCCTGTGGCGGTGCCAGAAACATCCGTGCACGAAGACGACCCTGCCGTGGCGGGGCAGAACGATGTCGGGCTTGCCGGGCAGGTCCGGCGCGTGCAGCCGGAACCGGTAGCCCATTCGGTGGAGAAGGCTGCGCACGACCAGCTCCGGCGCGGTGTCCTTCGACCCCACGCGGCCCATCAGCCAGCTGCGATGCTCCTTGCTCAGCCTGTCCATGACCGGCTAACCCGCCTTCGAGGCGATCGGCGAATCCCACAACGGCGAAAGGGCACGGCAATGGCGGAACGGGCACTTCACGGCAAGTCCACCATCGAGGAGATCCGCGCGCGGTTCGACGCGGACGTGGAACGGTTTTCAAGCCTGGAGACCGGGCAGAAGGCAACCATCGACGCACCCCTGGCGATGGAGCTGATCACCGGGGCGGCGCTGGCCTGCTCGCCCAGGCCCCGGCGCGTCCTGGACGTGGGATGCGGCGCGGGAAACAACACGCTGAAGCTGGTTTCGAAACTTCAGGCCGGGGCGCTTCCCGAATGCCACCTGGCGGACCTCAGCCGGCCGATGCTGGATCGCGCGGAGCAACGCCTCCGCGAAGCCGGCGTCCATTCGATTCGCGCGTTTCGCGGCGACATTCGCGAAGCCGCGCTGGAGGAAGGCGCCTACGACATCGTTCTCGCCGCGGCGGTGCTGCACCATCTTCGCGACGACGCGGACTGGGAGTCCACCCTGGCGAAGCTCTTTCGCGCCACGGCTCCGGGGGGCTGCATCTGGATCACCGATCTGGTCGCCCACGAAATCCCATCCGTTCACGACATGATGTGGGAGGCGTACGGGGGCTATCTCGTCTCCATCGGCGGCGCGGAGTACCGCGACCATGTTGTGGACTACATCGAGAAGGAGGACTCTCCCCGGCCGGTCACCTGGCAGCTCGACCTGCTGCGGCGCGTCGGGTTCGTCGAGGTCGATATCCTGCACAAGAACTCCTGCTTCGCGGCGTTCGGCGGACGGCGCCCTTCCTGAGCCATCGACTCGCAAACGCACGACGGCCAACTCGAAACCACAACGCAAAGACGCGGAGCGCTTTCCAGGCACTGAAGTGCCTGGCAAGCATCGGCCGAGCCCGGCGGACTCTGGTTTCCGAGGGGCGGGGGTCGCTCGCAGAATGTCCAACGCGCACTCGCCACCCACCACTCGCACCGACTCCTCGCCCCGGCAGGGGCGACGGCTCCGAAGGAGCCGAACAATGGTAGCCCGGGGCGCGAGTCCCGGCAGGGACGAGCGAGCCCCGGGTCGGTCGGCGCAGAAGAATCCAGGGCTGGCGCGGTCTTCGCCGGTTCGGGCGAGCGCAGCGAGGCCCGAACCGAAACGCGAAGAACGTGACAGCCCGAGGCGGTGTTTAAACGGAGGAAGGGCGGACGAAGAGGAGGATGAAGACGATAACGAAGAGCGCAGGCGGACAGCCCGTTTCCATCGCGAGGCGCTGTCGCTCCGGTACGGTTCGGGGCGGAACCGCCCGCTGCGGGGCCACCCCGCGCCCTTTCCCCTGGACACTCTTCGGACACCGTGGGACTCAGCGGTCGATCATCGTCACCGGATCGGTTGCAGAATGACGTCGGACGCAGCGCCCGAACAGACATGGCTGGAACCTGGAAGCGCATGGGACGCCTGGCGCGTGGATCGTCTGCTGGACGCGTGGACCGCCGTCCAGACCTACCTGCTGACCCACTCCGAGGACGGTTCCCGGGCGCTGCTGCACCTCTTCGACCGCAACCTGAGCCGCCGCAGCGGCTTCGAGGAGGAGGTCTTCGCCCTCAGCAAAGTCAACGAGCGCGTCTCCCATCCCGTCCTCGCCCGCGTGATCAAGCAGGGAAAGCGCAAGGACCGCCTCTTTCTTCTCTGCGAGCGCGCAGGGGCCGAGACCCTCGCCGACCGCATCGCGGGCAACCGCATCTCCATCGAGGACGTCATCAACGTCTCGCGCTCCGTCGGCGGAGCGGTCTTCGCCTGTCACCGCGCCAGGTACGTCCACGGCGACGTGCGGGCGGACACGATTCTGATGGGCGAGGACGGATCGCTCCAGATCCGCTGCCCCGGGATACTGCCGCTCGTCTGGTCCTCCGTCGGAAAGCACGATCTCGACGGACGGGACGAGTTCGCCCCGGAGCTCTCCCACGGCCGCCAGCCGAGCCCGCGCTCCGACGCGTATTCCTTCGCGATGGCCCTGCGAAGCGCCCTTCGCGTCGCCACCCCGCGGCCGCCCGACCATCTCGACATGGACCTCAGCGAAATCATCGACGCGGCCCTCGCCCCCGACGCGGCGGCGCGCACGGACGACGTCCGAAGCCTCGCGCTGGAAGTCGCCAATCTTCTCGGCGGGACGATCGGAGAGGTCGAAACCCGCGAGGAGGAGATCGCTCCGAAGAAAACCGCCGTCGCGCCAAAGACGCTCGCGATCGGCGGAGTCGCCGCCGGACTCGCGGTGCTGGTCGCCGTGGCGGTTCTGCTTCCGCGCGGAAACGGAGACACGCCCGTCGCGACGGACGAACATTCCGTTCCGGCGGCCGCTCCCGTTCCCGCAGAAATGCCCGAACCCGAGCCGACACCGCTCCCGACGCCATCACCCACTCCCGCCGCGACGCCCTCGCCCACCCCGACTCCGACACCAACACCCGTTCCAACGCCGAGTCCCACGCCGCCGCCCTCGATTTCCTGGGAGGACGCGGCGAACCACACGGCTTCCGGCCTGCGGGAGGCGGAAAGCGTCGTCATGATCCTGCTGGCGTGCGAATCCGACGCGTGCCGGAACTTCGAGGAGGACGTGCTTTCCGATCCGGCGCTCGTCGCCGCGACGGAGTCCGGGGTTCTTCTGGTGCGCGAGGCGAAGGGAACCGACGGCGATCTGGCGAAGGCGTGGAGCTCTATCGCGTCGCCCGAGGTGATTCTGCTGAAGAGCGACGGCACCGTCGCGGCGCGATACACCGCCGGCAACACGGCGTCGCAGATCGCCTACACGATCCGGCTGCTGAAGTAGGCTACTGCTGCAGCCGCAGGAGCTGCGCGACCTCTTCGGGGCGGAGCGACGAGCTGCGGAAGAGCACCTCGCCGCCGGAACCCAGGATCATCGTGGCGGGCAGCTGGTACACCTCGTACTGCTTCAGCAGCTCCGGGTTCGACGCTCCGTCGATCTTCCCGAAGACGATGTGGTGCATGCGCCGCAGTTCGTCGTTCCTTTCCAGCGCTTCGGCGAACGTGAGAGAGACGGGCACGTCCGGAGAGCACGCCACGACGAAGAGCTTCTTGTTCTCCGCGCGGGCGATCTTCGACGCATCCCCGAAATCCATCAGCAGCCGCCCGCTCCTCGCGTAGGTGGCCGCCTGCGCCGCCGGCGACGCCGCAGCGGCGCGCCGGCGCGCCGCGCCCACCGGGGTCTGCACGACGTGCGGGGGAAGAAGCGAGCCGGAGAGATGGGCGGGCTCGGCGATGCGAAGCTGCAGCTTGCCGCGATAGTTCTGGACCAGACCCGTCGCGAAGACCGGCGCGCCGGTCTGCGTCAGTTCCGCCGGCGGATCGTCGGACCAGAAGACGATCTCGATTCTGCCGGCCGAATCGCCGGTCGTGATCACGTTCGGCGCGCGTTCGTTCCAGGACGGCTTGTAGGCCATGACCGTTCCGGCGTAGGAAACTTCCATGTCCACCATTTCGGGGAAGCGCGGAATGTCGGCCGCGTGGAAATATCCGTGCTCGTCGGTGGAGGGAAGCCCGCCCTCTTCCGGGGAATGAATGTGGTCGTAGCCCTCGATGCGAATCGTGTCCGGCCCCTTCGCGCGAATCACGAGCATGCCGTTCCAGTCGTGGAGCGTGCCCTTCGCCGTGACGGAAAGCCCCACCGCCGGATACCCGTAGGGACCGTGCACGGTGCGCTGGACATCGGGCATGTAGCCCACGACGACGGGAGGAGCCACGTCCGGCGGGGTCAGCGTGATCATGGTCGGTTCGGCTGCGGAGGTGGAGGGGGCGACGCTGGCGACGGTGCCGAAGATGGCGACGTCCTGGCCGGCAAGGGCCCTGGACACGTACCGGGCATCCACCGCCCCCGCGAACGGCTCGAAGGCGGATGACGGACGAACGAGCAGTGCAAGAAAACAGGCCAGTGCGAGAATGGCACGACGATGGGCGCGCGGACGAACGGACATGGGAAACCCCTGGCAGCCGGATTCCTGGTGAGACTCCTCGGAAAGTATCGCCAGCGGCCTTGGATGTTAGAGAACCGTGAGCGCGCGCCCCCGCGATGCAACAGGTTTTCGGAGGCCGCGCGGCATTCAAGGCGTGTATAATCAGCCTTCTCTCGCGGCCCGTCCGCCCGTGGAGCATTCGGAGATTCGGAGCACGGCGACGACTTCGCGGGCAGTCGGCTCCCCGCATGACGAATTCGGCGCCGACGGAACGCCGACACATGGCACCTTTTCCTTGAGCCCCGGATGGAGAAACTGTCAACTTTCGGCAAAGACTGACGCTGTTCCGGTTGCCACCCATGCCTTCGAGATCGCCCGCCTATCCCAAGAAGCTCTTCTACAAGATCCAGGAAGTCGCCAATATCATCGGCGTGGAGCCCTACGTTCTGCGCTACTGGGAAACGCGCTTTCCCACGCTCAGTCCCGAGAAGGACGGCAGCGACCAGCGGCGCTACCGCCAGAAGGACATCGAACTTCTTCTGCGGATTCGCGAACTGCTGCACGTCGAGAAGTACACCATCGCCGGCGCCATCGAGAAGCTCAAGGACGAGGTGCGCGGCGGACGCAGGAAGGCGCGCGCGACGGCCGATGCGGGCGGCGACCTGTTCGACGGCCTGCCCGGCGAAGCGGACTCCGCCACGCCGGCCTTCGAAGAGGACTCCGGTCTCAACGAGTCCCAGCGCAAGAGCCTGCGCAAGGTCCACGACGAACTCGGCCTGCTCAAGCGCGAGCTCGAAGAGTGGCGCGACGAGCTCGGCTGACGCGGGCCAACCGAACGAACCGAACGCTATGGGAAACTAGGCCGTGGACTTTTTCGCGGGAAGAGGCGCCGTGCTCTCCGCGCTTTTCCCGGGAAGCGCGAGCTGGCGGAGACGCTTCGTGCCGGCCCGCACGTATTGCATCGTGTTCTTCGGACTGCCGGCCTTCATGAGCGTTCGCGCGATGTAGCGCGGGCGCAGGTACATCTTCAGCAGATGTTCGCGGCGCCACTTCGCCAGTTCGCCGCTGGCGATGCCGCTGAGCGTGCGAATGCCGCCCGTCGCGTAGCCGGCGCGCGCGGGGTCGTAGCTCTCCTCGAAGAGGTTCTCGGCCAGCGCGATGCCGTGCAGTTCGGTGCCCGGCAGGGGCGTCGCCAGATTGAAGTCGAAGAAGTCGGGGTCCAGCTCCCGCAGGAACGCGTACGTCGTCTCCAGCGTCTCCCACGTCTCCCACGGAAGGCCGATCACCATGAAGGCGTGGACGCGGAGACCGTTGCGCTTGCAGCACGCCACGGCGTCCTTCGCCTGCTGGACGGTGGCGTTCTTCTTCATGTTGTCGAGCATCGTCTGGTCGCCGTGCTCGATGCCGAAGGCGACGACCCAGCAGCCGGCCTTCCTCATCAGCTGCGCGCGCTCGTCGTCGATGGTGTCGACGCGGCTGTTGCAGCCCCAGTGGATGTCGAGCTTCGCCGCGACGATGCCCTCGCAGAGTTCGCGCAGCCACTTGCGGTTGATGGTAAACGTGTCGCCGTGGAAGAGGAACTCGCGGATGCCGTACTTCTCGACGCATTCCTTCAGTTCCGCGACGACGCTCTCCGGCTTGCGGTAGCGCACCGTGAAGTCCGTCAGCACGCCGGCCGGACAGTAGATGCACTGCGACGGACAGCCGCGGTTGCCGTGGACGACCGTCAGGGGGTTGCCGGTTTCCGGCGAAACGTAGATGTCGTTCTTCAGAAGATGGCGCGCGGGAAGGGGAAGCCCGTCCAGGTCGCGCTGGAGGTCGCGCTTGCCGGTGAAGAAGACGGAGTGCGCCTGCTCGCCGGCGAGAATGGCGGCGGGGGTTTCGGGGGGAAGGCGGCGCTTGCGAACGGGGGAGACCTGGGCCTTGCCCTCGGGCTCGACGAGCGTCGGTGCCGCAGGCTCGCCGACGCGGTCGAGCAGGTCCGAACGGAAGTGCAGGCCGCGCACCTCGCAGAACGGCGTACCGGCCGCGATCTCGCCGACCGCCTCCTCCGCCTCGTTCGGCAGAACGGCGTCGAGTTCCGGGTGGTCGCGCAAAACCGCCGACGCGTTGACGATCAGCGTTTCGCCCTTCGCCAGGGTCAGAATGTCCGGCAGCTTTTCCTTGGCGGCGAAGCAGGCCTGGAGGTCTCCGACGAGAGTGGCGGTCGTGGAGTTGAGCATCAGGGCGTCGGGCTTGAACTCCGCCAGGTCGCTCAGGAACGCGGCCCAGTCTCGTCCTGCGGCGGGATAGTCCTCGATGCGGCATTCCGTGCCGTGGCGCTCGGCGCAGGCGGCCGCCATCGCCAGGTCCATCGGCGGAAAGACGATCTGGACCGTCTGGTCCTCGACGGTGCACTGGCACCGGTCGTCCCGCCGGTAGAGACCGGTGGGGGGATTGACGAGGAGAAGTCTTTGGATCGCGCCGCGCATCGTGGCCAGACCCTCTTCGCGCCGCGTTCCCCCGGCAAGCGAAAGAAAGCGGGAGGAGCATCGGGCGGCCTGTGTTTTTGATTGTCACGACGCGTGTCCGTCGGGCCATGATGGAAATCTTGGACTGGAATTCAGGCGCGGGGAGCGTCACCGACATGAAACAGGGTTCCGACGAGCGGGACGAACTCGGCGAGATTTTCGATGTTATCCGCGACCAGAATCGCGAGACCGCCGAGCGCGGCGTCCTCGACCATCTTCTCGGCGTCTGGGACGTCCAGGTCGATTTCTTCTTTCTCGGAACCAGCGTCCGGAAACAGGCCTACGGCGTGGCCGACGGACGCCACATCGTCGGCGGCCGCTACCTGCAGCTCGCCATCGCCACCGACTACGACGGCAACTCCTACAACGCCCTGATCATCCTCTGCTTCGATGCCGTCATCGGCCGGTACATGAGCGTCCTGCTGGACAACACGGTCACGTCGCTGATGACGTGCCGCGGCGATTTCGACGGGGAACGGCGCCTGCTGACCGAGGAGGGCGAGTTCTCCAACGCCGCGTTCGGGCGGCGCCACCCCATCCGCGCCACCTGGGACCTGACCGACGACAACTCCGTCGATCTCCTCTGGGAGGCCCCCCTGGGCGAGGACGGCGCGTGGTTCAGCGTGCTCCGCGCCCTCATGACCCGCCGTCCCGACGAAGAAGCCGTCGATTTGTGACTGACACGCCCGCCGGGCTTTGACGACAAGAGGGCGATGCCAGCCGGGCGGACGAATCGAAACCGGCGGACGAGGTCGGCGCGCCACATGCTCGCCAGTATCTATCCGGAAGACACGATTCGCGAGGTTCTCGCGAACCTCGAGGCCCTCGACGTCCTCGAGTTCATCGACTATCGCCCCGAGTCCATGGTCCCCGACCGGGGCAAGATCCGCTGCTACTGCCCCATCCACAACGAAACGGCGTTCCGCACGCTGCTCGTCGACGAGCGAAAGAAGACGTACCGCTGCGCGCGCGAGGACTGTCCCGGCACGGAAGGCGGCGACATCATCTCTCTGGCGGCGTGGTCGCTGCGAACGGACTACGACACCGTCCTGCGCCGCCTCGTCGAGGAGTTCGGCCTGCCCGTCGCGCTTCCCGAAGACCAGGAGGCCCTCAACGACGCTCTCGCCGAGGCCGACCGCCTGGTCGATCTCATGCAGACCGACCCCGACAACTGCGCCAAGCACGCCAGCGAGGCCCGCGACCGCGTCGAGCGCGTTTTGGAGGAAAGCCCCCGCAGCATCCAGGCGCTGCGCGTTCGCCGCCGGATGCTGGAGATCACGGACCCGACGGGCGAGCTTCCCCACATCGTCGGTCTTCTCTCCGACGCGGAGTACGACGCGGGAAACCTCGACGCGTCCGAGCGGACCCTGCTGCACTATCTCAAGTCCGACGAAACGAACCTTCCGCTGCGCAGGAAACTCGCCGACCGTCTCGCCGCGAAGGGCGAGAACGATCGCGCCGTCGAGCAGTTCATGGTCCTCGCCGACGTCGCGGAGATGGCCGGCGACTACGAAACCGCCATCGCCGCCTACCGCTCCATCGGCGGCATTCCCGACACCGGCATCGACACCGGTGCGGTGATCTCGCAGCTCCTCATTCTGCTCGACCACAACAAGGAGGCGTCCCGGGAACAGTTCCGGCGCGCGCAACAGCACCTGGCCCGCGAGGAGACCGCCCTGGCGGAGAGCCTGCTGGAGGAGGCTCTCGAACTCGACCCCCTCAACTTCGAGGCCTCGATGGCGCTTCTCGCGCTCCAGACCGATCGCGGAATCGAACGCGCCGGGTTCATGGCGGCGATGGGCCGCGTCGATGCCCACATGGAGAAGTCGCAGTGGGAGTCCGCCACCGCGATGCTGGACACGCTCGCATCGGCGAAGCCCGACGACACGAACGTCATCGAGCGCCTCTTCGCCTGTCACCGCGCGCAGGAAAACGCGGAGATGGTGCGCGAGATGGAGAAGCGCCTCGTGCGCCTCTATCTCAAGGAGGGCGACCGCGGCGCGGCGCGCACGATCCTCGACGAGGTGCTCGTTCTGGAGCCGGAGAACCGCGACGCGCTCTTCCAGTACGCGGAGCTCGCCGCTGCGGACGGCGAGAGCGAAACCGCCGTCACCCACTATCGCACCCTCGCCCAGGTCTGCGACCGCCAGGGCGATTCCGACGGTTGCCTCGACGCGTACCGGCGCATGGTGGAAACCGCGCCCGACAGCACCCGCGTCGCCACCGAATACGTCGAGATTCTGAGGCGCCTCGACCGCCGCGACGAAGCCCTCGCCGCCCTCGCGAAGACGGTGGAGGTCCTGAAGAACGAGGAGAACCTCTTCGGTCTGCGCGACATCCTCGCCCTCGCTCTCGAGATCGATCCCGCCAACGCGGCGTTCCTGCTGGAGGACGCGAAGGTTCTGGAGGCCACCGGCGAACCGGACAAGGCCCTGGAGCAGTGGCTGCGCGGATGCCGCGCGATGATCGCGGCGGGGCGCGCGTCCAGCGCGGAGGACGAACTCAAGCGCCTGCTGGAGCGCCATCCGCGCTACGTCCCCGCGCGCGAGGTGCTGGCGGAGGCGCTCGCCGCGCGCGGCAAGAAGGAGGACGCGATTCGCGAGCTGGCGGACCTCGCGCGGCATCTTCGCGAGACGCGCCGCCTGGGCCGCTGCCGCGAGGTCCTCGAACGCATCGCGGAACTCGACTCCCTCGACGTCGATGCCCACGTCCAGCTCGTAGGGGTCTTCCGCGCGATGGAGGACGCCGACAGTCTCTTCGACGCGCTTGGAAGACTCGCGCGGATACACCGCGCCAAACGCCGCTACGGCGACGCCATCGCGGCCGCCGGGGATGCCGTCGCCGTGCGGCCCGACGATCCGCAGGCGCGGCG
>JAJFLJ010000133.1 GCA_021772755.1 Candidatus Sumerlaeota bacterium
GTGGGGCGATCTGGAAACCGCGGGCTGCGGATGGTGGATCGACGATGATCGCGCTGCGCTCGATGCGACGCTGAAGGACGCGCTCGCTCGCCCTCCGGCGTATCTGGAGGAAATGGGTGCGCGGGGCGCTGCGCTGGTCGCGGAGAAGTACGGTCTGGAAACGTGCGGGGACGCGATGGATGCGTTCTACCGCTGGGTTCTCGGTGTCGCGGAACGACCCCCCTGCGTCGTGGAACCATATTGAGAAGAATGAGGATCGTGATCGTGACGGGGCCGTTTTTCTCCGTTCCGCCGGCGAAGTGCGGCGCGGTGGAGCGCATCTTTCACGCCCTGGGCCAGGAGTTCGCGAAGCGGGGACACGGCGTGCTGATGCTCGCCAGCGGCGCCGAGGGCTTCCCGGAGATCGAGACCTGTGGTGGCATGCGCATTCGTCGCGGGATACGGCTTCGCTCGACGAAGAGCATCGCCCGAAACCTGGCGCTGGACGCGGTCTACGCGCTGTCGCTGCTGCCGCGAATTCCGGACGCCGACATCATCGTCACGAACGCGTTCTGGATTCCGATGCTGCTGCCGTCATTGCGCAGGAGGTCGCGAATCGTCGTCGGCGTCCATCGCGTGCCGAAGGGCCAGATGCGGCTGTACGTCCGCGCGGGGGTTCACCGTCTTGCTGCGGTTTCCTCTGCGATCCGGCGCATGGTCGTCGAGGAATGTCCCGCTGCGGAGCGGATCGCGAAGTGGGTGCCGAATCCGATCGACACGGACGTCTTCGTTCCCGCTCCGGAGAAGCGGAGCGGGGAGACGAAGACGATCATCTACACCGGGCGCATCCACCCCGAGAAGGGCCTGGACATCCTGATTCGGGCGTTCGCGCGGATCGCGGATTCGCGCCCGGATGCGAGGCTGAGGATCGTCGGGCCCTGGCGCATCGACGAGGGCGGCGGCGGCGGGGAGTTCGTGAGCGGGCTGAAGCGCCTGGCGGGAAGCGCGCCGGTGGAATTCGCGGAACCGCTCTATGACCGGTGGGACCTCGCGGCGGCGCTGCAGTCCGCCGACATCTACTGCTATCCCTCGACGGCGGCGAAGGGCGAAGCCTCGCCCGTGGCGCCGCTGGAGGCCATGGCGACAGGGCTTGTGCCGGTGTGTTCGGATCTGCTCCAGTACCGCGACTATCTCGAACCGGAGACCAACGGCGTGATCTTCGATCATCGCAGCGAGAACGCGCATCTCCTTCTTGCCCGGGAGCTCGAGCGGCTACTGTCCGACGACGGACTGCGTCGTCGCCTTGGCGGCGCCGCAGCCCGGCGCGCGAAGGATTTCAGCACCGCGAAAGTCGCCGACATGTATCTCGCCGATTTCGAGTCCCTTCTGCGATGACGGATCGAAGCGGCCACCGGCAGCGTCTTCGCACGCACGACCAGGACGACGCGTATTCGTCGCCCTGGACCCTGGCGACGCGCCTGCGCGGCGGACTCTGGCATCTCGCCTGGCTGCTCGCGTTTCGCCCCACGCCGAAGCCGTTGCGCGCGTGGCGGGTGTTTCTGCTCAGGCTGTTCGGCGCGCGCATTCGCGGCACGGTGTTCGTCGATTCGACCGTGACCGTTCGCATGCCCTGGAATCTGCGAATGGACGATCGCGCGTGCCTGGGACCGGGCATCGACGTGTACAACCTCGCGCCGGTCACCCTGCGGGCGCGCAGCACCGTCGCCCGGCACGTTTGCCTCTGCACGGGCACGCACGACGTTTCGAGTCGCAGTCTGCCGCTCGTGACGGGGCCGATCGAGATCGGCGAGGACGCGTTCGTTGGAATGCGGGCGACGATTCTGCCGGGCGTGAGGATCGCTCCAGGCACCGTCGTGGGCGCGGGTTCCGTCGTGACGAAGGACCTGCCCGCGTGGACGGTCTGCGCGGGCAACCCGTGCAAGCCTCTCGGAGAGCGTCGGATGCGCGACTGACCGCCGGAGGAAGGGCACCATTGCGTTCGCGAACCCCGGTCCATCCAGGCCGGGGTTTTCCCGTCCCCGATCCTCCTTGCCCACGGCGGGCCGGGGGTGACGGGTGGCGGCGGCTCCGGCGGGAGCCGCCCAGTCCCTCGCGGAGTTCTCGCGCATGCACCTTATCCAGGCAATCAAGGCGTTCTTTCGCGTCTTCGCGCACGGCGAAAGGACGGCCGCCGCGCCTCCTCCGTCGGACGCGTTCCAGGCGTCGAAGGAACCCGCCGCGCAACTGCTGGCGCTTCTTCAGCAGGAAGGCCGTCTCGTCGATTTTCTGATGGAGGACATCGGCGCATACAGCGACGCGGACGTGGGCTCCTCGGTGCGCCGGATTCACGCGGGATGCCGCAAGGTGCTCGATGAACGCGTCGGTCTCGATCGCGTGCGCGAGGAAGAGGAGAACGCGACGGTGACGCTGGAGGCAGGGTTCGACGCGTCGGCGAACCGGCTCGTCGGCAACGTGACCGGCGAGCCTCCGTATACGGGGCGCGTTGCGCACCGCGGATGGCGGATCGGGCGGATGACGCTGCCGACGGTCGCGGCGGGAGCCGACCCGAGTATCGTGGCTCCCGCGGAAATCGAGATTCGGTAGAGCGGCATGGACACTTCGAAGTACTGCATCGGAATCGATCTTGGAACGACGAACACGGCGATGTCGTTCGTCGCGCGCGCGGACATCGACGAACGCTCCGGTCACGTTCCCGTCCGCGAGTTCGCCATCGCCCAGGTTACGGCGGCGGGCGCGGTGGAGGACCGGTCGACCCTGCCCTCGGCGCTCTACGTCGCCGCCGGATCGGAGCTGCCGCCCGGCAGCTTGCACCTGCCCTGGCGCGCGGAGGAAAAGGTCGTCATCGGAGAGTTCGCACGCCGGCAGGGCATCGACGTGCCGACGCGCTTCATCCACTCCGGCAAGTCCTGGCTGTGCCACGGAGGCGTGAACCGGGAAGAGGCGATTCTGCCCTGGCAGAGCGACGAGCGGGACGCGAAGCGGTCTCCCGCGCAGGTGGCCGAAGCGGTTCTCCTCCATCTTCGCGAGGCATGGAACCACGCCCACGCGGACGACGCGCTGGAGGACCAGGAGATCACCCTTTGCGTGCCGGCGTCCTTCGACGCGGAAGCGCGCAACCTGACGGTGGCCGCGGCCCAGCGCGCGGGGCTGAAGAACCTGCATCTTCTGGAGGAGCCGCAGGCGGCGTTCTATTCGTGGATCGAGTCGGCGGGGCCGGAGTGGCGCGACCGCGTGAAGGTCGGCGACGTCGTTCTTGTCGTCGATGTCGGCGGCGGGACGACGGACTTCTCGCTGATCGTGGTGACGGAAGAGGACGGCGCGCTTCAGCTGCGGCGCGTCGCGGTCGGCGAGCACATTCTGCTCGGCGGCGACAACATGGACCTCGCGCTGGCGTTCACCGTCGCCGGCAGCCTGGAGCGCGAGCGCGGCACGAAGCTCGACGGGTTCCAGATGCTCTCGCTGACGCAGCAGTGCCGCGCGGGGAAGGAGGCGTTGCTGGCGGACTCCGACGCCGCCTCGTTTCCGATCGCGATTCTCGGGCGCGGCAGCAGCGTGATCGGCGGAACGGTTCGCACGGAACTGACGCGGGAGACGATCGACAAGCTGCTGCTGAGCGGATTCTTCCCGAAGTGCTCTCTGGAGGACCGCCCGGCGCGGCCGAAGCGGTCGGGCTTTCGCGAGGCGGGGCTTCCCTACGCGACGGACGGAGCCGTGACGCGGCATATGGCGCGTTTTCTCGGGATGCAGCGGGAAGCCGCAGCCGACGCGATTCCCGGCCATGCGCCGGGGCAGCCGGTCCTGCCGACGGCGATCCTCTTCAACGGCGGCGTGTTCCATGCCGGACCGCTGAAGGACCGCGTTCGAGAAACCGTGCGCGACTGGTGCCGCACGGCAGGCCGCGACGAACCCGCGGTGCTGGAAGGCACGAACCTCGATCTTGCCGTTTCGCGCGGTGCGGCGTACCATGCCGTCGCGCGTTCGGGCGGCGGGGTGCGCATTCGCGGCGGCAGCCCGCGCTGCTACTACGTCGGTTTCGAAGCGCCCATGCCGGCCGTTCCCGGCATGGAGCCGCCGGTAAAGCTGCTCTGTCTCGTTCCGTACGGAATGGAGGAGGGAACGACGTGCGACATCGGCGGCGGCGATCTCGACCTCTGCATGTGGAAGGGCGAACCCGTCGAGTTCCGTTTCTTCAGTTCCACCACGCGGCGCGAGGACGAACCCGGCGGCGTCTGCGATCTGGACGACGAGCACTTCGAGGAGCACAGCCCGCTCGAGACGACGGTGGGCGAGAGCTCCGGCGGCGAAGGCGACGCCGTCGAAGTCGATCTGCGCTCGCACCTGACGGAGATCGGCGTGCTGGACCTGAGCGTCGTCGAGCGCGCCGGCGATGCGACGCACCGCCTGGAGTTCAACGTGCGTCATGCGGACTCTCCGGTCCGGTGAACGTCCGGGACGCGCTGCGGTTCGATCGCGAACATATCTGGCACCCCTACACGTCCATGACCGATCCGCTGCCGGTTCTTCCGGTCGAGAGCGCGTCCGGCTGCAGGATTCGCCTGGCGGACGGACAGGATCTGATCGATGGAATGGCCTCGTGGTGGAGCGCCATTCACGGCTACAACCACCCAGTCCTGAATGCGGCGGTCGAGCGCCAGTTGTCGAAGATGGCGCATGTCATGTTCGGCGGTCTCACCCACGAACCGGCGGTGGAGCTGGCGCGGGCGCTGATCGGAGCGACGCCGGAACCGCTCCGGCACGTCTTCTTCGCCGACTCCGGTTCCGTGTCGGTCGAGGTCGCCATCAAGATGGCGGTGCAGTACTGGCACGCGCGGGGAAGACCGCAGAAGACGCGCCTTCTGACGATCCGGCGCGGGTACCACGGCGACACGCTGGGGGCGATGTCGGTCTGCGATCCGGTCACGGGAATGCACTCGCTCTTCGCCGGGATTCTTCCGCAGCAGGTGTTCGTCGCGGAACCTCGGTGCGCGTTCGGCGCGGAATGGGACGAGAGCGACATCGGCGAGTTCCGCTCCGCCATCGGGCGCCATGCGGGCGAGCTGGCGGCGGTGATTCTCGAACCCGTCGTGCAGGGCGCGGGCGGCATGCGGTTCTATTCGCCGCATTACCTGAAGCGGGTGCGAGAGCTGTGCGACGAGCACGACGTGCTGCTCGTCGCCGACGAGATCGCCACGGGTTTCGGACGGACGGGCCGCCTGTTCGCCTGCGAGCACGCCGGAATCTCGCCCGACATCATGTGCGTCGGGAAGGCGCTGACGGGCGGGTACATGACGCTTGCCGCGGTTCTCGCCACCGGTCGCGTCGCGTACGGCGTTTCGGAGGGGGGCGGCGTCTTCATGCACGGGCCGACGTTCATGGCGAACCCGCTGGCCTGCGCCGTCTCGCTGGCGAGCGTGAATCTGCTGCTGGAATCGCCGTGGCAGGCGCGCGTCGCGGCGATCGGGGAGAGTCTGCGCGCGGGGCTCGCCCCCTGCCGGGAACTGGGATGCGTCGCGGACGTGCGCGTGCTCGGCGCGATCGGCGTGGTGGAGACGAAACGCAGCTGCGTCGTGGAGGCGTTCCAGAAGGCGTTCGTCGCGCGCGGGGTGTGGGTGCGGCCCTTCGGGCGCGTCGTCTACGTCATGCCGCCCTACGTCATGGGGAAAGACGAGCTGGCGGCGCTTGCGACGGCGATCGTCGATGTGCTGAGTCTCGCGGACGGCGCCGAAGCGGAATTCTTCGAACCCGGTTCGCGCGGCGGCTAGATCACCGTGCCGTCCTCGATGACGGCGCCTTTCGGAACGATCACGATGCCGTCGCGGATGCAGTAGTCGGAGGCGTCCTTGAGCAGTACGTTTTCGCTGTTGAGGATCTTCACGCCGTTGCCGATACGCGCGTTCTTGTCGATGATGGCGCGCCGGATGACGCTTCGCTCGCCGATGCCGAGCGCGACGCCCCTCTTCGTCCCCTTTTCCTCGTAGTAGTCGTTCCCCATGAGGATGGAGTCCTCGACGACCGCCCCCTTGCGGATGAGAGACCGCAGGCCGATGACGGAGTTGCGGATCGTCGCGCCTTCCAGAATCGATCCCTCGGCGATGCGGCAGCGTTCCAGGTTCGAATTCACCGCGTAGATGTTGGGCAGGAACCGCGCATGGGTGAAGACGGGGCGGTCGGGCACGTTGAACGAGAACGTCGGCGGGTCGCGGAGCAGACCCATGTGGGCCTCGAAGAAGGCGTCGATCGTGCCGATGTCCTCCCAGTATCCCGGGAAGATGTGCCCGACGCACTTCTCCTGCTTCAGGGCCGCGGGAATGATCTGGCGCCCGAAGTCGTCGTAGTCGGTCTCGTGGATATAGCGGGCCATCACGTCCTTGTTGAAGATGTAGATGCCCATCGAGGCGAGGAACGTGTCGCCGACGGGGAAGCGCCCGCCGAACTGTTCGAGAACCTCCGCCGGCGCCTCGATGCCGTCCATCTCCGCGCCCTTGGGCTTTTCGCGGAACTCCGTGATGCGGGCCTCGTTGTCGAGCGCGAGCAGCCCGAAGTGGTGGGCGCGCGAGCGGTGAATCGTGTTCACCGCGACGGAGATCCCGGCGCCGCTTTCCCGGTGCTTCTGGATCATCGGCGCGAAGTCCATCCGGTAGAGCGCGTCGCCGGGAAGCACCAGCACGAGGTCGAGGTCCGGCTGGTCGCCGAGCGTCTGCCAGTGCTGCCGGAGGGCGTCGGCCGTTCCCTGGAACCAGTGCCCCGTGTCCTCGCGCTGTTCCGCGGCGAGAATCTCCACGAAGCCGTTGGTGAACATGTCGAAGGTGTAGGTCTGGGCGACGTGCCGGTTCAGGGACGCGGAGAGGTACTGGGTCAGTACGAAGATGTTCCGGATCTGGCTGTTGATGCAGTTGGAAACGGCGATGTCGATCAGGCGGTACTTGCCCGCCAGGGGAACGGCCGGCTTCGCCCGGTATTTCGTCAGGGGGTAGAGGCGCGTTCCCGCGCCGCCGCCAAGTACTACCGCCAGTGTGCGATGCATCGTGCGCCGCCTCTCGTTTGGACTGCTCTCATGGGCCAAGACTGGACGGAAAGACCGATGCAGGGCAACGACTCATTGGGAACCCCAGGTGAATTCCGTGCTGTTTTTCCGCGAACCGCGCCGTCGTCCGATTCCGTCATGCCGGTGGCTGGGGGGGAGGCCCCTTTTTCCCGCCGCGAATCCATTCCTGCCGGGCCAGCATGTACTCGCGTTTCAGGTCCAGTGCGGACTTCGCCGGTTCGGAGGACGAAACCGCTGCCGGGGCTCCTTCGCGGGCGTGCGGTTCGCCGCCACCGCCGTCTTCCGCGGCAACCTCCGGCTGGTGCGGACCGGCATCGGCGGGCGAGACGTCTCCCAGCGCCTTCATCAGAGCGAGCTTCGCGTTTCCGTCCGTGACGCTCTTCGCAAAGGCCGAGACGCGCTTCCGAATATCGGGCCGGTTCGGTCCGATCTCCGTCAGCAGCTTCACGGCCGCCAGCCGCATCGCCGCATCGCGCGATTCGATGGCGTCGAGCGTCTTCTCCACGGTCTGGTCTATGAGCGATTTCGGCTTTCCAGGCGCGGCGAATTCGCTGGCGGCGGTCAGCGCAGCCGATGCGATCATGGAGTCCTTCTCCACCAGATTCTGAAAGACGGCGTCGAGACCTTCCGGCGGAGTAAGCTGGCCCATGCGCGCAAGGGCGGGAATCTTGGCCTGGGCACGCTTCGATGCGCTCGCGAGGAAATACTTCGCGGTCAGCGCCTTCACCAACTCACGGACCTCTCCGGGCTCCGCCTGGGGGAGCGCCGCCACCGCGCCGGGGGAACTTTCGCGCGAAGCGCCGGCCGTGCCCGACAGGCGGTCCTTGCCGACGTATTTCCCCAGATACTCCATGGTCTCGCGCCCGGGGTTCTCGATGCGTCCCGCCTGGATGCGCTGGAGCACGTCGTCGAGAGTCCGCATCGCGTCGGGGCCGCCGATTTCTCCGAGAGCGTACACCAGCGGGGCCATCGCCTGGTCGCGCCCGAGTTCGCGGCGTTCCTGATTGGTGGCGTCCCAGTACGTCTCGCGCTGGTACGTGCTGAGCTTGCCCATGTCCTGTACGGCAGCGCCGAGAAGCATGTTGCTCAGGACGGGCACCGCCCTGGGGTCCTTCATCTTCTCGAAGAGTTCCGCCGCCGCCATGTAGGCTCCGCTGAACCGCATGGCGCGCTTCTCGAATTCGGAGAGCATGTGATCGAAGTCGTCGCGCCCGAGACGCTGGAGCGCGCCGACCGCCGCGTTGCGCGCCCCCAGGATGTTGGACTGGCGCTCCCCGCCCTTGTGCATGTTCGTGGACTGGTCCTGGATCCAGAGCGACTCCACCATGGTCGTGATGGCCTGGCGACGCAGTTCGACGGAGAGCATGTCGGACTTGGCGGAGTAGACGCTGTGTACGGCGGCCTGGGCGAGCTGCGAGTTGTCCGCGGGGATCGTCGCGAACACGCGGTCGAGGATCGTCTTTCGGGTTTCGACGGGTGTGCGCGGCGAGCGCATGATGCGCCCCAGGGAGGCGAGAAGGCTCTCGCCCTTCCGAACGGCGGGGGGGTCGATCACGCTCTTGTGAAGCGCCGACGCCAGCTCGCCCAGCAGGAGCTCCGCGGAATCCGGGGACGCGAGATTCGAAATCGCGACCATCAGCTCGGGGCGCAGCTCGCGGTGACGCTTCTCGTTCCAAAGCCGCATGAAGAGTGGCGAGTAGCGCTCGCAGCGCAGCGCGCCGAGGAACTCGACGATTTGCTCCTTCTGCGGGCGGTGAAGCTGCTCTTCCGCCCACGCCGCGTATCGGTCGGCGAAGCTCTCGATCTCGCCGAGCCCCATGAACGCCATGGCCACGGTCTTCTTCGCCCGGAATCCCAGGTTGGCGTAGCTGCGCCCCTCGATGCCGGAGGACCTCGCGGCGAGGGACGTGTCCTTTGGGACGAAATCGACGAGGATCAGCGTGGCGTCGAGCATCGTCTCCCACGAGTCGCGCCAGAGCGGAATGCGCAGAATGGTGCGGAACAGGTCCCCGACGTCCCGCAGTTCGGCCTCTTCCGGGTCGCCCATCAGGTTCTTGCCGGGCATCTTCCCGAGGACCTCGACCTGCGTGCCGGCGAGAACCGTCGTCCATTGCCCTTCGATGTTCTCCACGTTGGCCCGCATCATCTGGTCGAGGCGCGACTTGCGGGCCTTCTCCATCTCCGCGATGAACTGTCCGTTCAGTCCGTACTGTCCCGGGTTCTTTGCGACGAGACCGATGATGTTCTCCGACTCGCGGGGATGATTGATGCAGGTGCCAAGCACACTGCCGACGTATTGGACCCGCCGGCGGAGCGCCTCGCCGGAGGCGCGTTCGTCCTCAGGCAGATCGCAGAGCGCCGCGATATTGTCCAGCGCCGGCTGCCAGTCCTTGAGGCGGACGAAGTCGCGGAGTTCGCGGGCGAGGCGTTCCTCGTAGCAGGCGCGCAACCGCGGTTCCCACTCGGAGGTCATTTCGACGAGACGACCGACCGCCTTGGCGACCGTGGGACCGACATCCGCAGGGAGCGCGCTCTCGCACTGCTCGACGTATTCGTGGACGGGCACGGTCACGAAGTCCCGATAGGTCCCGGCGACGGCTCTGGCGATTTCGATGGCGACTTCTCGGGATTCAAGCTCGCCCTGTTGCGTCCAGGCGGCGGAGGCGGCAAGCGCCGCTCTCACGTCCCCGCCGCGCAGGGCCTTGTCGATCGTCGATGCTTGTGGGTGCATGGGTTGTCTTGTCATATGGCGATTGGTTGCAGAGCGACTGTATCTGGCCTCAGTTTGGCCCGAACCAGGCCGATCCGCAACCGAAACCGATTCTCCTCCTTGCTTCCGCTCCGCCCACCGGGAAGCCTTCAGGGGAAATCCCGGAAAGTCGAGACTCGCACATGGCGGAGACGATCTTCTCGAAGATACTGGCAGGCGAGATTCCCGCCGACAAGGTCTGGGACGATCCCCATTGCATCGCCATACGGGACATTTCGCCCCAGGCGCCGGTCCATCTCCTGGTGATCCCGCGAAAACCGATCGAAACGATCGACGACGCCGCACCGCAGGACACCGCGCTGCTCGGGCATCTGACCTGGGTGGCGGCGGAGGTCGCCCGGCGCGAGGGGCTTGGATCGAACGGATACCGCCTCGTCTGGAATTGTCGCGACGACGGCGGCCAGGAGGTTCCGCACATTCACCTGCACGTCCTTGGTGGACGACGGATGAAGTGGCCTCCGGGATGACGAATCCCTTTTCGGTGAACCGCGATGTCGCCTAGCGGGAAAGAAACCAGTGAATCCGCAGAGCGGCTTCGGCGGGCCATCGACGGATCCAACGACGGTTTCTGGGACTGGCCGGACCTGTCGGACGGCCGGCAGTGGTGGTCCAGGCGATACTACGAACTGATCGGATACGAAGAAGGGGAGATCGAGCCGTCGCTCGATTCGTTCCTGGGTCTGATGCACCCTTCGGAGCGCCCCGACCGTTCGGGATTCTTCGCGCCGCACGCCGAAGCCGTCAAGTGTCTGGAGTCCGATTTTCGGCTTCGCGACAGGCAAGGCGCGTATCGCTGGTTCCACGGTCGCGCCCGAACGCATTTCGAGGACGGAAAGCCCGTCCGGGCGTCCGGTTCGATTCGCGACATTTCCCAACGCAAAGCCCTCGAGCTCGAACTGGCGCAGTACAAGCGCCTCTTGGAACAGGCCCAGCGAATCGCCCGCATCGGAAGCTGGGAGTGGAACGCAAGGACGTACGAGGCCGTCTGGTCCCGCGAACTGTTCACGATCCTCGGGCGGGACCCGGCACTTGGTCCTCCCATCATCGACGACATCATCGGCAACGTCCACCCGGACGACATCGTCGCGCTTGACCGTGCCCACGAAGAGGGGCTGCGCACGGGCCAGTACGAAGTGGAGTACAGAATGCGCCGGTTCGACGGAGACGAATGGCGCGTTCTCTGCGCGAAGGGAAAGGTCGAATGCAATTCCGACGGCGTACCCCTTCGGCACTACGGAATCACCATCGACGTGACCGAGCAGAAGCTGACGGAGGAGGCGTTGAAGGAATCGACGCAGCGCCTGGCCCTTCACGTGGCGCAGACTCCACTGGCGGTCATCGAATGGGACACCCGGTTCGAGGTGGTCTCCTGGAATCCGGCGGCGGAGGCGATCTTCGGCTACACGGCCGACGAGGTCATCGGAAGGCGGGGCACGATCATCGTCCCGGACGAGTACAAGTCCGCCGTCGATGCGGTCTGGGAGAACCTGATCTCGCAGCGGGGCGGCACCCGGTCCACCAACGACAACATCACGAAGGACGGACGGCGGATCACCTGCGAATGGTACAACACGACGCTCGTCGATGCGCGGGGCCGGGTCGTGGGGGTCGCCTCGCACGCCCACGACGTCACCGCGCGCGTCGAGGCGGAGCGCCAGAACCTGGAACTCGAACGGCAGATTCTCCAGGCTCAGAAGCTGGAGAGCCTGGGCGTGCTTGCCGGCGGGATCGCGCACGACTTCAACAACCTGCTGGCCGGCGTGCTCGGCAACGCGACACTCGCGCTGATGGACGTTCCGGAAACGTCGAACGCGCGAACCTGCATCGAGGAGATCGAACGTTCGGCGACCCGGGCGGCCGATCTGTGCCGCCAGATGCTGGCCTACTCGGGACGCGGCAAGTTCATGATCGAACCCATAGAACTCGGCGCCCTCGTTCGGGAGATGATGGACCTCCTGCGCAGCTCCATTTCCAGGAGCGCCCGTCTCTCCGTGGAAGTCGAGGACAGGCTCCCCGTCGTGCATGGAGACGCCACCCAGCTCCGTCAGATCATCATGAACCTCTTGGTCAACGCCTCCGAGGCCATCGGCTCGGACGCGGGCCGAATCGACCTGCGACTTCGGACGTGCGACCTGGACGACGAAACTCTCCGCGCGATGCGGTGGCACGAAGCCGCCCAGGCCGGACCGTTCGTGTGCCTGGAGGTCGTCGACGACGGCTGTGGAATGGGCGACGAGACGCTTGCGCGCATGTTCGAGCCCTTCTTTACCACGAAGTTCACCGGTCGCGGCCTTGGAATGTCGGCGGTCCAGGGCATCGTCCGGGGGCATCGCGGGGCCCTGGAGGTCGAGAGCGCGCCGGGGAAGGGTTCGGTGTTTCGCGTCTACTTTCCCGCAGCGGTTGCCGGAGAGAGCGAACACCCGGATTCTCCGCTTCCACTGCCGGGCGAGCCGCATGCGACAGGCACGGTGATGCTGGTGGACGACGAACCCTCCGTGCGCAACCTGGGGCGGCGAATGCTCGCCAAGCTGGGGTATGACGTCGTGCTGGCCAGCGACGGAGAGGAGGCGGTCGCGTTGTACGGCGAGCGCGGTTCCACGATCGATCTCGTGCTTCTCGATCTGACGATGCCCGGAATCGGCGGCGAGGAAGCGCTTCGGCGGCTGCGTGAACTGGACCCCCGGCTTCCGGTGGTGATCTCCAGCGGGTACTCCGAACACGAGGTCAGCAGCCGCTTCGAAGACGCCGGGCTTTCCGGGTTTCTCCAGAAGCCCTACTCTCTCGACACGCTTGCGAAGACGATGCGAAGCGCCTTCACAAGGTAGTTCGTCAGGACTTGCGGCGCAGGATGGAGAGGAAGAATCCGTCGGTGCCGTGGCGGTGGGGGAGCAGTTGCACGTCGCCCTCGCGCGTGATCATCGACGCGTCCGCCGCGACCGGGACGCGGGCGAAGGCGGGGTTGCCGCGAAGAAACGCGTCGATCTGCGCGCCGTTCTCCTCGTGAAAGAGACTGCACGTGACGTACGCCAGCCGGCCGCCGGGCTTCGTCCAGGCCGCCCATCGCCTCAGGATTTCGGACTGCACGCGGATGCGCTCGGTCAGGATCTCGCGCGTGACCCGCCACTTCAGGTCGGGGCTGCGGCGGAACGTGCCGCTGCCGGTGCATGGCGCGTCGACGAGAACGATGTCCGCGAGGTCCGCCCCCGACGGTTCGCGGTAGGCGAAATCCGCGAAGAGCAGATTCGCGATGGAAACCCCCGCGCTCTCGCACCGCTTGACGGCGTTCTTGACGCGGCCGGGCACGGAGTCGAACAGCGAGATGCTGCCGCTGTTCTTCATGAGCGCGGCGAAATGCAGCGCCTTGCCGCCGCCGCCCGCGCACGCGTCGATGACGCGCATGCCGGCCTGGGGGGCGATGAGTTCGGAGACCAGCTGCGAGCCCTCGTCCTGGAACTCGACGAGCCCCTCCTTCGCGCCGGGCAGATCGCCCTCGCGAACCCTTCCGGTGCCGAGCAGCGAGTTCGCGGCGAAGCGGCCGGGCTGGAACTCCAGCTTGGCGGCTTCGAGTTTCCCGAGGTACTCGGCGCGCGTCGTCTTCAGGGCGTTTACGCGAAGGGCGACGGGCGCGGGACGGTCGAGCATGTCCAGCAGTTCGGCGGTTTCCGAAGGTCGCAGGCCGTGGCCGAGGTGTCCCAGCATCCAGTCGGGGAACGAGTATCGGACGTGATAGCGGACGACCTTCTTCTCTCCGGCGTGAACGCGAAGAAGTTCCGTCGCGCGCACGACGGTTCGCTCGACCCACTCCTCGCGAAACCATCCGCCGCGGATGGCGAAGTCGCGAACGAAGGTCGCGACCATCTGCGCGTCCGCGAAACCCGGCGTCATGTCCTCGGCGGCGAGGGCGATTCGCAGCGAGTCGAACCACTTGTCCATCGGGAGAAGCCTCTTGGGCATATCCCTTGGCTTCGCCCAGACGAGATCGTTCGGATGTTCAGCCACGGGAAAGCCCGTCGAGCGCAGGACCCAGTCCCCGTAGGGAGCGTTCTCCAGTGCGACCCGGATCGACTCGTCGATGCGCAGAAGATGGCGCAGGGCGTGAAAGAACGTATCGGTGACGAAGCGGCGGTCGTTGGCGCCCAGGAACTTCTTCTGGCGCACGAACCGCCGTGCGACGCGGTCCGCCGGCAGGGGGCTGTGGCGGAACTCGCGGAGCAGTTCCGCGGCGATGTCGACGAATCCTCTGGGGTGCATGTGCGGGCCCGTTCCTGGCGGGGGGCGGGACTGTTTCGGGGGGCGGTGGCGCGCGCAAGGCTTTCCGCCCCGCACGAGTGCGCTTGCCCGGCGGGACCGCGCCGTGCCCGGATGGCCACCACGGGAAAGGGACCGGCATGAGCAGACACTTCGTTCTTCTGACGGCGACGATGGCTGCCCTCGCGGCTTTCGCTGCGGATCTTCGGGCACAGGACGCCGACGAAGCGCCGGAGAATCCCATGCGGGTGACCGGAATCGTGCGCGGTCCCGCCGGACCGGCGGAGGGAGTCCAGGTCCTGCTGGAACTCAGCGACATGCGCATCCGCCGCCAGGTGGCCTGGCTTCAGGCGCGAACCGACACCGAGGGCTTCTTCGAGATCGACCTGAGCTCGCACGACATGCCAAACTACGGGCTGGAGTTCAACACGGTCTCGATTCGCTTCATGGAGGCGCGACGGATCGTGATCCACAAGCGCGAGGAGTTCCCGGTCCACATCGAACTGGAGGTCCAGCCGGGCACCGTCGCCCGCGGAATCGTCACCGACGACCAGGGCAAGCCGCTGGAAGGCGTCACGATCCTGGCCCCGGGTGTGCGTACGCAAACCAGCGGCGAGAACGGCGAGTGGGAGTCCTTCGGTCTGTACCCCGGAGGGGCCTCTCTCCTGTTTCGCAAGGAGGGATACTCCGAGCAGAATCTCTCCGTTCAGTCGTCCGGGCCGGAAGTCCTGGAGGGGTTCGAAGTCGTCATGCCCGTCGCGACGCAGTTCGAGGCGACCGTCGTCGATCCCGTTGGCAATGCCGTCGAATATCCTCTCGTCTACTTTCGCACCGGAGACCGTTACCTGATGGAGACGGGCGACGATCGGGGACGCGTTCTGTTCCGCGGCGTGCCGGAGGTTCTGGACGAGGTTTCGCTGACGGCGATGGCGGAAGGATTCCTGCCGACCGACAAGGAATTGAACCGGACGGAAAAGGATGACTTCGCCGCGACCGTCGAAATGCGGTACGGAGTCTTCATCGGGGGAGCGTCTCATCTGCCGACCGGAGAGCCCGCGCCCGGCGCCATCGTCGTCGCCGGCGATGTCTTCAACCGCTCGGCTCCCCAGGCGGTCGCCGACGCGGATGGCAAATGGCGTCTCGGGCCGTTCGAGCCGGGCGGCGACATCGTACTGACGGTTCTCCCGCCGAGCCCCGAAGCGACGTGGGGCATCGCGGACCTCGTTTTCAAGTCGGCGGGCGGCGACCGGTACGAGGGCGTCGTCGAGATGTGGCCGAAGGGCTTCAGCAGCGACTTCACCGCTTCTTTCGACGGCGCGAACGTGGCCATGCGGCGCGTCGATGCGGGAACGGGCGGGTTCAGCGGACCCGTCAAATACGTCGCGCAGTGGGATGGCGCCGCGAACCGGATCGAAGGGACGCTGGAGGTCGTGGGGTTCGAGCAGACCGGCACGTTCACGATGGAGCGCCGCTACGCTTCCGGAGGAGGGCTCGCCGGCGAGTGGGAAGTCCGCGAGGAAGTCGGGGCCTCGAACCTGAACGTCGCGCCGCAGCATCTCGGGCTGAAGGCCACGATGCTTCCGGTGACGATGCACCTCGACATGAATCTCACCGGCGGGTTGTCGCTCGCGGGAACCGTGACACGGGCGGACGGGACGCCGTTCATCGACGGAACGGTGCATCTCTCCGACTGGGAGGGCTCCGACGTGTATCGTCCGGTCGCGGATATCCGGGCGGGTGGCCGCTTTCGGTTCGACCGGCTCCCCGAAGGGACGTTTCAGCTCTTCGCCGTGAGTGCCGACGGCGCTCACGTCGCCACGCCCCGGATTCTGAGGGGCGGTATAGACGGCGTTACGCTGACGGAGGGCGATCCGGACCAGGACAGCCTCGATGAATAGGCGCGGACTTCTCGCTCTTCTCCTTCCGGCCGCGGGCGCCATCGTCGCGGCGCTCGTCATGACGCGCGACGGCACAGGGCGCTTCGAGGCGGGCGGAAAGGACATCGTTCTCTTCAGGGATGGAGGGGGAACCCGGGCGGACGGAATCCAGGTTTCGTATCCGACCGGCACGGGACTCGAGTTCGTCCTCGAAGACGGCTCCTGGAACGTCGTCGTTGCCGAATCGCGCTGGCCCATGAAGAGGGAAAGAGCCGCCGCGCTCTTTCATTCGCCCGACGGAGTGGCCGAGTTCCCCCGCAACATGCAGCTCGTCACGTCCCCCGGCGAAGCGCCGGCTTCGTTCCGCGACCAGGCCGGAACCACGGTCGTGTTTCTCGCGAATGGCGCCCCGGTCGAGACAGTGATCGTCGGCCGGGTGCTCAGGCGCGGAGATGTCGTTCGCACGGAGGTTCGCCGGCGCGGCGACGATCACTACTACCTCGCGCGCGGAAACCTTGCGGACAATTTCGCCGGCGATTCCCCGGCGGACTGGATCGATGCGGGTTTTCTCGACGGCCTCCTCCCGGAAGCCGTCGCGGAGGTGCGCGTCCGCGCCGAAGACGAAGGGCACTCCTTCTCGGTCCGGCGAAGCGGCGGCGGTGGCGAATCGCAGTGGAGCGTCGAAAGCGGCGGGGCGTTCCATCCCGCCATGGACGACCGCGTCGACCGCCTGGTGGACAGTCTTCTCGCCATGACCCCCATCGGTTTTCCGACTTCGCCGCCGGAGGACCGCGTCACGGCGACGATCGAGATCGCGACGGCGGAGGGGGAAGTCCGGACGATCTTCGTGGGCGAAGAAACGGAACCGGGCAGTGGGCTCTGGCTGGCATGGAATTCGGATTCGGACCGCCCCCGGGCGATCTACCGGCCCCTGGCGGTCCTGCGCGATCCCCATGAACTGATCGTCGGCGACCAGCCGTCCCTCTGAACGGAGACCTGATTGAGTCAGTCACCTAATGAATTCGCAGCCTCCTGGGCGGAACGGCTGCTTGCCGGCGACCGGGAGGTCGCCAGCTTCTACGCCGGCGTTCCGGCCGATTCCTTCGACCACGCGAAGCGCCGAGTCGCCGAAGCACCGGTTCCGCTCGGCGAATCGGAGCTGGCGGAGTGGACGGAGTGGCTCGCGCCGTTCGCGCCCCGAAAGGCGATGACGCGCAATCTCGCCACGCTCGCCAGGCCCGACACCATCGTCGTCGTCACGGGCCAGCAGGCGGGGTTTCTCGGTGGCCCGCTCTACACGCTCTACAAGGCCGCCGGCGCGATTCGTCTCGCCCGCGACATCTCCAGGCAGACCGGCCTGCGGTGCGTGCCGCTCTTCTGGGTCGCCAGCGACGACCACGACTTCGCCGAGGTGGCCGTTCACCACTGGCTCGGGGCGAACGGCGTGGTCCGATCGCGCGCGTTCGTCGAATCTCCGGGCGACGTCGGGAAGCCGGTTTCCGATCGAACCGTCCCGCAGGAGGATCTGCGCGCGTTCGCCGCCGAGTTCGCGGAGAGCACGGGCGACTCGAAGTTCCGTTCCGACGTACTCGGCTTCGTGGAAAGAATATCGGCCGGTCCGCAGACGACCTGGGAAAGCCAGTTCGTGACCTGTCTCGTCGACTGGTTCGGCGATGCGGGCCTCGTGCCCGTCGTGCCGCGGCTGCCTTTCATGCGCAGGCGCGCGGCGGCGACGATGCGCGCGGAGATCGAAGCGCAGGGGGGAACCTCCCAACGGTTGCTGGAAGCGGGTATGCGGCTGGATTCGCTCGGCGCGGCGGGTGCGCTGATTCACCGCACGGGCGACGAAGCGAACTTCTTCCTTTCGGAGAATGGCGTGCGCTCGAAAGTGCGCTGGAGCAACGGCCGCGCGGAAATCCTGCACCCGGTGACCGGCCGGAAGACCGGCGACATCGCGAAGAGCGACCTCCTGCTGCGCCTTTCCGCCTCGCCGCAGGACTTCAGCCCCAACGCCGCACTGCGTCCCGTCGTGCAGGACGCGGCGCTTCCGACGGTGGCCTACGTGGGCGGCCCCTCCGAAGTCGTCTATCACGCGCAGGCCGGTGTCCTCCACGAAGACTTCGGCGTCTTCCGTCCCATCGTCGTTCCGCGCCCGTCGGCCGTTCTCGTGACGTCGAAGGCCCGGCGCATTCTCGCCCGCTGGGAAGCGCGGATTTCGGACGTCGGCGGCCTGGATCGCGCGCAGCTCGCGAAGATGGCGGCCTGGCGCGCCGATCCGGAAAAGGCGCGCGCGCAGTTCGCGAAGAGTCTCGCCGCGATTCGCGCGGAAATCGCCATGATCGACGAGACGATCGGAACTCACGCGCGGGACACGGCGCTCGCGCGGGCGTCGGCGCGTCTGCGGCGATCGCTCGGCAAGGGCGCGGCGAAGCTGGAAGCGGGTCTCGACGCGCGACTTGCGGCGCAGGACACCCAGGTTGCGGCGGAATTGAAGTATCTGGACGCCCTGCTCTTCCCCGGCGGAAGCCGCCAGGAACGCACGCTTGGCGCACTCTCCCCGCTCCTGCTGGAAGGCGGCCCCGCGACCCCGTTGGCGCTCGTCGACCGGCTCGATCCGCTCGAACCCGGAACACGCGTGTTGCCGCTGGACGAACTGCCCGGCGTTCAGCTCAGGTAGTACGCCTGCGCCGTCTTCGGTTTCAGCGCTTCCGGAATGTCCGCGTCGCCGACCTCCTTGCGAAGGTCCTGCATGAAATCGCCGAGCGCGGAAACGCGGTTCTTCTCGAATTCGCGCTCCTTCTGCTGGCGGACCGCCTCGGCCTTGCTGCGCTCGGACTGAAGCACCTCGCTCACGTACGCTCCGTACGACAGTTTCTTCTCGCGAATCCTGAAGACCGGCTTGGAGGCGATCTGCTGAATGGCCCTGCGAATCGCCGAGTCGGTGGCGGGGACGCGCACCGTGGAATTGCCCGAGAGGCGTGCAGCGACGGAGAGCTGCTGCTGCGTTTCGCGGCCCGTGTCCAGGAACAGGACCTCCGTGTGCGAGAGGCGAGGGTTCGACTTCAGCAACTGCGCCAGTTGCAGCCCGCTGTACTCGCCGCCGACGAGACGCATGCTCACGATGTCCGGCTGGAACCGGGCGATGATCTCCACCGCCTCGACCGGGTCTTCGAGCGGAAGAAACTCCGCGAGCCCTTTCAAGGCGAACGTGTAGGCCTTCATTTCCGCGGAGTCCGCGATCATGCAAAGGACCCGGGGGCGCTGCGTGATCGCCCGGCCCGATTTCGCGGAGGCGGGAATCGGGCGGTGCGGCCGTGCCCGAACGGGCGATGGCGGCGGAGCCGGGGCCGGCGGCTTGGGCGGCTCCACTTTCGCCGGTGGCGCCGGCTCCTTCGGGGGCTCGGCCCTGGCCGGTTCCGATCGTTGGGCGCTGCCCGGGGGCGCGCCAAAGAACCCCGACGTCTCGGAGGGCGTGACCGAGAATTTCTTCCGCTTCGGGAGAGATGGGTACTCCGGCGCGGCGGGCGGCTGCGGCGGTTCCTCTGCCGGAGGCGGCTCTTCCTTCCGCAAGTCCTTCGGAAGAGCGATCTCCTTCGTGAGTCCCCCGGTTGCGTCCGCCGGAGGCTCCTCCGCCGGAGTGGCCCTCCCCGCGCCGAACACCCGGCGTTTGCGCTTCTTCGGCTCCGGCTGTTCCGCTTCGGGCTCCTGAGCCGACGCGATTCCCGGGATCGGCTCGTCTGCTTCTCCGGCGGGTTCTTCCGCCCCGTCGGCGGTCCGCAGGGGTGTCTGGTCGATCTTGTGCAAGTCGCGCATCGTGAACGTTTTGAGGCGCGGCGTGACCTTGTCCTTCGTGAAGAAGGCGCGGATCGACTCCGCCAGCGGGTCCGCCTCGAAGGGCTTTTCGACGAACGCCTGCGAACCCGCGTCGTCCGCTTTCCGGCGCGAATCGGCGCTGGATGCCCCCGTCAGAAAAAACACCGGGATGTCGGAGAACTGGTTGTGGCGGCGGATGCTTCGGCAGGTCGCGAAGCCGTCCATGATGGGCATGAAGATATCGAGGAGGATGAGGTCGGGCTCGTAGCGCTCGATCTTCTCCAGGGCGTCCAGGCCGCTCTCGGCCTGGACCATCTCGAAGTCGTCGCCCAGCAGGCCGGTCGTCACGAACCGAATGTCCGGATCGTCATCGACCACCATGACGCGATATTTCGACATGAACGGCTCCCGTGGATTCCGCGACCGACGAAGCGATATGGACCGGCCCGGGCCTGTCTGCAAGCAGGGAACCGCCCGGGCACGGATTCCGCTCTCCGCTGGCGGGGCTTGCACCCGCCCTTCGGCCCCGCCAGGACTCTGCCCCCATGACGCCCATCGACCTCTCCGTCTACGGAGCCTCCGAACACAACCTCAAGTCCGTCGATGTGGTGATTCCGCGCAACAGCCTGACCGTGATCACCGGCCTCAGCGGCTCGGGAAAGTCCTCTCTGGCCTTCGACACCATCTACGCCGAGGGCCAGCGCCGCTACGTCGAATCCCTTTCCGCGTACGCGCGCCAGTTCCTCGACCAGATGCCGAAGCCCCGCGTCGAGTTCATCGAGGGCCTCTCGCCCGCGATCTCCCTCGAGCCGAAGACCATCGCCCGCAACCCCCGGTCCACCGTCGGCACCGTCACGGAAATCTACGACTACATGCGCCTGCTCTTCGCGAACGTGGCGACGCCCCACTGTCCGGAGTGCGGCTCGGCGCTGGAGCGGCAGACCCTCGGCGATATCGTGGACCGCGTCATGGGACTGCCGGAAGGCACGCGCCTCCACATTCTCGCGCCCGTCGTGCGCGGACGAAAGGGCGAGTACCAGGCGCTCTTCCAGAAGGCCCTGCGCGACGGGATCGTGCGCGCGAAGATCGACGGCGAGATGCAGGACCTCGATCCCGAGATGCGGCTGAAGCGTTCCTACAAGCACGATATCGCGCTCGTGGTGGACCGCTTCATCGTGCGCGCGGACCAGCGTTCGCGACTCGCCGATTCCGTCGAACGCGCCCTGCGCATGGCGGAGGGCCTGGCGATCATCGAGACGATTCCCGACCGCGACGGCGGGTTCGCGAAGGGCGTCGAGTGGCGCGGCGAACGCATCTTCTCGGAATCGCTCGCCTGTCCCGAACACGGGCCCCAGATCGTCGAGCTCTCGCCCCGCATGTTTTCCTTCAACTCGCCGTTCGGCGCCTGCCCGGCATGCAACGGCATCGGCTCCACGCCGGAAGTGGCTCTGGACGCGATCATCCCCAACCCCGGACTCTCGATCGCCGATGGCGCGGTCCTGCCCTGGCGGCGCTACTTCGAAACCGGCGATGGCGTGTCGGGCGAGTTCGCCTGGGGATACCAGGTGCTGGAGGCGCTGGCGAGGTCCTACCGGTTCAGTCTCTCGACGCCGTGGAAGGACCTGAAGCGGAGCGTGCGCGACGTTCTGCTGAACGGTTCCGGAGATCGCAAGGTCACCGTGAGGATGCCGATGAAGAACGGCGACGCGCAGGAAATGAAGACCGCGTGGGAGGGACTTCTGCCGCGCATTCGCCGCCGCATGAACGAGGCGGAGTCCGAGCGCGCCGAGGACCGCTACGCGCAGTACATGCGCGAAGTGCCCTGCCCGCAGTGCAAGGGCGCGCGGCTGAAGCCGGAGAGCCTCGCGGTGACCCTGGGTGGCGGGAACATCGCGGACATCGCCGGCATGACGGTCGGCGCGGCGCAGAAGCTCTTCGCGGAAATGGAGTTCACCGGGCGCCGGGCGGCGATCGCCATGCAGCCGCTCAAGGAAATCCGCGACCGCCTCGGCTTTCTGATGAACGTCGGTCTGCACTACCTGGCTCTCGACCGCCACGCCGGCACGCTCAGCGGGGGAGAGGCGCAGCGGATTCGCCTCGCCACGCAGATCGGCACGCAACTCGTCGGCGTTCTCTACATTCTCGACGAGCCCAGCATCGGCCTGCACCAGCGCGACAACGAACGCCTCATCGGAACGCTCTGCAAGCTGCGCGACCTCGGCAACACGGTCCTCGTCGTGGAGCACGACGAGCAGACCATCCGCACCGCCGACATGGTGGTGGACATGGGGCCCGGCGCCGGCAGCGAAGGCGGCTGCGTCGTCGCCGCCTGCCCGCCGAAGAAGCTCGAGCGGATGGCGAACTCCCCGACGGGCGACTATCTGGCGGGGAGAAAGGCCATCCGTCCGCCGGAGGAGCGCCGCGTTCCCGATCCCGGCCGCGTGCTCGCGCTTCGCGGCGCCTCGCACCACAATCTCAAGGACATCGACTTCGAGATTCCCCTCGGCCTGATGGTCGGGATTACCGGCGTGTCGGGGTCGGGAAAGTCCAGTCTGGTGATCGAAACGCTGGTGCCGGCGGTGATGAACCATCTGCACGAGAGCGGTCTGCGGTGCGGACCCGTCAGGAGCATCGACGGCCTGGACCTCGTCGACAAGGTCGTCAACGTGGACCAGGCGCCCATCGGCCGCACGCCGCGTTCCAATCCGGCCACGTACACCAAGCTGTTCGACGACATCCGCGATCTCTTTTCACGCACGCCCGAAGCGAAGATGCGCGGCTATACGAAGGGGCGCTTCTCTTTCAACGTGAAAGGCGGCCGCTGCGAGGAGTGTGGCGGCGACGGTCTTCGGAAGATCGAAATGAACTTTCTGCCCGACGTTCACGTCGAGTGCGAGGAGTGCCGCGGGCGCCGCTACAACCGGGAGACCCTGGAAGTCGCCTATCGCGACCGCAACATCGCCGACGTTCTCGAAATGACGGTGGAGGAGGCCCTCGCCTTCTTCGCGCCGGTGCCCTCCATCGCACAGAAGCTCCGGACGCTGCACGACGTGGGGCTCGGCTACATCGCCCTGGGCCAGCAGGCCACGACGCTTTCCGGCGGCGAGGCCCAGCGCATCAAGCTCTCCCGCGAGCTCTCCAAGCGCAACACGGGCCGCACGGTCTACGTCCTGGACGAGCCCACCACCGGCCTGCATTTCGAGGACGTGAACAAGCTTCTGGAGGTCCTGAACCGTCTTGTAGACGCGGGATCGACGGTCATCGTCATCGAGCACAACCTGGACGTGATCAAGTGCTGCGACTGGCTGGTTGACCTGGGCCCCGAGGGGGGCGAGGCTGGCGGCCATATCGTTGCGCAGGGAACCCCCGAGCGAATCGCGGAATGCGACGAAAGCGAAACCGGCAGGTACCTCTTTCCGGTTCTCGACGCGCAGCCGCCGAAGGGCGCCCGCACATGACGAAGGCGGAGACGATGGCATCCAATCCGGTTCGGGTCGCGGTCGTCATGGCCGGTGGCAGCGGCGAGCGCTTCTGGCCGCTGTCGCGCGCGACGCGCCCCAAGCAGTTGCTGAAGCTGGCCAGCGGAAGCGAAACGCTTCTGGAGGAGGCCGTCTCGCGCATCGCCGGTCTGATTCCGGAGAAACGCATCTTCATCCAGACCAGCGCGGAACTTCGCGGCGTCATTCGCGCCGCGCTCCCCTCCATCCCCCCGGAGAACGTTCTTGCCGAGCCCTGCCGCCGGAACACGGCGGGCTGTCTCGTCTGGGCGGCGGCGGCACTGCAGGCGCGCTTTCCGGGCCGCGACGTGTCGATGGCGGTCCTGACGGCGGACCACCGCCTCGACCAGCCCGACGTCTTTCGCGCGACCGTCGATACCGCTCTCTCCGCCGGCGAAGCGGAGGACGCACTCGTCACCATTGGCATTTCCCCGACGCGACCGGACACCGGCTATGGCTACATCGAAGCGGAGCGCGCGTCACTGGCGACCGGCGTGGCGCGGGTCGGGCGGTTTCGCGAAAAGCCGGACGCGGAAACCGCCAGAGGCTTTCTCGCCGAGGGGAACTTCTTCTGGAACAGCGGAATGTTCTTCTGGCGGGTTTCGACGTTCTTCGCCGAACTGAAGCTTGCCCGCCCGGAGATGGCCGCGATCGGCGGACGCATCGCCGCGATGCTTGCGGCCGGCGACGAAGCCTCCGCGAAGGCCGAGTTCGAGCGCCTCGCCAGCGAATCCGTCGACTGCGCCCTGATGGAGCGCGCCCGCAACGTCCTCATGGTGCCGGGAACCTTTCCCTGGGACGACGTCGGTTCCTGGGATTCGCTCGACCGCACGCGGCGCGAAGACCGCGACGCCAACGGAAACATCGCCATCGGCGAACCTGTTCTGATCGATTGCAAGGGCTGTATCGTCTATAACGAATCGGGCTCCGCACGGCAAGCCGTCGGCGTCGTGGGCCTGGAGAACGTGGCCATCGTCACCGTGGACGACGCCGTGCTGGTCGTCGACAAGAGCCGCGTGCAGGACGTGAAGAGGATCGTCGAGGAACTGAAGAAGCGTGGCAGCGGAAAAGTATAGTCCCCGGACCCTGCGCTTCATCCCCACTTCCCACCACTCACCACCCCCCACTCACCACCGACTAGAGCGGATACCCCTTCTCGCGGGCGACCTCCGCCTTGGCCTTCGAAAAGAGCGCGTCGTACTCGCCCGTACCCGGAGGCGGGGGATTCCGGTACCGGGCGACCTTCTCCCTCGCGAGCTCGTCGATCCGGTCCTCCATGAGCAGGTCGTTGATGACGATCTGGGCGATGAGGGTCGCGAGATTGCGCTCGCCCGCGTCCGGAGCCACGACCCCCTCGCGGATCATGTCGGCGGCCATCTTGCGGGACAGGTCGCGGATTCGGTCCTCGGACAATCGCATGGCGGTTGGACTTCCTTCTTGCGGCGGGGTGGGCGAAAGGCCTACAAGTCTCTCATCGAGTTCCTGAAAATCACCGTGCGGAGTCTGGCCCCACAGGCTCCCGGAGGACAAGCATGAACGATCTTGGCGGCAAGACCATCGATCCCTCGGAAGCGCCCTCTTCGGAGGAGAAGACCCTCGCTCTCGTGGCCCACATTCTCGGCCCCTTCACCTGTTTCATCGGTCCCCTGATCATCTTTCTGGTCAAGAAGGACGAGTCCGATTTCATTCGGCAGAACGCGCTTCAGTCCGTCTACTGGCAGATCGCGATGTTCGTCGCCGTGATCGTGCTGGCGGTCGTGACCATCTGCGTGGGCGGAATCGGAGCCGGACTGGGGACGATCGCCAACATCGTCTACGTCATCGTCGCGTGCATTCGCGCCAACGAGGGCAAGATCTACTCGTACCCCCTCTCGGGCGGTTTCGTGAAGTAGCGCGCATTCCGGCCGTCAGCCTCCGCTGGCGGCCTTTTCCTTTTCCAGGCGTTTCGCCTCGTCCCACCACGCGTCCATCTCGTCGAGCGTCATGTCCGCCAGCTCGCGTTTCGCTTCGCGGGCGCGGGCCTCGATATGGTGGAAGCGGCGGACGAACTTGGCGTTGGTGCGCTGGAGGGCCTGCTCGGCATCGACGTCCACCAGGCGCGCCACGTTGACGAGCGCGAACAGCACGTCGCCCAATTCGTCCTCCAGGCGGTCGCGGTCCATTGCGGCGTACTCCCTGCGGAGTTCCTCGATCTCCTCGTGCAGCTTGTCCCAGGCGGGTTCCGGCGTATCCCAGTCGAAGCCCACCCGTCGCGCCTTCCCCTGAATGCGGTCGGCGCGCTGAAGGGCGGGCAGGGCCTTCGGCACGCCGTCGAGGCTCGATACGGGTTTGTCGCGACCCCCCTTTTCCTCGCGCTCCTCGCGCTTGATGGCCTCCCAGTTGTTCAGAACCGTTTCCGCGTCGCGGGCGTCGGCGCTCGCGAACACGTGGGGATGGCGTCGGATGAGCTTCTCGCAGATGGCTCGGTAGACGTCGTCGACTTCGAACAGCCCCTCGCGCTTCCCCAGGGCGGAGTGAAATACGATCTGGAGACCCAGGTCGCCGAGTTCGGACTTCAGTTCGTCCCAGTCCTCCGCGTCGATGGCGTCGCAGACCTCGTAGGACTCCTCGATCACATAGGGCTTGAGCGTCTTGTGCGACTGCTTGCGGTCCCAGGGGCACCCGTCGGGAGCGAGCAGGCGGTCCATGATCTCGACGAGTCGGCGGAACTGGTCGGGGTTGTCGGGGGCGGGGCGTCGCGATTCGGGCATGGGGGAAACCGGTGAACGGGGATTGCCTTGGCGAACCACCGCCCGGAGGGCGACGCAACCGGTGAGATGGCGCCCTCTTTTCCCGGTTGATCCGATCGGCCCCGTCGGCGAAACGAACGCAGGCGCAGCGAGACGCGCCAAACCGCGTGCAGGTGAATCCGCCATGGCCGTCCCGTCCATCCCGCCCATTCGCTGGGGCATCATCGGTTGCGGATCGATCGCGACGCACGCCATCGCCCCGGCCATCAACTGGTCGCCGCTGGCGGAACTCTCGGCCGTGGCCAGCCGCACGGAGGAAAGCGCCATCCGCGAGGCACGCGAGACCGGCGCGAAGCGCCACTTCGCCTCCTACGACGAACTGCTCGCCGACGACGACATCGAAGCGGTCTACATCGGCCTTCCCAACGGCCTGCACCGCGAATGGACCATCAAGGCCGCCCAGGCCGGAAAGCACGTCCTCTGCGAGAAGAGCATGGCGCTCTCAAGCACCGACGTGCGCGCCATGATCGAAGCCGCCGAACGGGCCAACGTCCGCCTCATGGAAGGCTTCATGTTTCGCCACCACCCCCAGTGGGACGTCGTTCGTGGCGCCATCAAGGAAGGAAAGCTGGGCGAGGTCCGCCTGGTTCGCGGCGGACTCTGCGGCCTTCTGCAGGACACCCAGGACCACCGCTGGTCGGCGACGCTTGGCGGCGGGGCGCTCTACGACGTGACGTGCTACGCCGTGAATCTCGCGCGGATGATCTATGGACGCGAACCGCAGTCGGTCTCCGCCATGGCGGACATGTCCACCCGCGAGAAGGTGGACTGCACGTCGACGGTGCTGCTGAACTTCGGACACAACCGTCTTGCGGTCGCCTCCGGCAGCCTCTCCACCTTCAACCACCAGCACTGCGAAATCGAGGGCACCCGCGGCCGCATTACCGTCGAGCGCCCCTTCATTCCCGGCTGGGAGGAGGCGGCCGTCATCGTCGAGTACGGCATGACCCGCGACCGCGTGCGCGTGGGCGGCGCGAACCACTTCCTGCACGAGATCGAACACTTCTCGCTCTGTACGCGGGACATGACCCGTTCGCTGCTGCCGGGCGAAATGGGACTGCACCAGTCCCTCGTCAACGAAGCCATCGAGCAGGCGTGGATTTCCGGCAAGACCGTCGAGGTCCTGGAAGCCTGACGCCGTCGGTGCGGCGCGTCAGGATTCCGTAGTCAGCAGGGCCACCGCCAGCGCCGCGATGCCTTCGCCGCGGCCGACGAAGCCCATCGTTTCGTTCGTCGTCGCCTTGATGCCGATCCGGTCCTGTCCGATGCCGAGATCGCTGGCGATCGCGGCCTTCATGGCATCGATGTGCGGCCCGACCCTGGGCGCTTCGGCGACGATGGTGGCGTCGATATTGCCGATCATCCACGAATCCCGCCCGATGATCGCGCGGACCTCCCGAAGAAGATCGCGACTGTCGGCATCCTTCCACCGCGCATCGGTGTTCGGAAAGAAATGTCCGATATCCGGCAGCCCCGCCGCGCCGAGCAGGGCGTCCATGATGGCGTGCAGGAGCACGTCGGCGTCGCTGTGCCCGTCGAGCCCGCGCGCGTGGGGGATTTCCACTCCGCCGAGCACGAGGCGGCGGCCCTCCGCGAAGCGGTGAACGTCGTAACCCTGTCCGATGCGAAGTGTCATGAAGGGCCTGCGCCTTTCCGAAGAATGGACTCCGCGATTCGCAGGTCCGCCGGATGCGTGACCTTGATGTTCGCTCCGGTATGAGTCGCAACGGCGGTCTTGTGCCCGGCACTCAGCAACGCCTGCATGTCGTCGGTCGCTTCGCCCGCGGCATCGCCCGAGAGAGCGGCCAGGAGCGCGTCGCACCTCGAAACCTGGGGCGTCTCGGCGCGGCGAATTCCGGCGCGCTCGACCGCTTCGCGAATCTCCCCGGAAGCGGGCTCGATTCGGAACAACGAATCCGTTACCGGCGAGGCGACCGTCGCGCCTGCCAGGTCCGGGTCGGCTTCCAGCATGTCAATGCACCGGATCATCGTGTCCAACGGCGGAAACGGCCTGGCACCATCGTGAACCGCAGCGAGGTCGCAAACGCCCCGAAGTCTCTCCACGCCGCTGCGAACGGACGCGGCGCGGGTTTCCCCGCCGGGCACCACGTCGATGGCGCCGGAGAGCTCCGTCGCGATGGTCTTCCATTCCGCGGAATGGATCAGGTCCGCGCGCAGCACGACGACCCGTTTCGCGAAGTCGTACGTCTCGAACGCTTCGAGGCACCATCGCAGCAGCGGCTTGCCGCCGAGAACGGCGAACTGCTTCGGGCCGCCGAAGCGGTCGCCCGAACCGGCTGCGACGACGACAAGGCCGACAGTTGTCATGGTCTGCGCTCGAAACCGAGAATCGCGTTCAGAAGCCGCCTGCACACGCCACGGAACAGGTGGACTTCGCTGCGGTCAAGCCGTGCCCGCAGGGCCGTGCGGCGCAGAAGGCGCATGTGCTGGTCGAGCGGCACGCCGCGCTCGTACTCTGCGGCTTCCAGAACCTGACCGACGTGGCGAAGAAGCGCATCGACCTCTCCCTGCGTGGCGAAGTCGCGCTCCGCAGCGCTCTCCCCGCCCCCTCCGGCCTGAACGATTCCCGCCAGCGCGATGGCGACCGACTGCGCGAGGTTCAGCGACGGCGCCTCCGGCGAGGTTGGAATCGACCAGCGCGCCGTGCAGCGGCTGCACTCCTCGTTCGTCATGCCGCGGTCCTCGCGGCCGAAGACCAGCGCGCATTCCGTCGCCGGACCGACATCCGCCAGAAGAGGCGCGGGAACGAATCCGCTGAACTCGCAGGGCCGGTCGACGCTTTCCTGCATCGTCATCGCGATGGAGTACCGAACGTCGGCGAGCGCCTCGTCGAGCGTCGCGAACTCGCGGCAGCGCTCCACGACGGGCTTGCCGTAGGCGACGGCGAGATGGCCGGCGGGGCCGTCGATGCCGAGATCGCATCGCGCATCGACGACGCGCAGTCTGGAGAATCCGAAGTTGGCCATCGCGCGCGCGGCGGCGCCCACGTTCCCGGCCGTTTGCGGGGAAACGAGAACGACGCTCCAGCGGGCCGGATCGGTCACGACGGGGCGATGCGCTCCGCGCCGAACCACTGGTGAAGAACGGGCGGCAGCGCGATGGAGCCGTCGGCCTGCTGGTACGTTTCCAGCAGCGCGATCATCAGGCGCGGCAGCGCGAGCCCGCTTCCGTTCAGCGTGTGCGCGAACTCGGGCTTCGCGCCCTGCCCGCGGCGGAAGCGAAGATTCATGCGGCGCGACTGGAAGTCCTCGAAGTTCGAGCAGGAACTGACCTCCAGGAACAGGTCCATGCCAGGCGCCCAGACCTCCAGGTCGTGGCACTTCGCCGCGCCGAAGGAGAGATCGCCCGTGCAGAGGCTCAGCACGCGGTAGTGCAGGCCCAGCGCCTCCAGCAGTTCCGTCGCGTTGCGCGTCAGTCCGTCGAGAACCTCGTAGCTCTTCTCCGGCAGCGCGTACTGCACCATCTCGACCTTGCCGAACTGGTGCACGCGCGTGATGCCGCGCACTTCCTTGCCGTAGCTGCCGGCCTCGCGCCGGAAACACGGCGTGTAGGCGCAGTACTTCACCGGCAGGTCCGCGGCGTCGAGAATCTCGCCGGCGTGGAGGTTCGTGACGGGAACCTCCGCCGTCGGAATCAGAAAGACGCTGTTGTCGTCCATGCCGTACAGGTCGTCCTCGAACTTCGGCAGCTGGCCCGTGCCCCGCATGGTGTCGCGCGTCACGATATAGGGCGGCGCGACTTCCGTGTACCCGTTCTTCCTGGTGTGCGTGTCGATCATCCAGGAAACGAGGGCGCGTTCGAGGCGCGCGAGATCGCCCTTCAGGATATAGTATCCGCTGCCGGAAATCTTCGCCCCGCGTTCGAGGTCCAGAATGCCGAGCGCCGTTCCCAGGTCCCAGTGCGTCTTCGGCTGGAACCCGAACGCCGGCTTGTCGCCCCACTCGCGCACGACCTCGTTCGCGGTTTCGTCACGGCCCCGGGGCACGGATTCGTGGGGAAGGTTCGGCAGCCGGAGCAGCAGGTCGTCCTGCTTCGAAGCGATCCGCTTCAGGTCCTCCTCCATGCCCTTCAGGCTGGGGCCGATTTCCTTCGACTCCGCCTTCAGGTCGTCGGCGCCCTCGCCGGCCGCCATGCGCTGGGGGATGAGCTTCGACAGCTCGTTCTTGCGCGCCTTGAGCTTCTCCGACTCCGCCGTCAGTTCGCGGCGGCGCGCGTCGAGTTCCAGCAGCGCATCGACCTGGGCGGTATCCGCCTTCTTGGCCTTCAGGCCGTCGCGGACCCGGTCGGGATCGGTGCGGATCAGTTTGATGTCGAGCATTCCAGCGGCCTTTCGGAGGGGTCGGGCGCGGTATGGGTCGCGAGAAGCGGCGGGTGGTCAATGGCGGAGGTACATCCGCCAATGAAAAGGGCCGGCCCCATCGGACCGGCCAGTCGGTAGACGCGCTCGACGGGGCTCAATCCTTCTTGCAGCAGCTCGGCGATCCGCAATCGCCGGAGGATGTGGTGGAGGAGGATGCAGAGGAAGATTCGCTCTTCGACTCGCCCGAGGAGCCGTTGCCCTTGTTCTTGTAGTCGGTGATGTAGAACCCGCTGCCTTTGAAGATCAGACCGGCGCCGCTTCCGATCAGGCGGCGGACCTGTCCTTTTTCGCCACACTCGCAGACGTCGATCGGGTCGTCCGACATCCTTTGGACGACCTCGAAATCCGTCTCGCAGGCATCGCAGTGGTAGGCGTAAGTTGGCATAATTCAGGACCTCGCTTGCCGGTGACATCATGCAAGGGCGCCATAGGCGCGCCCCCGCTCCCCTCCGTCAACGGCAACTTGTGCGCCAATCCGCCACTACGGAACCCAGGTCAGGCGAACCGCATCGGCGATGACGACGGCCCCGCCGCTCGAACCGGCCGCGTCGAGCGTGACCGCTCCCTGGCCACTGTCGAACGCCCAGGTTCCCAGTTCCACCCAGGTCAGATTGTCGTTCTGCTGGTTCACGAACACCGTCTGGTTTCCGGATGCCGTTGCGACCGTGTACTTCGCGGAACTCGCCCGGTTCGTTCCCGCCCTGAACATGACCTCGACCTTCCAGGTGCCCGTCGCCGGTGCGTCCAGCGTCCAGGTGGCCGTATTGCTTCCGCCGACTCCGGCGTACCGGTATTCGCCGCCGTCATACCCGTTGGACGAGGAGGTGAACCACGACCCCGTTTCGGCATACCCGGGGGCGCCGTCGTCGTTGTCGATGACGACTTCGGTAACAGGGGGCGCCGAGGATTCGGAGATCGAAACGTCGTCGAAGTAGAAGTACGCGTTCGCGCCGCCCGTGGTGCCCGAGTGCCCCGCCCGCGCGAACAGGGTCAGCAGCGACCCCGTCGCCGTGAACGTGGGGGTGGCTTCCGCCCATGTGTTGTCCGGCGCGGCGGAGAGGTCCACGTAGACGACCGAGCCCGCCGCCGGATCGGTGCCTCCGGTCGTGTCGTAGCCGAATTGCAGGAACGTCCCCGCCAGCGTCGACTGCCGCTTCATCCACGCGCTCACGTCATACGCAGTACCCGGAGCGACCGCGATCGTCTGGTAGACGGCCGCGTCGAAGGCGCTCGTGTCCGACCGCGCCCAGTACTGCGAATGGCTGCCCTCGTGCTTGTTGAAGGACGCCTGGCCGAACGTCACCGCCGCCGAGCCCGAGCCGGTCCAGTTGCTCCAGTCGTTGCCGACGCCGCCGGTGAAGCCTTCCTCGAAGCCCGGGTTGGAGACCTCCGCCACGAAGGGCGGCTGCGTCGTTTCCTTCGCGGAAACCGCGTCGAGGTAGAAGTACGCGTTCGCGCCGCCCGTCGTCCCCGAGTGCCCCGCCCGCGCGAACAGAGTCAGGGTCGAACCCGTCGCCGTCACGGTCT
>JAJFLJ010000134.1 GCA_021772755.1 Candidatus Sumerlaeota bacterium
ATGTAGTTCAGAACGGAGTAGTACGTGCTCGTCTGGTGGGGGTACTTCGCCGTGACGCGGCGGTGAACGGCCATCATGTCCGCTTCCCCGCTGCCGGCGCCATAGATGCCGGCGAGCGTGTTGCCGACCCAGGGGATCGGCCCGGCGCGGTCGATGACGTCCTCCAGCATCTCGCTGGACTTCTCGTTGTAGAGTTCGAAGAACTGCCACTCCTTGGCGGAAACGCTGTTGGCCCATCCGGTGCCGCGAAACTCCCACGCCGCCTTGTTGTAGCATTCCGCCATCAGCGCATCGACCCACGGGGTGTGCGGCGCGCGGGCGTACCACTTCTCGGCGATCTCGACGCGGCGGCGCGGGTCCTCCTCCTTCGGGAGCAGGTCGAAGAGAAGATGATTCGCGTAGGAGATGGAGGAGGGGTTGTTGGCGAGAAGGATTTCGATTTCGTGGCGCGCGGCGCGGTAGTGGTCGCCGGCGAGAAGCGCCATCGAGCGAATGCCGCGGTCCCAGGCGGGAGCGTCCTCCGGCAGCGGGCCGGGATCGAGCAGCACGAGCTGGCTGTTCTCGGCCCAGTCCCTGAAGGCGAGGGCGCGCCAGTGACGAACGCCCGGGTGGTCACCGGATTCCCGGATCACCGGGGTCCAGGCCTGGTCGTTGCCGGAGCTGTTGAGCGCCGCATACCGATCGTCCTCCAGCGCGGTGAAGGAGTCGCTCCAGGCGGCGGATTCCAGGACCGTTCGGTCGCGGTCGGAAATCTCGAAGCCGCTCTTCGCGACGACGAAGCGGGAAACGTCGCGTGCGAGAAGAATCCCCTCTCCCCGTTTCCCCGCAAGAACCGTCTCGTGGATTCCGTCCGGGGTGGAGAGGAACACCTTCGCGGAGAATTCGCCGTCCGTTTCCGTCAGCGTTCCGCTGACGACGTGCGTGCCGCCCCAGAAGTCGATGGCGTCCTCCACGGAGTTCGCGTCCCATTCCCACGCGGGATGGTTCATCGAGTTGAGAGTATCGTTCACGACCCCCTGTTTCACGACGCCGATCCCCGGAGGAGACGCCAGCAGCCAGGGACTGATCACCGCACTCTGTAGATTCGTGGCGGTGGAGTAGATCGCGCCGTCCTCGCCCTGGAAGGGAAGGACGACGAGAATCCCCTGGTGGGGGACAGGCGGATTCGCCCACGGGTCTTCCGGCGCCGAGAGTTCCGCTCCGCCGCGATAGACGGGTTCCGGAGGCGCCTCCTTGCCGTATTCCTGCTGGAACTTCTGCCACGAGTAATACAGCACGGCCATGCCGCCGGCCGCCGCGAGCAACAGCAGCAGGCAGACTCCGAGGCCGACCCAGAGCAGAGTGCGCGAACCGCCTTCGCGCGGAGCCTTGCGTTCGGCGGGGGCGTCCCGCTCTTCCGATGACTGGTCCATGGCCGGTTCATCTACTCCTCTGCTGCTGGAATATTCTCAGAATCCGGCTCGCTTAGGTGGGGAAGGTACCATTGCAGGCGCTTGCGGCGGCTTTCGATGGCGCCGGACTGCATCTCGATGCTGCCCGAGAGCTTGCGCGTCTTCGAATCGAACTCCTTGCGGTCGATGGCCCCGGCGGCGTGGAGCTGCTCCAGCGCGCGTCGCTCCTGCGTGTCCCTGTCGCGCTGCTGCTCCAGCTCGTGCACTTCCCAGTAACCCTTCGAGTATTCCTCGTCGATGGTGCTGCGAAGGTGCGAGACGATGCCGGCCAGGTGTGTCTCCTCCTCCTGGTAGCGGCGAAGGAACTCCTCGAAGTGCTCCGGCGAGACGGAGGTGCGGGTGCGGTCGAGCGCCGCGATCTTCCGCCGGACCTCGCCGAGCTTCTCCGTCGCCTCCTCGAATCCGATCACGACTTCCGGCTTTCCGGCGAATCGCTGCTGGGTCACCGAGAGCGTCTTCTTTCCCTTCTGGCCGAGCTCCGACGAGGAGATTCGGTCCTTTGCCGCGCCGACGGCCTGCAGCAGTTGCTTCTTGCGGTCGGCGGCGCCCTCCTTCGGCTGCTTCCTCTCGCCCAGAACGAAGCGGCCCTTCTTCGGCACGCGCAGCGTCTGCGCCGCAGGCTTCCAGTCCTCGTTCGTCGCGGCGGGGGCGGTGGCCGGCTGCTCCGGTTCCGCGATCTCCTCTTCCCCTGCGGCCGCGACGGGTTCGGTCGGCGGCGTTGTCACCGCCGGTTCGGCTGCCGCTGCGGGCGCGGATTCCTGCGGGGATTCGGCGGGGAACTTCTTCAGGAACACGTCGCGCTTGCGATAGAGAATGAGCCCCACCAGAAGCACCATCACGGCGGCGACGGACTTCGTCAGCATCCCGAGGTAGAAGGGCAGGTCGATGGAGCCTTCGCCCTCGCCGCGCAGGACGGCGCTCGACGCCCAGAGGCTCGTCGAGATGAGCAGGAAGAAGACGACGACGTTGGGCAGCAGCCAGCTGAGAAGTTGGAAGTGGATGTCCGCCACGCGCATCGGGCGGTAGCGGGACTTGCACATCAGGACGACGCCCTCCGCGACCAGCAGGCCGACGACCACGAGGGCGAGGTGCGCGATCGTGGTGATGGAGTTCTCGGCGACGTAGGCCTTCGTCAGGTCGGCGGCGGTCTTCGCGCCGACGGCGGCGAGAGAGAGCGCGACGGCGGGGGCGAGCAGTTCGCGAAGAAACGCCAGGATCACCCGCGACACGTCGACGGCGACGTGGCGCACCGTGTCGATGAGGTAGTGGACCATCTGTTCGAGGGCGCCGGCGAAGCGCCGCGCCATGCCGCTGACCAGCAGCAGCGCCCTGACGAAGCCCGTCTCCCGGCGGAGCGCCTCGCGGTCCAGGACCTCCTTGCCCTTGTTGGCGATGCGGTATCCGCGCACGGCGGAGAAGACGAAGATCTCGAAAACGAAGAGGCGCATGGTGTTCACGCCCATCAGGCTGACGATGCGCCAGTACTTCGGGATGACGGCCTTCTCGTTGCCGTCGGCGCCGACCATTTCGGCGAGCCACTTGTGCTCGGCCGCCGCAGGCCAGTGCTGGTGCGCCAGTTCGGCGAACTTGAAGACCAGCAGAATCCCCCCGAACATCGCCGCGATGGAGAGCAGCGTGATCCGGTAGGCGTTTACCAGTCCGTAGACGCGCTTCCAGCGGAAGAAGACGGGAAGGAAGAGGAGAACGACGGCTCCGGCGGCGGCGGGGTAGAAGACGCTGGGCTGCTTGCGCGCGATGTCGGGCAGGCCCTCCAGGACATAGACGAAGAGGGCGGCGCCGCCCAGGTCGCTGTTGAGTTCGTGATAGATCAGTCCCCAGGCCGCGAAGAAGGCGATCATCCAGCCCGCCAGGCGGCCGCCCAGCCGGGGGTTGCCGGTGGCGAAGAGCAGCGCGACCTGGAAGTAGAGAAGACCGTAGAGGGCGAAGAGCATCCAGGGCCAGGTCTGGATATCGGCGAAGTAGTACGTGCCGAAGAACGCCGTCAGCGCCAGGGAGAGGTTCGCCATGACGCGCCAGTGGCCGAGCTTGATGCGGGGCGCCCCGCACTGGGAGCAGAAGACCCACGGAAGCTCGTTCGCCGCCGCGCACTGCGGGCACGGCGTCTCCTTCAGGATCCCGCGTCCGGCGGTCAGATCCCGGTTGAAGAAAGATTTAATGCCCAACGACACCTTCATCCCATGCCCCTCCAGGCGAGTCCTGTCTTGCGGGAACGTGTCACTATCGAACGGCGGCCACACCGGCAAGCCAAGCGATTTGTGCGACAGGGGGCTCCTTCTTGACCCGGGAGGCGCCGCTCCGGTCCGCTAACGCCCGTCGATCCAGTTCACCGGCGGGACTCCTCCATGACAACCAGCAGAGGCATCATTCTGGCCGGCGGTGCGGGCACGCGACTCCACCCGCTGACGCTCGTGGCGAGCAAGCAACTGATGCCCGTCTACGACAAGCCCATGATCTACTACCCGCTCTCGACGCTGATGCTGGCCGGCATTCGCGACGTGCTCCTGATTTCAACGCCCCAGGACCTGCCCCGGTTTCGCGAGCTGCTCGGCGACGGGTCGCGCCTGGGCATCTCCATCTCGTACGCCGAGCAGCCCCGCCCCGAGGGCATCGCCCAGGCGTTCCTGATCGGCGAGGACTTCATCGCCGGCGCCGACCGCGTCGCGCTGATTCTGGGCGACAACATCTTCTACGGAAAGCTCGACTACTTTCGGCAGGCGCTGAAGATCGAGCGCGGCGCCGTCGTGTTCGGCTACTGGGTGCGCGACGCCGAGCGGTACGGCGTCGTCGAGTTCGACGCCGACGGCCGCGCGGTCTCCATCGAGGAGAAGCCGAAGAAGCCGAAGTCGAACTATGCCGTCCCGGGGCTCTATGTCTACGACGGACGCGTGACGGACTTCGTTCGGAGCCTGAAGCCCTCCGCGCGCGGGGAACTGGAGATCACGGACCTCAACAACGCGTATCTTGCGGAGGGAAGCCTTCAGGTGAACCTGATCGGTCGCGGGGTCGCGTGGCTCGACACCGGAACGCACGAGTCGCTGCTGGAGGCGTCGAACTTCATCGCGACGATCGAGCACCGCCAGGGCCTGAAGATCGGGTGCCTGGAGGAGGTCGCCTGGCGCATGGGCTTTCTGGACGACGCGGGGTTCGACGCCCTGATCGCGGGGCTCCCGTCCAACACCTACAGAGAGTACTTGCAGACCCTCCGCCAGCGGGAGCCATGATTTCCCCACGGGGTCGCACCGCCCGGAGAGCGGGCGCGCGACTCGGATTTCCAGACGGAAAGGACGCATTGGCATGGAAGACATCATGAACTCAATTCAAGGCTGGCTTTTGGACGAGGGGCCGAAGGTGGGAATGAAGATCGTCGGAGCGATCCTGATCTTCGTCATCGGCCGGATCGTCATCGCCGGAATGATGAAGGCGCTGAAGGCGTTCATCGACCGGTCGAAGAAGATGCCGGAGCTGCTCCAGACCTTCATCGTCGGAACGGCGCAGAAGATACTGACGCTGATTCTCCTGATCATGATCGTCGACCAGTTCACCGACGTCGCGCCGCTGATCGCCGGCCTGGGCATCGCCGGCTTCGTGCTCGGCTTCGCCCTGCAGGATTCCCTCGGAAACCTGGCGGCCGGCTTCATGCTGCTCTTCAACCAGCCCTTCAAGGTCGGCGACTTCGTCGACATCGCCGGAACGTCCGGCGTCGTCAAGGCGCTGAACCTCTCGGCGACGACGCTCTACACGCCGGACAACAAGGTGATCACCACGCCCAACAGCAAGGTCTGGGGAAACACCATCACGAACTTCACCGCGCTCGACACGCGTCGCGTGCAGTGGGACGTGGGCATTTCCTACGGCAGCGACATCGGCAAGGCCCAGGAGATCATCCGCGGCGTTCTGAACGGGGACCAGCGCATCCTGAAGGACCCCGCGATCCAGGTGGAACTGCTGGCGATGGCGGACTCGTCGCTGAACCTGGTGGTGCGCGGATGGGTGAAGACGCCGGAATTCTGGAACGTGTTCTTCGACGTGAACAAGGCGATCAAGGAGGCCCTCGACGCCGGCGGCATCGAGATTCCCTTCCCGCAGATGGACGTTCACTTCGACGGCCCCGTGCCGGCCTGACATCGCGGCGGCGGCCAGGCTCTCTTCCGCGGCTCCGCGCCATCGCGCGGAGCCGCGCCGTTTCGACACCAGCGAGGCGCCATGAAACTCATCGTCCTCTACGGCACGCGCCCCGAAGCCATCAAGACCGCGCCGGTGATCCTGGAGGCGCGCCGCCGCGCGAAGGACGGCGTCGAAACGGTCGTCGTCTCCACGGGACAGCACCGCGAGATGCTGCGCCCCATCGTGCGGCTGTTCGGAACGCAGCCGGACGCCGATCTCGACATCATGCAGGCGGACCAGTCCCTTGCGGGGCTGACCGCGCGCGCCGTCGAACGGCTCGACGCCGTCTTCGCGGAGCACGGACCCGACGCCGTTCTCGTCCAGGGCGACACGACGACCGCGATGTGCGGCGCGCTCGCGGCGTTCTATCGCGGAATCCCCGTGGGACACATCGAGGCCGGTCTGCGCACGGGGGACATCGCCTCGCCCTTTCCCGAAGAGGCCAACCGCCGCATCGTCGGCCAGATCGCGCGCTGGCACTTCGCGCCGACGCTCGCCGCGCGCGACAACCTGCGCCGCGAGAACCTTCCCCACGCGTCGATGCCCGGCGGAGCCCTCGTCGTGACCGGCAACACCGTGATCGACGCGCTGAAGATCGCCACGGCGAAAGTTCGCGAGTCGCCCTCCGGCGACGAACACGTCGCCTTCGCCCGCCAGTGGAAGTCGCGCGCGGGCGGCCAGGTGGTTCTCGTCACCGGCCACCGGCGCGAGAATTTCGGCGAACCTTTCCGCGAGTTCTGCGGCGGTCTCGCGGACATCGCGAAGCGCTTTCCGAAGGCGCTGGTCGTCTATCCCGTCCACCTGAACCCCAACGTGCAGCGGCCCGTTCGCGAACTGCTCGACGGGATCGAAAACGTGCGGCTCGCGCCGCCGGCGGACTACCCGGAATTCGTCGAACTGATGACGCTCGCCGACGTCATCGTCACCGACAGCGGAGGCGTGCAGGAGGAGGCGCCGTCGCTGGGCGTGCCGGTGCTGGTGACGCGCACGACGACGGAGCGGCCGGAAGCGGTGCATGCCGGCGCCGCACTGCTCGTCGGTCCGGACCGCGGCCGCATTCTGCGGGAAGTCTCGCGCCTCTTGTCGGATGCCGGCGCGCGCGACGCGATGCGCGTCGCGACGAACCCCTACGGCGACGGAAACGCGGCGAAGCGGATTCTCGACGCGCTCGCGTAGGTCAGGACTTCGGATTCAGCCACGCGCCCAGGTCGCGCCCGATCAGTTCCTGCAGGTCCTCGATCTCGGGCCGGTAGAGTTCCGCGAGTTCCGCGCGCAGTTCCGCGGGAAAATGCGGCTTCTTCGCGGGATCGCGGTCGCGCCGGGCGGGAGAGAGCGCCGTGCGGATGCGGTCGGCGATTCCGCCCCGGTACTCGAAGACCTCCTCCGCGTCCCCGCCGACGTTGTACTTCCTGGACAGGTCGGGCTCGAACAGCGGATCGACGCCGAGAAAGGCGAACACCCCGCGCAGCAGGCTCTTCGGGTCGGCCATCAGATCGTCGAAGAGACACACGTGCAGCTGTTCCTTCGGAAAGAGCGCGTGGTACCTCCGCAACTGGCGCGCGTAGAAGCCCTTGCTCTTGTAGGCGTAGGGGTCGCCCCACCCCTCGGCGAGCCGCCGCTCCTCGTCGCGAACGGCCTTCGCGAAACCGTCCGCCGGTTCGCGCCCGCTTCGCACTGCATGGTGGAAGTGCGACCAGGCGCGGTCGACGGGTTCGCGAAGGATGGCGATCAGCTTCGCGTCGGGAATGCGGCTGCGAATGCGCGCGGCCGACTGCTCCTCGTGGAGGTAGCTGGTGGAGCCCTCGCCGATGGCGCGTTCGGTCGTCGCGCCGTCGAAGAGGGCCAGGTATTCCGGCAGGGTGTTGATGACGTTCTTCGTCTTTCGCGACCGCTGGCGGAAGCGCGGCTCGCGACCCTCGTAGCTGAAGAAGTGCGGTTCCTTCTTCGCCGGAACGAAGACGTCGGGGTGCGACGCGAGATGCCGGCACAGCGACGTGGTGCCGGACTTCTGCGCTCCGATGACCAGGAAATTCGGCAGCGTCATCCTTCTTCCGATCGCGAAAACCGGCCCGAATTACCCGCCGGGAGACACCGCGCGGCAACGCCAATCCCCCGCGGCGCCGCGTTCCCGGGTTTCGTCTTGATTCCGGGGAGGAATCGGGAAACGGTGCGGTATCCGTACCGAAATCAGAAACCCCCTGCGCGACCGGGGACGGGGAAGACATCATGGCACGACCACCCGCCAAATCCGAGGGCTCGGGAAAAGGCAAGCTCATCGGCAACATCGCGTTCTTCGCGTTCCTGATCGGCGTCGGCGTCTACTTCGCCATCGAGATGATGCAACCCTCGGACGACGAGATTCTCTCGCGCCAGCTCGATCCCGCCTCCGCCATGACCGTCTACCTGGAGCACGCCGACGGGTTCATCCACGCCCAGAGCCTCGCCGGCGAGGTGCAGAAGACGGTCGCCAAGGACGACTGGCAGTGGCTCCAGGACAACCACGAGAGCATCTTCGCGAAGTACGACGCCATCGGCCTGCAATCGGCCGCCGATCCGACGGTCGTCATGGTGGGCGGGCGGCTGGCGGTCCTCAAGATGCTCCTGGAGGGCGGCCCCAACCGCAAGGACTCGGTCATCGTTTCGACGACCGAAACCAGCGAGAGCACCGCCGACCTGGTCGTGCGCCAGAAGATCTTCTACGGTGGCGGCAGCTACGACTACACCGACTACAAGGTACGGATGGTCAAGGAGGGGAAGTACTGGAAGGTGAAGGACTACGCCGGCGGGAAGCAGGTCATGGAGGGCACCCGCCAGCCCGGCGATGCCGTCTTCCGCGACCGCGAAGAAGTCGAAGGCGGCGCCGTGGCCAATGCGGCGGGCGGAGACCCGGCAGCGGCATCTGCCGCCGTTCCCGGCGGGCAACCCGCCCAGCCGGGCGCACCCGGGGCGGCCATCGCCACCATCGAGCAGGCGGACGCGGCCGTGATCGAGGCCCGTCGCGCCTGGGAGGCGGGCGACGCCCAGACCGCCTACGACGAAGCCCTGAAGGCCTACGGCTTCTACAGCACCCAGCTTGGCCCCGACGACCCGCGGACCCAGCAGACCATGGCGATGGGCCGCAAGGCGCGGGAGACCCTGGTTCAGCAGGGGGTACTACAGCCATAGGGCGTTGATCGTCGGACGTCGGTCGTTCCCCCCCAAACACCCGACCCGTAACGCGCCCGACTCCATCTTCATCTTCCTCCCGCCACCACCTGCCCCCGACAGCTAACACCTAACAGCTAGTAGCTAGTAGCTAGCAGCTAGTAGCTAGTAGCCAATAGCCACCCCACCGTTTTTCACAGCTTCTCACCCCTCGACGGGGATTGACCCGAGGGCATCGAGTCCCGCAGATTTCACCCTTTTGCGCGAAACCGACCGACTCCCACAAAAGACCCCTTGACGGCGGCCAGCATGCCGACAAGAAGTTGCGGCCCTTTGCGCCGGGCAAATCGCTTCGGCGGAGGGATGCACGGGCCCCCACGCCCTCTCTTCAAGGATGTAACCCATGAAAGCTCAGTCCACCACGATGCCGAACACGGTCGAGAAGGCCGAGACCTGGTATCACGTCGATGCCGAAGGTCTGGTGGTTGGCCGCCTTGCGGCCCGCCTCGCCAAGCTCATCCGCGGCAAGATGGAACCGGATTTCGCGCCCCACGCGAACCCCAAGATTCACGTCGTGATCACGAACGCGGAAAAGGTCGTCTTCACCGGCAACAAGCTTCGCGACAAGATCTACTACCACCACTCCGGATGGCGGACGGGAATCAAGGCGAAGGCCGCAGGCAAGATGCTGGCCGAGAAGCCCGAAGAGGTTCTCCGCAAGGCCATCTACGGAATGCTTCCGAAGAACAGGCTCGGTTCGGTCCTCAACCGCAACATCCGCATCTACGCCGGTGCCGAGCACCCCCACGAGTCCCAGAACCCCCAGACCCTCCAGATCCAAACGCGCAAGCCGCGCGCGGCGGCCTGACCGCCACAATCCCCTGACCCGCATCGGGAGTCGTTATGTCAGACAAGCTTGAGCAGTATCTCGGAACCGGACGCCGCAAGTGCTCCGTCGCCCGCGTCTATCTCCGCCCGGGCAAGGGCCGGTTCATGGTCAACGGCCGCGAAATCAAGGACTACTTCGGCAACGTCTTCCGCTTCGAGGCGGTCAGCAAGTCGCCCCTGGTGACGACCGAAGCGGGCACCAAGTACGACGTCATCGTGAACGTCGTGGGCGGCGGCCCCGCCGGCCAGGCCGGCGCGATTCGCCACGGACTTTCCCGCGCGCTCATCCGCGCCAACGAGGGCAACCGCCCGCCGCTCAAGCGCGCCGGCTACCTCACGCGCGACCCGCGCGTCGTCGAGCGCAAGAAGCCCGGCCTTCACAAGGCCCGCAAGGCGAGCCAGTTCTCCAAGCGCTGACCGCCGCGCCAACCACCGAAACGCCGAACGCCTCCCGCAAACGCGGGGGGCGTTTTCGCGTTCGAGCGCCCGTCGCAGCCGCCTGTCGGGATGTGGCCGATGCGCGGTATTGCTCAAGAAAGACAGGCGCGGCGCGCCTGGAGTCGATAGCCTGCGGTTGCCGCGTGAGCGGCTACCGCAGGTCAGGCGGGCAGAGAGCCGAACCGCATCGCGGTTCGACGGGTTGGACACGGAAGAATATCGAACCGCGATGCGGTTCGATGGTGACGTTCGCGTTCCTCTGGTTGCCTGCGGCAACCAGAGGCTATCATCTCCAAGCGCGCTGCGCTTGGAGCAACAGGGCGCAGCGCGCCAGAGGGGGCCGGTGACGTTCTCGTTTCCGGCCCCTGATAGCCGATAGCCGACAGCCATTCGGCGTTTCTGCTCATGCCCCGCAGTCTCCGCCCCAAAGAAGGACGGCCCGCTGCGAAGCGGGCCGTCGTGTCCTGCGGGGAAGAGCGGATTCGGCTATTCGACGCCGAACTGGTCGAGTTCCACGGGCACCAGGGCGCCGCCCCAGCCCATGGCGAGGAAGGCCGCCTGGGTGAGGGAGTCGTCCGGGCTCGGATCGGCGATCGGCTCCATCAACTCGTGGGGCAGAAGCACCTCGTCCCAGTGCGAAACCGACGAGCCGGGAGTGAGAGAGAGCGGCGCGTACATGCGAACGCGCCCGCCGCTTCCCGTTCCGGAGGTGAGGGGAAGCGAGGCGGCCAGCGCCGTTACCCCGGCGTCGTCCCACAGCAGATTGCCGTTGTTGACCATGGACGTGGAGCGCTGGCCGTCGGACATCGAGGGCCAGTCGCTGGGGGAAATGGTGGGATCGTAGAGGAACTGCATAAAGACGTCGTCGGAACCGAAAAACTTGCCGCCAGTTGCCGGCGTGCTGGTGGTTTCCGTATCGACGAAGGTCGAGAAACAAAGACCGTGGGCGACCTCGTGCTTGAAGGTGTCGAAGAAATCGAGTTCCGTCGAGGTGGGACTGCCGTCGTAGCCGTAGTACCAGTCGATACTGGTGACACCGAGTCCTCCCACGCTCACGCACGAGGGATTGTTGTCCATATCGCTGTTGAAGGAGGAAAAAATGTCGGACTCGACTCCGTCGTTGTCTTGGTTGGCGATGGAGTTGGCCAGCGCCTGGTGATACCAGGTGTTGATGAAGGGTGCGGAGGATCCGCCACCGGCAGGCGCCCAGTTTCCATGAACGGTGTTGGTTCCCGCAGAGCCGAGCACCCCGCCACCCGCATTGCAGGGGAGGGCGGCCCAATCGACCTCGACCTCGATGTCGATGTTCGACTGCACCCTGTCGGCCCAGTAGGAAAGCGCCTCGGTCATCGCGTTGGCTCTCTGGGCCCCCAGAGTCACGCCCGGGTTGCCGCCTTCCGGCGTGGCGGCGGTCCCGTCGTTGACGCCTTCGCCGCCGCCATCGAGCGAGACGATGATGAAGTTGGAGTAGGGCGCGGCCTTGGCTCCGCCGCGGGGCTGGATCGGAATCGTGGCGACGACGGTCCGGGTCTTGGCGGGCGCCGCATGATCGACCAGGGTGGCGCTTATGGCGCCGCTCTTCTCGGTGCTGACGACCCACTCGTAGTCGTGCTTCGCGGCCTCGGCCGCCATCAGCGATTCGAGTTCGCCGGGGTTGGGGGCGCGCAGGCCTTCGGGGCCGACGAAGATGGTGGAGGCGTCGCGACCGGGGGTAAGCTGCTGGCAGACGGCGCCGGTGCTTTGCGCATGGAGCGCGAGGGGGGAGGCGGCGAGAATGCCGGCCGCCAGTGCAAAACGAGTCGTTTTCATGGATCGTTTCTCCACGGAGAGTTTCAGAGGGGATGCGAAATCCTCCCCCGCCCGGATTGCGGCGGAAGGGGGCGCGTCCCACTTCTGAGCGTTACCGCCGAAATCAGCACGACGAACCCCGGTTTCGTCAACTCCAATGCATACGAAAAGGCCCGCCGGTGATCTGGCGGGCCTCTTGGCGAATCCCGAAACGATGCGGGAGATCAGTACTCCTGCCACTCTCCGACCGCCGAGGGGCCGAGATCGCCGGTCCAGCCCATGCCCTCGAAGGCCAGCTGGGTCAGCGTATCGTCGGGGGTCGGGTCGGCGATGGGCTCCATCAGCTCGTGGGGGAAGAGGACCTCGTCCCAGTGCGAGACGGAGGAGCCGGGGGCCAGGCTGGCGGGGGCGTACATGCGAACGCGACCGCCCGCGCCGATTCCCGAGGAGAGCCGCGAGGCAGCCTCCGCCGTGACGGTCGCCATGTCCCAAAGCAGGTTGCCGTTGTTCGTGGCCGACCCCATGCGCTGGGCATTGCTCATCGAGGGCCAGTCGCTGGGGGAGACGGTGGGGTCGTAGAGGAACTGCATGAAGACGTCGTCCAGACCGCCGCTCTTCACCCCCGTGGCGGTGTTGACGTATGTCGAGAAGCCCAGACCGTGGGCCATCTCGTGCTTGAAGGTGTCGAAGAAGTCGATGTCTCCCCCGAAATTGCCGTCGTAGCCGTAGTACCAGTTCGTGCCGGTCAGGCAGCTGTTATTGTTATCGACGGAGGAATTGAAGCTGGCGAAGATCTCGGGATCGGACCCGAAAAGATCGGTGCCGGCGAAGGAGTTGGCCAGCGGGTCGTGGTAGAGGGTGCTGGCGGCGGGGGCGCCGCCGAAGTCGCTTGCCGCCAGGGCGCCGGCACTGCCAAGAACGCCGCCACCGGAATTGCAGGTCAGCGGTTCCCAGTCCACCTCGACGTTGATGTCGACGGTGCTGTTGAGCTTGCCGCCCCAGTAGAGGGCCGCCTGCTGCATGGCGTTGGCGCGCTGCTGGCCGATGGTCGTACCCGGATTGCCCCCGACGGCTGCGCGGGCGGTCGGGTCGTTGACGCCTTCGCCGCCGCCATCCACGGAGAGGATGACGAAGTTGGCGAGGCCCTTGGCGCCGCCTGTGCCGATCGGTGCGGTGGCCACGACGTAGGGGGCTTCGCCACCCTTCTTCGCCGTGCTCTTGATGCTGAGGCGCGTGATGCCGGACTTCATCACCAGCGTCTCGGTCTGGAACGCGGCGCGGGCCCGTTCCTGTTCCAGCAGACTGCTCACCTCTTCCGCCGACGCCGCGCGGGAATTGCCGTCCGCATCGACGAACGCCATCGGCGATTCGACGCCGGGGACGAGCTGCTGGCACACGACATGGGTTCCGCCGCCAAGAGCGGCGAGCGGCGACGCGGCCATGATGCCGACCGCGACGATGGAACGAATGGAACACTTCATGGAGAATCCTCCAAACCTGGAATGTGTCCTTCGGCTGCGCCACGGAAACGAATCCGTAACCGCAAGGGACGACAGGCTCCCACTTCCGCCGATAAGAACGAGAATGCGAATGGGGGAGGACTTCGTGGCGGTCAAGGCCAGAACTTCCGTCCGAATCCGAATTGTGCCCGAGCCCGTCGCACACCCCCATTGGCGCGCCATGCCGAGCCAACCCCCTTCCGAAAGTGCATACACAGCCACGTTGCTGCGGATCGCGGTTCCGTTGCTGCTGGTGGCGGCGGCGTTGCGGTTCTGGAGCCTCGGATCGGTTCCGCCGGGACTGTTTCGCGACGAGGTGGAGAAAGGCTGGACCGCGCTGGAACTCTGGCAGACGGGTCGCCAGGGCTACGTCGCCACGGACGGAACGTTCGTGGTGTCGCGGCTTCTGCCGGTCTTTACCGACGCGGTCGGCGTGAAGACCTCGGCGGTGTACCAGTACATGACGGCGCCGGTCGTGGGCCTGTTCGGACTTTCGCCCTTTACGACGCGGTTCGTCGCGGCGCTCGCGGGAACGCTGACGGCGCTGATGGCGATGCTTCTCGCGCTGCAACTCGCGCGCGGCGAGCCGAAGGCGGCGCTCTTCGCTGCTGCGGCCATGGCCTTCTGCGCCGTTTCGCCGACGCACGTTCTCTTCAGCCGGTGGGCGCAGCAGGGCGTCACCGTGCCGCTGTTCCTGACGGCGGGACTGGCTCTGGCGATGTCGCTTCCCGCGATGGGCGAACGCCACCGCCGCGCGGCCGCCGCACTCGCGGGTCTTCTGCTGGCGCTCGCGTGCTATGCGTACGCGCCGGCGAGACTCGTCGTGCCGCTGGTCGTCGGGGGACTGCTGCTGGAGCTTCGGCTCTGGCGGCGCGAACCGGCCGCAGCGTGGAGGTTCGCATGGCCGGGGGCGGCGATCTTCGCGGTGGCGGCGTGCGCGCTCGTGGTGTTCACGCTCACCGGCGGTTCCGAACGTCTCGGACGCATTTCCGTCTTCGCGGGCGATCGCGGAGTCGCCGGCGGCGCGCTGCACTTCGTCGCGAACTACGCGAAGCACTTCGATCCGCGGTTTCTGTTTCTCTTCGGCGACGCCAATCCGCGCCACGCGATGCCGCTGGCGGGAATCGTCGCGTGGGCGGAGACGCCGTTCTTCCTCGCGGGACTGGCGACGCTGGCGAACCTTCGCCGGCGCGGAAGCGTCCTGTTGCTCGTCTGGCTGCTGGCGGCGCCGGTCGCCGCGGCACTGACGAACGACGGCGTGCCGCACGCATTGCGCTCGATTCTCCTGTTTCCCGTCGTGCATCTGATCGCCGCGCGCGGCGTGGTTCTTCTCGCCGAACGGACGTCGCCGCGCGTCGCCGCGACGTGCGCGGGCGCGTGTTGTCTGGCGACGCTGGCGCTCTGCGTCGTGGCGATGAAGACGAAGGTCGCGCGCGACGCGGCGTCCTGGCAGTACGGCGTGCTGGAGGCGATGGACGCGATGTGGCGCGCGAATCCGCAGGGGCCGAACGCGCTCGGCGCCGAAGTGCCCTACGCGCACTACTACGTTCTCTTCTTCGAGCGCCCCTCCGCTGCGGCGTGGCACGAGGAGGGGCCGGCCGTTCTGCGCACGGCGATCCTCGCTCCGGGTGGAACCATGCCGGAGGGCGCGCTGGTGGCGAGGCCGAACTACGACCTCTTCGGGCGGGCGGGGGAGCTCGACGTGCGCGGACTCTCGGGCGACGAAACGGCGCCGCCGGTCATGACGATCCGTCCGGCGCGATAGGTCAGATGCCGAGCTTGCGGAAGATGAATCCGGGGATGTGGCGAATCACGAGCATGATGTAGCGCCAGCGGCGGGGGACGTAGACCTCCCCCTTCGCGGGCTTTGCGATGGCGGCGACGATGCGGCGGGCGGCTTCCCCGGCGGAGATCATGAAGGGCATGTCGCCGAGCTGCGCGGTCATCGGCGTCGCGACGGGGCCGGGCTTGATCGTGATGACGGACACGCCGAAGGCGGCCAGGCGGTTGCGCAGCGCTTCGAGAAAGATCGCCTGCGCGCCCTTGCTGGCGTTGTACCCGGGACGGTCCTTGCGGCCGCGGTCGCCGGCGACGGAACCGATGCCGCAGATCGTGCCGTTCTTCATTCGCGTGAACAGGTCGGCGGCCTCGTTCAGCCAGGCCATCATGCCGAGCAGGTTGACCTCCACCATCTGCAGGTCCTTCGCGAAGTCGTACTCGTCCGCCGCGACGTCGGGCATGACGCCGGCCGCGTAGACGATGGTGTCGAGGCCGTGAAGGTCGTCGACGATGCGGTCGAAGAGGGCGGGCACCTCGGCGTAGTTCGTGACATCGTGTTCGTAGACGAAGGCGCGGTCGTCGCCGATTTCGGCGGCGAGTTCGGCGAGCTGGTCCCCGCGCCGGGCGACGAGCGCCACCATATAGCCCGCGCGCGCCAGGCGTTTGGCCACGGCGGCTCCGATGCCCGAGGAGGCACCCACGACGACTGCTCGTCTGCGCTCGAATTTCATGAAGTTTCGCTCCGAACGGAACGATCGTCGCGGAGCGCGGACGCCGGGGAAAGACAAAAGCCCTTCATGGGGCGGCGATTCGCCGCAGTTCGCGGGCGACGATCTCCACGGCGGCGTCGTAGGTGTAGTCCTGCGCGCGGGCAAGCGCACCGGCGGTGTAGCGCGCGCGGATTTCCGGAGAGGCGAGAACGCCGTCGATCTCCCGCGCCAGGTCCTCCGGCGTCGGGTTCTTCAGGATCGAGCCGATCTCTCCCTCGCGGAGAACCTCCGGCATGTTGCCGGCCGAGGTCGTCACGATGGGCAGTCCCGCCGCCATCGCTTCGATGACGGCGAGGGGCTGGGCGTCGGCGCGGGTGGGAAGAACGAACAGGTCCGCACCCAGGAGAAGGTCGGGGACTTCGTTTCGCGGCCCGGGAAGAAGAAAGGTCCCGGCTGGAAACTCGGCGGCGGCGCGCGCGCGAATGCCGTCGGCGAAGGCCTTGTTGCCGCCGTCCGGACCGACGACCAGCGTGCGCAGGCGCGGGCGCTTCTCCCTGAGCAGCAGTGCGGCCTCCAGCAGGAGGTCGATGCCTTTGCGCACGGTGACGGACGCGATGCAGACGGCGATCTCCGCGTCGTCGGGAAGCTGGAACTCGTCGAGAAGCGCGCGGCGGCACGCGCCGCGCCGGGTGCGGTCGAACCGCCCGGTCTCGACGCCGTTGTGTACGGCCAGCATGTTGGCGCCGGGAAACATTTCGACGTGGGCGCCGGGCGCGTTGAAGAGCAGATCGGACGCGGCGGAGATGGTCTGCGCCTTGCGCCGGTTTCGGGGCGTGTCGGGAAACGAGAAGTCGGGTTCCTGAAGATGGTAGACGAGTTTCGCGCCGGCGGCTTTCGCGGCGAGCGCCGGCGTCGCGTTGACGACCGACGACGCGAAGACGATGTCGGGCTTCCGTTCGCGAAAGAAACGGACCAGCGCCTTTCGCGCGGCACGGCGCCGCAGCACGTGGCGAAGCTTGCAAAGCGGTCCCCGCCGCGCCGCGATGCCACCCGTCGGGCTGCTGACGACGTGCACGTCCAGTCCGTATTCCCGCGCGCGGAGGGCGAGCGGGCCGTCGTCGGGAACGACGAAGAGAACGTCGAAGTCGTCGAGTGCGGACAACCGGCGCGCGAACTCGAGATGAGTCAGCGGCGCGCCGGTCAGTTCCGTCAGGTGGGGGAGAAGCGCGGCCTTGATCGTCATGGTGCAATTCAGGGCCGCGCGAGAGGACGGCCTATTCCTGGGCGGCGGCGGCCGCCTTGGCGATCTTGTAGAGCGACCCGGCCTGGGCCGCCACGTTGTCCGCATCGACGGCGAGAATGGCGTCGTGCGCGGCGAGACGGACCTGCGGGCGTTCGCGATACTCTCCGGCGATCCCCGAGAGGACAAGGGCGGTTCCCGGCTTGAGCAGCGATTCGTTCATCTTTTCGCGGGTGTCGGCCCAGAAGACGACCTCCGTCGATCCCGTCGCGTCCTTCAGCGTCAGGATGCTGGGGGCCCGTTCGCTCCACGCATCGCGCATTTCGGCGACGGTTCCCACCAGCACGACGGGCTGGTCGATGTGTTCGAGGACCTTGCCGGCGCCGATCACGCCGGGCAGACCGGCCGCAGGCGCAGGCGCCGCAGCGGGCGCGCCGGGGACGGCGGCTTCCGGCGACGGCGGAGCGGCAACGACGCCTTCGATGACCAGATCGCCGGGGGATTCCGGCTTGATCTGCAACGCGCCGCGCCAGTCCTGTAGCTTGCCGCGCACCGAGACCTTCTTGCCGGCGGAGGGCGGACCGCCGCCGCCCTCGACCTCGTCGGCCATGTCCTGCCAGTAGACGACGGACACGGCGGGTTCCGCCTGAAGGACGAGCGTCGTCGGCGCGCGTTCCGACCACGACGGCTTGACCGAAACGATGGTGCCGGTGACGACGACGGCCTGGCCGACCTGCTCGGCGGTCAGGGACGCGGGAGCGACGGCGCCCTCGAAACCGGTGAATTCCGCGACGTGTTGGGCCGCCGCCGCAGGCGCCGCAGCGGGCGCGCCGCGCAGTCCGGCGGGAACGCGGGCGGGCGGTGGAACCGTTGACCAGTCGACCGGTTGGGCGTCCTGGGCGATGGCGGGAACGAACAAAGCGGCGAGCGCCAGGGCGGCAATGCCGCAGGCGAACTTCGGGAGGGAAGATGCGTGTGGGTTCATCATGGTGTGTGTCGGTACCCTTGCTTTCGGTGAATCGCTCGAACCCGCGATGACATCGGAATCGGCTCCGACTGGCAAGCCCAATCGCGGGGCGCGCGGGAAAGGGAAGAAGATTCTAACGCAGAGTCGCCGAGCATGGCAGAGAGTCGCAGAGAAAGAGCACAACGCGAAGTTGCGAAGCGCGCAAAGGTTCGCGAAGAGGGTGGCACGGGCGTCCCGCCCGTGCAGACGACAGTACGCTCCGGTCGCGCGATGCTTCGGCGAGACGCCATAGCCGCCCCACCCCGCTCTCTGTTCCCCGTCCGCTATCTCGCACGACACTTTGCGTTGCTTCGCGGTTCTCCGCGCCTTTGCGTTGAAATCGCTTCCGCGCGTCGATGGACGACACGGTCGCCATTGCCGCGACGGCAGGAAGTCTCCGAATGACTAGAAACCGCACCAGGCCTTCGATCGCTCGGCTGCTTCTCGCGGCGGTGCTTTGCACCTTCGCCTCGCTTGGTGCATCCCAGACCGTCGCTGCCGACTGGTCGCTCGAACTTCGCGGCGACGGCACCGTTCTCTGGCAGGGTGCCACGCCCGGCGGCGGTTCCCCCTGGCGGGCCGAGGCCATCTGGACGAGCGCCTTCGACCCTGCCGAGTCCACCGTTTTGGCGGACGAACCGGCAGGCGAGTCTCTCCGCATCGTTCTGGACCCCCCACCGGGAATCGGAACGATCGTTCTGAAACTCGCCGGAGGCCCGGAAACCCTTACCGCCTGGGCATCGACCTCCGGGCCCCAGACCGCTTTCGACGACCTGCTCGTCTCTGCCCGCGCAGCCCGCAACGACCTCGAAGCGGAAATGATCGTCGCCAACCGCTATGGGGTTCGCCGCCCCGAGGCCCGCGCCATGCTCACCATCGCCGATATCTGGCTGGGGCACGCCGAGCACCTCGAAACCGACGAAACCCGGCGCACCTGGGGGCGGTGGTGGCTGGCCTACATCGCCGCCGAATGCGCCGCCGAGCAGACCTTGCTGGTGGAGTTGCGCGACAAGCCCGGGGACTGGACGGTCATTGACGATCCGCCGCTTCAGGAGCTGCGCGTTTCAAAGGATGGGCTGAGGCTGGAGACCGGCATTTGGACCCCCGAGGGCACGGACTGGGTGCCGGTGCGGCTCTTTGGCTTGAGAGGCCATTTCGAACCCGGCGACGCCCGGCTGGTGAGGGATCTGGGCTTCAACTTCATCGAGCACCATTCGGAAATCGTCACCACGCCCGCGCGCCTGCCGGAGGACGTGAAGCGAGAGGTCGAACGCCTGAACATGGGATGGTGGGGGATTCTGCCGAAGGGGGCGATCACCCAGGGAATATGCCAGTCGTGGTTGGAACCAAGCCTCGTTCCGGCGTACGGATACTGGTCTCCGTACGCCGAGAAAACGGGACGCGACGAAAGTCTGGCAGCCAATCCCTGGAGGCTGCGGGCCTACAGCCACAAGGCTTTGCGCTATCGCTGGGGCGAGACGGTGGAGCTTCCCCCGGGCTGGCCCCACGACCCCTTCGAGGAGACGAGCGTGCTGCCGGAGGGCGTGGAGCTCTCGATCCAAAACGAAGCCGGAGCACCTTCGGCGAAGGTGCTCCGGCTGATGCAGGGCGTGGACTGAGGGGCGCTCGGCGGACTTAGCCGCAGAACTCCTCGAAAGCCGCCACCAGGTTGCGGGCGATCGTGTCGGGCATCTGACCCTCGATGTGGTGGCGCTCCAGGACGTGGATGGGCTCGCCGTCCTTGAGGAGAGCGATCATGGGCGAGCTGGGCGGAACGCCGACGAAGTAGCTGCGGGCCTGGTTGGCGGCTTCGCGCTCCATGCCGGCGAAGACGGTCAGGAGCCGCGCGGGCTTCTGTCCCGCGTTGGCGAGCGCCATGCGCAGCCCGGGGCGGGCGCCTCTGGCGGCGCAGCCGCACACCGAATTGACGAACACCAGGGCGGTGCCCTGAAGGTTCTTAAGCTCGGCATCGACCTCTTCGGCGGTCTTCAGTTCCTTGAAGCCGATTTCGGTCACCTCTTCGCGCATCGGCTGGACAAGAACGGGATCGTACATCGTGGAACCTCTTGGTGGGCGGAATGGACGGCGGCGGGGTTGAACCCGCTCCGCGTCTCGCGGCGGATGGATGCTTGTTCCATGCCACAGGCCGCAAGGGATGATCCGCGAAGGGGGGGCATGCGGGCAGTGCGGGAACAGAGAACTCCTTTGGGCCTGTGGATCGAAAGTGACCGGGTCCATTCTCCTTGCCTTGTTCCTCGCGATTTCCACTACATTGTCAGAATCTGAGACAACTCCATCCATCGGGACAGCGTCATGCCGCCCATCCACCGCACGCCCATGCCCCGCAGGCACCGATTCCCGCTCACGCTCGTGGGCGTCGGCATCCTGGCCGTCGCTTCCCCCGGAGCCCTGTCCGCCCAGGACATCGATCTTTCCTTGCTGGGCACCACCCATCCGGGCTTCCGCATCGACGGCATCGAAGGGGGCGACCGTTTCGGCCGCAGCGTCTCGGGCGCGGGAGACGTCAACGGCGACGGCCTCGCGGACCTCGTCATCGGTGCCTATCGTGCCGACGCCGGCGGCAATGGCGGAGCCGGCCAGACCTTCGTCGTCTTTGGCAGGAACGATGGGACCCCCATCGATCTGGAAGCGCTGGGCAACGGAGGTTTTCGCATCGACGGCATCGATCCGGATGATCGCTCCGGCGTCAGTGTTTCGGGCGCGGGGGATGTCAACGGCGACGGCCTTGCAGACCTGATCGTTGGTGCCCTGGCCGCCAGAACCTTCGCAGGCGAAAGCTACGTCGTCTTCGGCAAGGCCGATGGCGCGGCGGTGGACCTGGGAGATCTGGGTTCCGGTGGTTTCCGTATCGATGGGGCCAACAACTACGACCGTTCCGGCTCAAGCGTCTCGGGCGCGGGAGACGTCAATGGCGACGGCCTCGCGGACCTGATCGTCGGAGCCTGGGCCGCCGAACCCGGCGGCGATTCCCTGGCGGGCGAGAGCTATGTCGTCTTCGGGAAGGCCGATGGTGGGACGGTCGAATTGAACGCTCTGGGCAACGGAGGTTTCCGCATCGACGGCATCGACCCGAACGATCGTTCCGGCTGGAGCGTCTCGGGCGCAGGGGACGTCAACGGCGACGGTCTCGCGGACATCATCGTGGGGGCCTACGCGGCCGATGCCGTCAGTCCTCACATCAACGCGGGCGAGAGCTACGTCGTCTTCGGCAAGGCTGACTCCGCGGCGGTCGATGCCGGCGCTCTGGGCGACGGCGGTTTCCGGATCGACGGCATCGCGAGAAACAACGACTCCGGCTGGAGCGTCTCGGGCGCGGGGGACGTCAACGGCGACGGTCTCGCCGACCTCATCGTCGGGGCCCCCGGCGGCGGTTCCCTGGCCGGCGAAAGCTTCGTCGTCTTCGGAAAGACCGACGTCGCGCCCGTGGACCTGGGCGCTCTGGGCGACGGCGGCTTCCGGATCGACGGCATCGATATGTACGACTACTCGGGCCGAAGCGTTTCGGGCGCGGGGGACGTCAACGGCGACGGCCTCGCAGACCTCATCGTCGGGGCTCCTTACGCCCATCCCGGTGGCGACTCCGAAGCCGGGGAAAGCTACGTCGTCTTCGGCAAGGCTGACTCCACGGCGGTCGATGCCGACGCTCTGGGCGACGGCGGTTTTCGCATCGACGGCATCGATCCCGACGACCTGTCCGGAGACACCGTTTCGGGCGCGGGAGACGTCAACGGCGACGGCCTCGCCGACCTGATCGTTGGAGCGCGTGCCGCCGACCCAGGCGGGGCATTCTACGCAGGCGAGAGCTACGTCATCTTCAGTCCCTCGACCGCTCCGGACTCCGCCACCTACAAGGCCACCGCGCCCACCGGTGACGCGCCGCGCACCGCCGTGGGGATCACCGGCGATGGCAGCGACGACGGCACGCCTTCGTCCCGCTGCTGGATCGACTTCGCCGACGGCGCCGCCGCTTCCATGCAGACCGTCGTTCTGACCCGCACCGACGCGGGCCTTTCCGGCGGCCTGAACCCCTCTATCGCGGCGAACGTCGCCTGGGAGGTCTCCACCAACCGCACCGCGTGGACCAGTGCGGAGGTGACCTTCAGGTACACCGACGCCGAAATCGCCGGACTGGAGGAGGGAACCCTGCGCCTCTATCAGGCCCCCACCGCGTCCGGTCCGTGGACCGGGCTCGCCACCACGCTCGATGCCGCCCGCAACACCACAACGGCGACCGTGACGTCGTTCTCGTTCTTTGCCCTCAGCGACCAGGCCGTGCTCCCCTCCGATTTGGACGCCTTCGCGATTCGGTAGGACCGCGCAGGCGGGGGGCATCGCGCTTGACCCCGCGGGTGTGCGGCGCGGACAAGGACCGCCCATTTTTGACGGAGTCCCCCGCCCCATGGCAATTGTCGTCGATGAAAACACCCGTCTCCTGATCCAGGGAATCACGGGCCGCGAAGGCCAGTTCCACGGTCAGCAGATGATCAACTACGGCACCCAGGTGGTCGCCGGAGTCACTCCCGGCAAGGGGGGGCAGACGACGCTCGGCGAGGTGCCCGTCTTCAACACCGTGGAGCAGGCCGTGAAGGAGACCGGCTGCAACGCGTCGGTCATCTACGTGCCGCCCCGGTTCGCGGCGGACGCGGCCCTGGAAGCCATCGAGGCCGGCCTGCGCACGGTGATCATCATCACCGAAGGCATTCCGACGATGCAGATGATGACGGTCTATCACGAGGCGCGTCGCCAGGGCGTGCTGCTTCAGGGGCCGAACTGTCCGGGCACCATCAGCCCCGGCAAGTGCAAGGTCGGCATCATGCCCGGCCACATCCACAAGCCCGGCCGGGTCGGCGTGATTTCGCGTTCCGGCACGCTGACGTACGCAGTGGTGTGGGAACTGACCCGCGCCTCGATCGGCCAGAGCACCTGCGTGGGCATCGGCGGCGACCCGATCATCGGGGCCACGTTCGTGGATTTCCTGGAGCTTTTCGAGAAGGACGCGGACACCGACGCGGTCGTCGTCATCGGCGAAATCGGCGGCACCGACGAACAGGACGCCGCCCGCTACGTCCGCGACCACATGAGCAAGCCGGTCGTCGGCTTCGTGGCGGGACTGACCGCTCCCCCCGGCAAGCGCATGGGGCATGCCGGCGCCATCATCAGCGGTGGCGAGGGAACGGCGCAGGAGAAGATCGAGGTCTTCCGCGAGTGCGGCGTCGAACCCGTCGAACTCCCCAGCGAAATCCCCGGCAAGATCAAGAACCTCATCGGCGCCACCAGCGCGTAGTCGCCGCGGCGCCGAAAAGAGCGGTACGCAGAGGCGCCGAGGGTGGCAGAGAATCGCAGAGAAAGAGCACAACGCAAAGTCGCGAAGTGCGCAAAGGTTCGCAAATAGGGTGGCTTGGGCGTCCCGCCCAGGCGAACGTCAGCCGCTCCGGTCGCGCGATGCTTTGGCGAGACGCCAAAGCCACCCTGCCCCGCTCCTCCCTCCACGCGCCACCTCATACGATCTTTGCGCTCCCTTGAGATTCTCGGCGCCTCTGCGTTGAAATCGCTTTTCTGCGGCGACGGGAAAGTGCGAAACGCAAAGTCGCGAAGTGCGCAGAGGCTCGCAAAGAGGGTGGCTTGGGCGTCCCGCCCAGGCGAACGTCAGCGGCTCCGGGCGCGCGAGGTGCCACCGATCCATGCACTCCGATCGGCGAGATCGTTATGGCGATCCCTTCCCGATGATCGACGGCCAATGACACGGATTCATGCGTCATCGCAGGGTGTCGGCGCCGTCCATGCCCCTTGCTCCGCAAATCATATCATGGCATCGATACAATGCGGAACCACACGAGGTGGCCCTCCTGCAACGAGTACATGAATTCGGCCTCCAACGTGTCGCCCAGCCTTCGATGCCTTACGGCCACCATATCAAGATTGGGGCCGGCTCCGTAACTTGCGGCCACGGTCCATATGCGCGTCTCGTAGGTCTCGGGCAGTATCCTCTTCGCCATCTCCATGTGGCGGCTATCCAGCAACTCCCCGATCATATAGACACGTGAAAAGTTGATCTGGGGTCCGAGACTCGCACTCTCCCACTTCCACTCCCCAATAGCGGCATTTAGATACTCCTTCAACACGCCCGCCCGATCGAATCTCATGGTCAGTCCTGCCGGTTCAGGCAAGTCATATGGCTTTAGTTCGAAAGGAGGCCATTCTACGTCCGGCGTGAGCACCAGCGTGAGTGGCATCGTCACCACCACGCCATCCGGCTCGTCTTCCACGCCGATCCGATCGATGCCATCCCTGGGAAAGGGGCATTGAAGAATCGCCGATCCCTCCGTGCAGGACATCTCGTAGACCTCCAGCGCCCGCGCGATGAAATCGTATCTGGTCAACTCGACTGCAGAATCCGTCTCGGCAGAATAGGCTTCGGTCTGGGCGGGAGCTTGTTTTTGGGGTATCTTATGGACCCAATCATCGGGCAGTCCCGGCCAAGAGTCAGGTGGTGGTACCAACTCGTCCTGGCCGACAAGGCCCGAAACCAGGCACCACACGGCAAGAAGTGCGATAAGAACGCGTGTTGTCATGGCCATTCCTCGTTCGGTCGGAATACCGCCATCGCCGCTCGCGGCCATCCGTTCAGTCGACCGGCGAGTCGGTTCTTCCCGCGGTCCATCGAACGGCTCGTTGCAGCAGGTGTTCCTGGCCGGGCGTCAGTTCGGGATGGGGGCCGAAGAGCACGACGCGGCCCTTGCCGAACGGCGCGGCGACGATGGCGTCGTGTCCCGCGATGCTTTCCCTGCCGGTCGGCGTGCCGGCGGGGTCGGACGCGAAGCGGGCGATCGTCTCGTAGGGCGGCAGGTCCTCGCGGCCGGCCGGTTCGAAGACCGGCGCGTTCTCGAACCGCAGCGTCGCGCGCGTTCCCGACCTGGCCAGGTCGATGTCCACGGTTCCCTCTCCGCGCGCCCAGTTGTCCAGATCCCAAAGCCGCGCATTGACGAGTTCCACGCGCGCCGTTCCGTCGTTGTAGCCGACCGCGCAGAGATATCCCCCCGCGCACACGCCGATCACGCCGCCGCCATCGCGCGCGAACTCCGTCACCGCCGCGCCGCCCTCCTCGCCGAGCGAAGCTGCGAGGCCGTTGCCCGTTCCGCCGGGAAAGATCACCACGTCGTAGGACTTCAGGGCACCGCTCCGGACGTCGTCCGCCACGATGCGTTCGCAACGCATGCCGTCCGCCCGCACGGCGTCCTGCGCCGCCGTGATGTAGGGTTCCATCGCGCCCTCGTCGGCGTAGACGGCGACGCGAACGGGTCCGCGCGACGCGCAGCCGAGGGAGAGAAGGGCGAATGCGGTCATGGCGAGTATCGTCGCGGCTCGGGCGATACGGTTCATGTCGCGCGTCCGGCGAGTCCGAGGGTCTGGTAGATCTGGCGCGTGGCGTCGGACTTGTTCAGCGTGTAGAAGTGAATGCCGGCCACCTTGTTGTCGAGCAGGTCGCGGCACTGTTCCGTCGCCCAGTGGATGCCGACGCGCTGGACCGCTTCGGCGTCGTCGCGGCATCGCGCCACGGCGCGCATGAGCGCCGCGGGAAACCGCGCGCCGGCGGCGAGTTCCGCCATGCGCCGCATTCCGCCCGCCGACGTGACGGGCATGATGCCGGCCACGATGGGGACGTGGATGCCGGCGAGCTCGCACCGCTCGCGAAAGTCGTAGAAGTCGCGATTGTCGAAGAAGAGCTGCGTCACGATGTAGTCCGCGCCGGCGTCCACCTTCGCCTTCAGATGGTCCATCTCCAGCAGTCGGTTGGGCGTGGCGGGATGGCCTTCGGGGAAACCGGCGACGCCGATGCCGAAGCCGCGCGCGTCGGCGTGCGCGCCGCTGCCGTTGAATTCGCGGACGAAGGCCACCAGGTCGGCGGCGTGCTGGAAGCGGTCGGCGGCGCGGTCGTAGCCGCTCAGGTCCCGGGGCGGATCGCCACCGAGGGCCAGGATGTTGGAGACGCCGGCCGCGGCGTAGCGCCGCAGGATCGCGCGGATGTCGGCTTCGTCGTGGCAGACGCACGTCAGGTGCGGAATGGGGTCGAGGGTCGTCTCGTTCTTGATGCGGACGACGAGATCGTGGGTGAGCTCGCGCGTCGATCCGCCGGCGCCGTACGTCACCGAGACGAAGGAGGGCCGAAGCGGTTCGAGCTGGCGGATGGTTTCGAAGAGCGCGTCGGCGCCCTTCTCCGTCTTCGGGGGAAAGAACTCGAAGGAGAGCGTCGTCTCGCTGCTGTCGAGAATGTCGTGTACGTGCATCGTGGGGACCTGCGCGGGAATGCGGTTGTGATGGGCGCGGGGGCCTCTCCCGGTCGAGCGAAAAGGCGGTCAGTCGCCGAGGCGAAGGGCTTCCGCGCGGTTGATCCGCCGGACCAGGTCCTGGAGCTCCTCGGTGCCGAAGCCGAAGACGCGCTCGAAGCGGTCGTCGCCGAGGTGGAGGGCGTCTTCGCGCAGGGCGAACACGCGTTTCGCCATCGAGCGGTTGGCATCGGCCAGTTGCGCGCGAACGGAATCCGCCATCGGGTCGGTGGGCATCAGTCCGCCGGTCGCCAGGCGGGACGCGTAGAGGGCGTCGCGGCTTCCGAACATTCGGAACGACGCGCGCCGCCGCGCGGTTCGTCCGAAACCCGCGGGCACGAACGTCATGTCCGCCAGGAAATACCGGTCCTCGAACCGCCACACGAACACCATACGCCCGCTGTCGTCGTCCATCGACCATTCGATCGCCGCGGGCGCCCGTGCCCAGAGCGACGTGCAGATGGCCATGATCGAGAGGAAGTCGCCGTCGGGAGAATCGAGAAGGACGGTATAGCTGGTGACGACGCGGGGCGTTCCCGGCGCCTGGTAGATGGCGACGGGGGGCGCGAGGCGGTAGAGGTCCAGGCCCTTCGCGCTCTGGCGCTCGATTCCGTAGGCGGTGATGCCGGAGCGATAGTGCAGATGGCCGGAGCCGCGGCCGTCGCGGGGAAACTCCCAGATGCCCGCGCTGCGCTGCCTCGCCAGGAATCCCCGTTCGCCGAGCAGCGGAAGCCCGACGCCGAGCTGCGCGAAGTCGTTCGTTCCCGAAGGTCGCGAACGCGTCTGGAACGAACGCACCTCCATGCCGCGCAGGGCGGCGACGCGATCGCCCGGCATGCCGCGCGCCAGCCAGATGAACTTCGCGAGTCCGTAGGACGCGAAGGATCCCAGCACCAGGGCGAGAAGAAGAATGGCGGCCCATCGCCCGGTGTCGCGCAGCCAGCGCGCGAAGGCGCCCGGGCGTCTGCGGCGTTTCGGAGGGGCGATGGCGGCCGCACGGGTCATGCGCCGTGTGTAGACCGCGCGGGCCGGACCGCACAAGGAGCAATGGCGGAGGACCGCTACCGGTACAGCCGGCGAATCTCGGGGTCGGGGTCGAGCGGCACCAGCGCCGGCGCGACGGCGAAGCCCGGAACGGCTCCGCCCTGGATGGCGATGGGAATGCGCTTGAGTTCGCGTGGCTCGTCGAGCTCGTCGCCGACGTCGAGCGTGCGCCGCCGCGCGGCATAGAGACGCAGCGTGCGCGCAACGGCCCCTTCGGGCAGATCGATGCGGAACGTTTCCTTCGTGTCGGCGCGCGCGTAGGCGATGCGGTCGCCGCGAAGAAGCGCGACGCCTTCGCGCGTGACGCCGCCGAGTCCGCTGCCGCCGAGAACGAGTTCCCGCGAGAGGCGAAGCCCTTCGTCGCCCCAGAGTTCCGGATAGCGGCGAAGGTCCTTGCGGGGAATGGCGACGATGGTCTCCGCCTCGCGTTCGGATTCCGCGCGCTTGCGCTCGACGCGCGCCCGCTTCGCGTAGTTCGGGTACGCGGTGAGCAGGCGCTCGTACATCGCGGCGCGAACGGCGGGCGACGCCTGGCCGCCGGCGACGCGTTCGACCCGGCGCGCGGCCCTGTCGCGCGCCCTGTCCGCGAGCGCGAACTCGGCCTGGTCCGCGTACACCCGCGCCGCCTCCTCGTGGCGGCGCATGGCTTCGAACGCGCGGGCCGTCCGCAGGGCCTCGTCGCGTCCGCGCCCGGTCTTCAGGAATTCCGGCGGAGCGGCGCGGTAGGCCTCGAAGATCTCCTCGCGGGGAAACGCGTGGCCGGGCAGAAACGGAAACGCGACGAGCCGCGCGAAGGTGTCGAACACGAAGAGGGAGCGCGCGCGAACGATCCACGACGCCTCGCGCAGGCGCGCCTCCTCCGCCGTCATGTGATCCCGCGACGGCGCCGCCGGTGGCGTTCCGTTCAGAAGGAACGCCCACTTGCGCGCGCGAACCGCGGAACGCGCGCGGTCGAAGGCGACGGACGGCGTGAAGTCCGGGCGTTCCAGGTACGCCTCCATGCGCGCGCCTTCGGCGGTCGGCGTCGCGGCGAGCTGCTCGAGTTGCGCGCGGTAGTAGAGGGAATCGCCGGCGTCGCGCGACTGGATGGCCTCCACCATGCGCAACTCGCCCTGCATCTGGGTGTCCCAGAGGGAGACGGCGGCGCGCGCCGCCGTCTCCACCGTCGCGGGGTCGGAGGGGTTCCGAAGAAACGCCGCGAGGAGATCGCGATAGGCCGAACTGCTGACGGGTTCGGCGTTCGCGTCGATGGCGTCGGATTCGCGGATGCGTTGCGCGCGGCGTTCGATGTCGGTCTGGAGATCGACGTTCGCGCGACGCCACGCCGCGCCGTCGCCGCGCAGAAGACGCTCCTGCGACCACCACCAGGCGGCGGTCTGCGGCCGGCCCGCGCGTTCCGCCATTTCCGCGTTGCGGCGCGCCTGGAGAACGGAGGTCTGGCGCCGAAGTGGCGTCCACCCGCGAACGATGCGCGCCGCCTGGGGCGGCTTGTCCGCGACCGTCATCGCGACGACGTCCCGCGCCGCGCGCAGTTCGCGCCGCTCCTCGGGGTTCAGGTACCGGTAGCCGTTGGCGATGTATTCCAGGTAGTCGAGCGGCGGCTGGATCAGCGCGAAGACGCGCAGCTGCACGACTCCCGCGAGTGCGTTGACGGCGCTGTTCACGGTGCGGCGGCGCTTCTCGTACACGCTGTTGGCGCGCGCGGTGCGGAAGCGGTCGCGGGGATCGGTTTCGCGGACGAGTTCCAGGAAGGCTTCGACTTCGCCGTCGCGATCGTAGCCCGCGAGCAGACGCTTCGCCGACACGGTGTCGGGAGCGGGGCGCTCGGCGGCGAGCGCGAGCACGGCGATGTTCTCGCCGAGATGCCGAACGGTGTCACCGCGCGCGGCGGCTTCGTCCTCGAAGCGCGACCGCTCGCCCGCGATCAGCGCGACGCGCGCGGAATCGCCGTTGAGTGCGGCATGCAGGGCGCGGCGCACGGCGGCGTCGTCGGCCGGTTCGGCGCTCTGGCCCGGCGCGGCGGAGGCAACCAGCGCGAACGCGAACGCGGTCAGGAATCTCCGCATTCGCGACAGCCGCTGCGACGGCGTTCCTCCATGACGAGTTCGTAGTCCTCTTCCGACATGAACCCGGCGTTGCGGAGGCTCTCGATCTCCTCCTCGGGTTTGTCGGCGAAGACGCGAAGGCGCTCGGGCAATCCGGTTTCCTCTTCCGCGGGAGGGGCGGGCGGAAGCAGCGGCGCCGGTTCCGCCGGCGGCTTCGCACTGGAGGCGGGAGCTTTCTTCTCCGCAACGATCGCGGCCTGCTGCGCCTCCCAGGCGAGTGCCTCCAGCGGCTTCATGTCGCGCTCCTCCGCAGCCGCCTGCTCGCGCTCCTTCTCGTCCTGAAGGTACTGCCGCGCCATCGCCTGGCGAACGCGGGCGAGTTCCTCCTTCGTGAGCAGGTTCTTCTTCTCGATGCTCTGCAGTCCGGCGATGGTCGCGCCGCTTTCCGGGCGGCGTCCGCGCAGGCGGGACTTGATGAAATGCCAGAAGAGAACGATCGCCATCGCGGCGGTCAGGAAGATCAGGACGCCAAGAACGATTCGCAGGTCGCCGTCGGACTGAAGGGACACGGAACTCAGACCCCCGCCGTCGTTTTTTCGACGATGCGCGCGGCCGTCGCGGCGTCGAGCGCCTCGCCGCCGATCTCGTGCTGAAGGAAGAGCTGGGAGAGCGAGGCCTTCAGTTCCCGCACGTTGGAATCGACGTGCTCGGCGAGAACGAGCAGCGCGTCGTCGGGCACGGAGAGTTCCGGGCGCAGCGCGGCGTCGCGCCGCAGGATGGCGAGACGCGTCTCGAAGTCGGGCGAATGGATATCGACGATGACGCCGGCGCCGAAGCGCGACTTGAGGCGCTTCTCCAGGTGCGAGATGTCGCGGGGAGGGCGGTCGGACGTGACGATGATCTGGCGGCGCGCCTGGTACAGCGTGTTGAAGATGTGGAAGAACTCCTCCTGGGCGACTTCCTTGCCGGCCAGGAAATGGACGTCGTCGATCAGCAGGACGTCCACCGACTTGTAGCGCGAGCGGAACGCGTTGACCGCGTTCATGCGGATCGCCTCCACCAGGTCGGAGGTGAAGTCCTCGGCGTTGGTGTAGATCACGCGGACGGTGTTCTCCGTCGCGACGGCATGGTTGGCGACGGCGTGGAGCAGGTGCGTCTTGCCGAGTCCGACGTCGGAATGGATGAAGAGGGGATTGTGCGGCGTGCGGCCCGGATCGCGGGCGACGGCCATGGCCGTCGCGTGGACGAAGCGGTTGTGGTCGCCGACGACGAACTGGTCGAAGGTGTACTCGGGAAGAATCATGAGCGAAAGCGGCTCGCCACCGGCGGATGCCGCGCCCCGCGGTTCGCCGCCGACGCGTTCGAGCAGCGGCGCCAGCCCGCGCCATTCCTCCAGGGCGGCGCCGGTGTCGCCGGAGTCCTCGAGCAGCCGCGCGCGCATGGACCGCGCACGCAGGTGGTTCGCGTTCAGGCCGAGGCATTCGTCGGCGACGGCGAGGGCGTCCTTCACCGAGCCGGCCGCCTTGTGGACTTCGCAGATGCCGAGCAGTTCGTCGATGGCTTCGCCGCGGCGCCCGGCGTCCATCAGGTGATTGACGAGGTGGCGCCGCAGACCGATGTCGGCCGGCTTGATCTCGACGGCTTCGCGTCGCGCGGCGAAGGCGGCGTCGGGATCGCCGGCGGCGGCGAGGAACTCGCCGAGGCGCTCCAGTTCCTGCACGGCGCGGTCGTCGTCGCGGTTCGATCCGTGGAGGTACAGGTTGGCGATGTCGCGCTGGACGGCGGGATCGCGCGGCCTGGTTTCGAGCGCGTCCCGAAGAACGCCGCGGGCCGCTTCGAAATCCCCCGCCGCGACGTGGGACTGCGCGAACTCCCGAAGGTACGAGACCGCCTCCTCCGCGTTGCCGCGTTCGAGCGCCATCGACGCCATCCCGCGCCATGCGCGCCCGTTGTTCGCGTCCAGTTCGAAAACCTCGCGGTAGACCTCTTCCGCCTCGCCGTAGCGGTGGTGGCGGGCATGCAGATCGGCGAGTTCCACCGCGGCTTCGGCCGCCTCCGCCGTGCGCTCCAGGTTCGCGAGGATCGTCGCGAGGCGCCGCCGGTGGGTGACTTCCGCGGGCTTGAGTTCGAGAAGCTGGCGGTAGAGCGGGACGAGCTCCTCCTCGTCGCGGTTCTCCTCGTGCCTGCGGACGAGTTCGAGGATCGCGTCCTCGCGCTCCTCGTTGCGGCTCGCGCGGTGGAACAGATCGATGAGGCGCTTGCTGAGGACGGCGCTTCCGCTGGTGCGCAGGCGGAACTCCTTGAAGTAGTCGGCGGCGCGCTCGAGTTCGCCCTCCTTCTCGCAGAGATCGACGTAGTGGTCGATCTCCTCCATCAGGGCGTCGTCGTCGGATTCGCGCAGCAGCTCCATCAGCCGCTCGCGAAGATCGAAGGCGCGGGGGCGTTGGCGGACGATCTCGGCGATCAGCTCCCGCTCGGCGACGCTGTCGCCGGTTTCCCGGTAGAGGGCGGCGAGTTCGCGGCTCGCCTCGCCCCAGCGGACGAGGTCGCCGTCGAGGCGGTAGA
>JAJFLJ010000135.1 GCA_021772755.1 Candidatus Sumerlaeota bacterium
TTCGGCGCGGTTGCCATCGACGCGGCCCTCGGGAGCGGGCGCGGCGGGGCGCGGGTCCTTCTGGCCGGCGTGCTTGTGGCCGGTCTTCTGACGACCGCTCTCCGCCTGGAACGAGACCGGGTTCCAATCTCGCGGGTCGTGGAGGACAACCTTGGGTTCCTGGCCCGCCAGCCGCCGGGCGCCATCACCGGAGCCTCGCTCCACTGGCGGTACGGCCCGATCTGGAAGTGGAACCTGGGGAACGAGCGCATCAACCGGGGGGCTCCACTGGCGGGCGTGGACTTCTCCGGCACCGGGCTGCCGCGCCTGGTCGCGGCCGACCCGTCCTGCGGCGTACCCGATCCCGACTATGCCGGGCAGAATCCCGCCTTCGGGAACGCCCGCCCCGTCGGCACCACCGGGTCCGACAGGCGCGGCGCGTGGGGATTCCTGGCAAGCGCGGAACCGTAGGCGCCGGACGGCGTCCTTGGCCTTGCCTCTGGCGGGAGGGCGGGGGTGAATGCGGTCTGATCGCGGACATTGCGCGGGCCGGGTTTGGGCTCCGCCACCCCGCAGACACCGGTTTCCGAGGACCCCGCATGTTCTTTCGCCGTATGGATCTGAGCGGCTTCAAGAGCTTTGGCCACAAGACCGTCATCGATTTCCAGCCAGGCTTTACCATCGTCGTGGGGCCCAACGGCTGCGGGAAGTCCAACGTCCTGGACGCCATTCGCTGGGTCCTGGGCGAAACGTCGGCGAAATCGCTGCGCGGCGGACGCATGGGAGACGTCATCTTCCGCGGCAGCGCATCGACCAAGCCCGCCGGCCTCTCCAATGTGACCCTCACCCTCGACAACCAGCAGGGCGGGCTCAAGATCGACAGCTCCGAGGTCTCCGTCACCCGCCGTCTCTTCACCAGCGGTGACAGCGAGTACCGCATCAACAACGTCACCTGCCGCATGCGCGACATTCACGAGCTCTTCCTGGACACCGGTCTGGGGGCGGACGGCTACGCCATCATCGAGCAGGGACAGATCGGCCAGATGGTCGCCGCCAAGCCCCGCGAACGGCGCGACATCTTCGAGGAGGCGGCCGGAATATCGCGCTACAAGATGCGCCGCGACGAGACGATGCGCAAGCTCGGGAGGACCGAGGACGATCTCGCCCGCCTCGAAGACCTGGTGCGCGAGGTCGAGCGCCAGTGCAACAGCCTGCGCAACCAGGCGCGCAAGGCGCAGCGCCACCGCCGCATCACGCGCCGGCTCCAGCGTCTCCAGCAGCGCCTGCTGGTGCTTCGCCACGGGCGCCTGACCGCCGAGTTCGCGAAGGCGGAAGAGGCGCGCACCGCCGCAGCCGCAGCCTTCGAACAGGCCGCCGCAGCCGCCGCGAAGGCCGAGGCCGCGGTCGTCGCCGAACAGGAGAGGATCGACTCGGCGCAGGCCGAGCTTCAGCGCCTCCAGCAGGCGCGCTACGAATTGCAGACGAAGGTCGAGCGCGAGAAGGGCCGCGTCGATCTTTGCAACCAGCGCATCGCCGACATCGGCACCCGCATGGAATCCATCGAGAAGGAACTTGCCTCGCGACGGGCCCGGCTGACGGTGCTGAAGGGGACGATCGACGCGCTGGAGGCGGACTACGGCAAGGAGGAGGAGAAGCTCTCCGGCGGCAACGCGGAGCTGGCCCGCAAGGTCGAGGAGCTCGAATCCGCGCGGCGGCTGAACGCGGCGTCGCAACAGGACATTCTCCGCCTGCGGGCCGAGGTCCGCGAACTGGAGACCAAGCGCAACACGCTCCAGAACGACCGCAACGTCGCCGAGCAGATCATCGCGCGCCTCTCCGACGAAATGGGCGCCGTCGAGTTCCAGGTGCGCGAGATCAACGACGCCGTCGCGACGCTGGAGGCGGACCACGCCCGGCACGAGGCGCGCGTCGCGGAATTGCAGAAGAAGCTGGAGGCGGACCGCGCGGAGGCGCGGTCGATCCAGGAGCAGATCCGGGCCGACGACCAGGTGAAGAAGGAGCTGTCGGAACGCCTCGACTCGCTCACGCGCGACATGCACCAGGCGACGTCGCGGCTTCAGGCGCTGAAGGAACTCGAAGAGAGCTACGAGGGATACTACCGCGGCGTGAAGGAAATCATGCGCGCGTCGGACCGCGGCGAGGTGAACGGCGTGATCGGCGTCGTGTCCTCGCTGGTGACGGTGCCCAAGAACCTGGAGATCGCGGTGGAGGTCGCCCTCGGCAGCGACGTCCAGGACATCGTCATGTCCGGCGTGAACGAGTCGAAGCAGGCGATCAACTACCTCAAGGCCCGCAACCTGGGCCGCGCGACGTTCCTCCCGCTGGACTTCCTGCACTACGACTTTTCGACGCGCCATCTCGAGAGCATCTGGGGCCGCGAGGGGGTTCTCGGTCTCGGCCGCGACCTCGTGGAGTTCGAGGAGCGCCTGAAGCCCGCCGTGTGGTATCTCTTCGGCAACACCGTGTTCGTGGACACGCTGGACACCGCCGTGGACCTCGAACGCGCCGGCGTCCGCAACCGGTTCGTCTCGCTCGCCGGCGACGTCGTGAACCCCCGCGGCGTGCTCTCCGGCGGCAGCCATCAGACGCGCGGACTCCTGACGCGGCAGCGCGAAATCCGCCAGCTCGCCGAGCGCGTCACGGTGCTGGAAAACGATCTACAGCGCCTGCGCGACGAAATCTCCGCCAACAAGGACCGGCTCGGCGGGCTCTACGCCCGTTCGGCGGAGCTGCAGGCCAACATCCACAAGCTCGAAATCGAGGAGTCCAACGCGCGCAAGGACCTCCAGACGGTCGAGCGCGAGCGCCGCGAGAAGCGGAACATGGCGGCGAGCGCGGAAGCGCGTCTTACGCAGCAGCGCCTCGACCGCCAGCGCCAGGAGGAAATCGTCCAGCGAAGCGCGGAAGCCCTGGAGACCCTCGAAGCGGACGCGGCCGGCAAGTCGGAGTCGCTGGCCTCGAAGGAGAAGTCCGCCGAGGACAGCCTCGCGAAGCAGCAGGAGCTTTCGGAAGCCGTCGCCGTATCGCGCGAGGCCATGAACAACCAGGCCGAGATGGTGGCGACTCTCCGCGCGCGGCTCGACGAGACGCGCGCGTCGCTCGACGAGTCGGAAATCGAGCGCGAGGCGCGCGACGCGGAGAAGACGAGGCTGCTGGCCGAGCGCGAGCAGACGACCGTCGACCGCGACGAGGCGGAAACGGAACTCGCCGGCCTGGTCCGGCGGCACGAAGAAGCGCAGAACGCGGCCAACGACCGCGCCGCCGCCAACGAGGCCGCCGCCGCCACGCTCCGCCAGCTGCAGGCCGAGGCCCAGCGTCTCCAGCGCGACCGCAACGAACGCGACAACGTGCTGCGCGAAACGGAAATGAAGAGCACCGAACTCAAGGCGCAGGTGGAATACCTCGCCAACGAGGCGGAGGACGAATTCGGCCTGACCATCGACGAGGTGAAGAAGGAACTCGCCGATGCGGAGGAGGCGGACCGCCAGCTGCGCGAACGCCTGGAGGCCGAAAAGGAGGCGGAGAAGGAGC
>JAJFLJ010000136.1 GCA_021772755.1 Candidatus Sumerlaeota bacterium
CGAAGGGCGCCCACGCCAGCAGCACGACCGCCGCCAACCACCGCTTCTCCCCTGGCGCGACGCACCACCCCCACACCGCCAGCAACAGCCCGGGGCTGAAGAAGAACATGCCCTTGCCGGGCGAAAAGAGTACCCCGTGCAGGCCCACGAGCGGACCGGTGCTGAACTTCACGCCCTCCGACTGGTCGCCGTAGCCACCGAACAGCGCGAAGGGCAGATCGAAGCGCCAGGCATTGAACGCGTTGAGCGCCAGAAACGAACCCACGACGAGTGCCCCCGCCACCCAGTAGTCCGCGATCGGAAACGCGCCTTCGCGCCGCCGCGTTCCGCGCAGAAGAACGTCCGCCGCCAGCATGCACGAGCCGACTCCCAGGGCGATGAAGGGCGAGTCCATCCGCGTCCAGATGGCGGCGGCGAGAGCGGCGCCCAGCTGAGCCGAAACCGCCATGCGTTTCGCGGCCGTTTCACGCGTCGCGGGTATCGCGAGCCACGCGATCACGCGTTCCACCGCCAGCAAACCGAAGAGCCCCGCCAGCGGTTCCGTGAACCACGTTCGCGAATGCGGCCACGCGACCGTCGTGAACGCCCAGAGCAGCGCGGCGCCGAAGGCCGCGCGCCGGTCGCCCGTCAGTACGCGCACGATGCGGACGAGAACCAGAGCCGTGAGCGCCGCCACGAGCGGGTTGAAGACCATCGCGACCGCGGCGCGCCGCCACGCGTCCTTCGGCGCCCTGCGCGGGTGCATTCGCGTGTCCGGCAGCGTGTTCGCGAACCCTTCGGCCAACAGCGGCGCCGTCGCGTCGGCGATCCAGACCAGCGGAACCGCCAGCAGCGGCTGGAGCGGAAGATACTGGGCGTGGAAATTCCCGTCGCCGTCCGGAACGGTGGCGAACGTCGCGTCCGCCGGGACCAGCAGTTCGCCGGTTTCCGGGTCCGTCTCGATCGGCTCGATGACCAGACTTCCGCGCGTGGCCAGGGACTCGGCCGTGCGGAAGAGCAGCTCCTCGTCGGGCGACATCAGATGCCCGGACATCAGCAGCAGATGGCCGAAGAAGACCCCTGCGGCCAGGAGCAGGCACGCGGAAAACCCCTTCGGCCCCCGCGAGTCCGGTGCGTCGCTCATTCGTCTGTGGCGCCGGCCCGGTTCGGGCTCCGGTACGGAATCGCCGCGTCGCCCGGTCCGCCGCCGAGAAGGAACTCGTGCAGCGCGGAAATGGAGGCCTTCAGGTCCTCGAAGGGCTGCGGGTCCACCATCAGCCGCCCCACCGTGCCCTCGCCGCGCTTGATGCGCACGATGACGTCGTTGAGGTTCGCGCTCGTAGTCTGGAGGTTTTCGCTCAGCGCGTTGAAGTCGACCTTCGCGGAGTCCATCATGGAGGTCGCCGAATCCGTCAGGACGCGGCTGCGCTCGTCGACGCGTGCGACGGTCTCGTTCATGGTGTCGGCGAGCGTCTCGACGCGCGCCACGAGGGATTTCGCGTCGGCGCGGAAATCCGCCACGGCGTGTTCGGCGTCGGTGCCGATGCGGTCGAGCCGTCCGCCCTCCTCGGTGAAGATGCGCGCGCGCTCGGAGAAGTCCCGCAGGTCCGCGGACATGTCGCGCATGTTCGCCATCGCCACCTGGACGTTCTCCTCGTTCGTCTCCAGGTAGTCGTAGACCTTCTGCACCGAGCGGTTCAGGTTGTTGATCGTGTCGCGAATGGCGGCGATGTTCTCGTCGTCCGTCGTGATCTCGCGAAAGCTGGAGACCGTCGCCCGCAGGTCCGTCACGATGTCGTCGGCCTTCTGGAAGACCTCCGCCATGTCGAACTGCGGTTCGCCCCGCAGCGGCGGGGTGCGGCCGTCGACGGGTTCGCCGCCCTCCGCGGAACCGGGGTCGATCTCCACGCGCCGGTCGCCGATGAAGCCCTGCTGCACCAGGCGGATGCGCGCGTTGGTGTAGATCGGAATGTCCGCGCTGACGACCATCGTGACGACGACCGGCTGCGCCTCCCTGTCCGCGCTGCCGTTCGTCTCGCTGTTGTACTGGATCGAGGACACGCGTCCGTTGCGAATGCCGCTGACCAGAACCGGCGAGCCGTACTCCAGCCCGCTGACGGTCTCGAACGTCGCCCTCACGGTGATCGTCCGCCCGAACAGGTCCTGGCGGATCACGAACGTGATCAGCAGGAAGCAGATCATTCCGAACAGAACGAACAGTCCCACGATCGTGTCGGCGGTTACCCGGCGCTTCTGCACATCAGGGCTCCATGTCTTCGGATTTGATTCGGCGGACCATCTGCGAGCGGTGCATCATCTCCGTCGAGAGACGGGAGAGGCGTTCCTCCTCCGTCTCGGTGATCGGGCCGTGCGCGTAGCCGTGGATGAACTGGTGGACCACGGGGTTCTCGGAGTCCTGGATCTGGCTCGGCGTGCCGGAGAAGACGATCTCGCCCTCGTAGAGCATGCTGATGCGGTCGGCCACCTTGTACGCGCTCTTCATGTCGTGCGTCACCACCACCGAGGTCACTCCGTGGGCGCGACTCGTCTTCTGGATCAGCTCGCCGATCACGTCGGTCGTCACGGGGTCGAGCCCCGTCGTCGGTTCGTCGTAGAGAATGATCTCGGGCTGGACGGCGAGCGCGCGGGCCAGCCCGACGCGCTTGCGCATGCCGCCGCTCAGCTCCGCCGGCAGCAGATGCCCCGTGCCCGGCAGGTTCACCTCGTCCAGCAGGTCGTCGCAGAGCCGCGTGATCGCCGCCGGTTCCATCCCGCCCAGGTTGTCCTGAAAGAATCCCACGTTTTCCCGCACCGTCAGAGAATCGAAGAGCGCGCCCATCTGGAAGACCATCGTCACGCGCTTGCGGATATGCCGCAACGAATCCTTGTCGTTCATGTCGACCTTGACGCCGTCGACGACGACTTCCCCCCGGTCGGGGGCCAGCAGCCCGCAGAGGTGCTTGAGCAGGACGGACTTTCCCTCGCCCGAGCGGCCGATGACGGCGTGCGTCTCGCCCTTCCGAATGCTCAGGTTCAGCCCCCGGTAGATGACCTTTTCGCCAAAGGACTTGTGGATGTCGGTCATTTCGATCATGGAACGGGGGAGCGCTCTCCGGAGGGCGCGGCTACAAGAAAACCGGCCCTCCCGCGTGTCAACGAGGGAGGGCCGGGACGAGCGAGGTGTGCGATGGGTGGGCTACTTCGCCGACGCCTCCGCGCCGGCCGCCTCCAGGCTCGCGGCTTCCGAGCCGTTCTGCTCCGGAACGCCGCCCTTCCAGCCGCAGGCCACTTTCACTTCCGTCTCGATCCTGTCGCGAATGTCGCGGTTCTGGTCCAGGAACGCCTTGGCGTTCTCCCGACCCTGGCCCAGGCGCTCCCCCTTCCAGGAAATCCAGGCGCCGCTCTTCTCCACCACGCCCAGCTCCACGCCCAGGTCGATCAGATCGCCCTCGCGGGAGATGCCCCGCCCGAAGATGATGTCGAACTCCGCCTCGCGGAACGGCGGCGCGCACTTGTTCTTCACGACCCGCACCCGCACGCGGTTGCCCACGTTCTCGCCCTGGTCCTTGATCGCCCCGATGCGCCGCACGTCCACGCGCATCGAGCAGTAGAACTTCAGCGCCCGCCCGCCCGGCGTCGTCTCCGGGCTGCCGAACATCACGCCGATCTTCTCGCGGATCTGGTTGATGAAGATCACCGTCGTCTTCGCGTTGCTGATGGCGCCCGTCAGCTTCCGCATCGACTGGCTCATCAGGCGCGCCTGCAGCCCCACGTGGGAGTCGCCGATCTCGCCGTCCAGCTCCGCCCGCGGCAGCAGCGCCGCCACCGAATCCAGCACGATGATGTCCACCGCGTTCGACTTCACCAGCGTCTCCACGATGTCCATCGCCTGCTCGCCGTAGTCCGGCTGGCTGATCAGCAGTTCGTCCAGGTCCACCCCCAGCGCCTTCGTGTAGACCGGGTCCATCGCGTGTTCCACGTCGATGAAGGCCGCCACGCCCCCCGCCGCCTGGGCGCTGGCCACCGCGTGCAGCGCCAGCGTCGTCTTGCCCGAGCTTTCCGGCCCGAAGACCTCGATGATCCGGCCCCGGGGAAAGCCCCAGCAGCCCAGCGCGCGGTCGATCGAGAGCGCGCCGGAGGAGATCGCGGGAATATCGTCGCCGTGGAGCCGCTCGCCGAACCGCCGGATAATGCCCTCGCCATGATTGCGCTTCACCTGGGCCAGAGCCAGGTCCAGAGCCCGCTCGCGGTCCGTGCCGGTTCCCGCGCTGCGGGTGGTTTTCGTCTTCGGAGCCATAGTCGCACCTCGAAAGTCAGAGGAAATGGTTTCGCTTTCTTTTCGGGACTCTTCGGGCCTGACCGCGCTGGGTCAAGAGAAAAGCGAAGAAAAGGCAAACCACCCTCTGGCACCCTACCATGACCCGGCCGGACTCCGGATTCAAGCGGAGCCATCGGGCCCGCTCCCGTTTTCGGCCCCCGCCGTGCGGAGAACTCCCGGGCGGGCTTCCCCGAACCGGGGACTCTGCTCCCGACGGGTACAGAGGAAGGGAGCAGGCCGAGAGGTCCGCCCCGTTTCCCGAACCCGCATCACGCATTCACGAACTGTTCCAGGAGCTCGAGGTAATGATCCGCTATCGATTCTCCTATCGATCTGCGATTCGACTCCCTCATCGTGTATCCTCGATATTCATCCGCCCGAGAGCGTAGCACTTCGTACTCCTCTCGCAGCAGGCTGCAAAAGAGAGGGAACTCCCCCGGGTCCTGACCGAAATCGATGATCGACTCCATCACCGTATGAACACTCCCAAGCACCTTGACGTTCCCGGTGCGAATGGCATCGACAAGCAAGTCGCCGGACCACTCCAGGCACTCCCGAAAGACGGGGCCGCAGTCCTGAATTCGGCCCGCACTTAGGGGGCATGTCCAAAGATTGACCACGAACGTCCAGATTCCCGTCTTGGTAAAGAGGTCCGCATACCTCTCGGCCTTGGATACCTCCTCCAGATACTGGACGAATAGTTCGTCCACGGTTTCCGAAGACATGCCAGCCAGCTTGACGCAGGAGATCGCGGTTGGAATCATTCTCATCCTGTCGATCGGATGCGGAGTCCTCCGAATGAGCGCCAACAGTGATTCGCAAAGCCGCAGTTCCATGGCGTTCCTGTCCGCACCGGCGGGAAGCCTCACCCTGCGCACGATGCCCTCGAGCATGAGGCGATCGAACTCCCGCCATTCCGGACTCTCGACGGCGCGCAACGGTTCTGCCATGACTGATCTCCTAACCGAGGTATAACGGCGCCAAATCCATGCGGACGCGGCGCCCACCCGCTCGGGCCCCCCTCCGCTCCTGGAACGCCCGGGCGGGCTTCAGCCGGTCCGAGGATTCTGCACCCAGCGGGTACGGAGAAGGGAGCAGGCCAAGAGGCCCGCCCCGTTTCCCAAACCCGCATCACGCATCGACGAACTGCTCCAGAAACTCCAGGTAGTATTCCACACTCAAGTCCGCTGCCGCACTGTCCCCGGACTCCTTCGCGACATAGTCTCGAAGTTCCCCGGCTCGGGAGCGCAACACTTCACAATTCTCCTTTAGCCAGTCGCGAAAGCGAGGAAACTCACTTGGGTCCAAGCCATGGTCGACAATCGACTCCATCACCAGCTTGACGCCAAACAGCACGTTCACGGGCCCTGTACGAATGGCATCGGCAAGCAAGTCGCCGGACCACTCCAGACATTCCCGAAAGACTGGGCCGATCTCTTGCACTCTGCCTACACCTGCCGCGCATGTCCAGAGATTGGACACAAAGAGCCACATTCCAGTCTTCGAAAAAGGAGCTGAGCTCCGACCAACCTTGCGTGTCTCCTCCAGAAACTGAACGAAGAGTTCGTTCACCTCTTCCGAAGACACGCCAGCCCCTCTGGCGCAAGCCATCGTTATCGGAATCATGCCCGCTCTGTCGATCGGATGTGGGGTCCTCTGAATAAGAGATAACAGCGAACTGTATAGCCGAAAGAATTCGGTTTGCACGTCTGCGCCTTTGGCAAGCGCCGCTCTCCGCACAATGCTCTCGCCAAAGAGGCGGTTGAACTCCCGCCATTCCGGACTCTCGACGGTGCGCAATGGCTTTCTCACAACTTGCCTCCTGACTGACGCCCGTCTTGCGGACGATCTCCTTGACCGCTGTGCCGGGTTTCCACCTGCCGCAGGGCAAAGGCGGTCCGTTCCTCGGTGTGGCGCTTCCTCTTCATGGTCTTCGGCCTCCGTTGGCTTCGTCGGAGGTTGCGAACCCTAGCATTCGGCCTGAACGGAGTCTATGGGTCAGGTCCCCGCTTGTTCAGAATGTCTCCGTCTGGAACGATTCCGTCATGGATATAGTCGGCTATTTGCTGGTCGGACAGATCCTTGCCGCCATCCCAATCGCGATCCGGGCCATAAGACCACGCCTCGATACCAGTCTCACTCGTGAGTATTCTAACGTCAGGGTATCTCTCCGCTATCGAAACTCCTGGCAAGTTCTCCCTGTAACCGTAATAGAGTATTAACGCATCGTACGCTTGAAACTGCATCTTCCTCACCTGATGCAACCTCCGCTCCAGGAGTATTCGTGGAAGATACAACGCGAAAGCGATCGCGAAGAGAATGACCAATGCTCCAAGTGCACGGAGAATACTTCGGACCACGGGTCTCCTTGCGGCGTGCCGCAAAGTCCATCCGCTGGGCGGTTCGCTGCCCACTGTCATATGAAGGAACTCCGTCATAGAGTGGATTCGGGAAGTTGACGCTCACCCTCTATGGCTACCACGCGCAATGCGAGTCTTTCGCGTTTCCGGCCTGGTCGGGCCGCCTTCGGGCCCGGGGGAGGGCGCGGAAATCCTCGCAACGGATGGATCGGAATCACGAGACCCGCGCCGCCGCCACTCACCCGCTAAAAACACCACGCGCCCCAGGGGCGGGCCGGGGCGCGTGGCAGAGCGGGGTATAAGCGGCCCCGCTCGCAATGGAGACGGGGGCGGGAGCCCGCGCCGCCTCCAAGATGTTCCGAGGCCGAGCGGCTCCGGCGGATCGGTGTCCGGTCGAAACAACGCCGACTCGTACTGGCCCGGCGTGCCACCTTCGGAGGAGATTCCAGCGACCGGCTGTACGCCGAATCCTCCGGGGCCGCTACACCACCAGCATGGCACACCCGCCGCCCCCCGTCAACTCGATCGGCGAATGTATCGATGCGGACAAACCGGCCGGAGCTCAGTCCCCGAGCCGAATCTCCGCCGTCGCCCAGGCCGCCGCCCCCAGGTCCCGGCTGCGCCCGTCGGGCTGGCTGCCCCCGGCGGTCAGGGCGAACGTGCCCGCCTCGAACCGGGGCGTGCCGTCGTCGTCGATGACGGCGAAATGGGAGGCGCGGACGACGAGATCGACGCGGCGGGTCTCCCCGGCGGGGATGTGGATGCGCGCGAAGGCGACCAGTTTGTGGCGCGGCACGCGGACGGTGGCCTCGTCGTCCCGCAGATAGACCTGCACGACCTCGTCGCCGTCGCGGGCGCCGGCGTTCTTCACGTCGATGGCGAGGGAGACATCCTGGCCGGGCGCGCACTCCGCCGGTTCGACCCGCAGGTTCGCGTACTCGAACCGCGTATAGGAAAGCCCGAAACCGAAGGGATAGAGGGGTTCGCCCCGGAAGAAGCGGTATGTGCGGTTCTCCATCGAGTAGTCGCGAAAATCCGGCAGGTCCGCGACGGAGCGGTAGAACGTCACGGGCAGGCGTCCGGCGGGGCAGACGTCGCCGAAGAGAACGCCGGCGATGGCGGTGCCGCCCTCCTCGCCGGGATACCAGGCGTGGAGCACGGCGGCGGCGCGCTCGTGGGCCAGGGTGGCGGCGAGCGCGCTGCCGCTCATCAGCACGACGACGACCGGCTTGCCGGTTTCCAGCAGCGCCGCCAGCAACTCGTCCTGCACGCCCGTCAGGTCCAGGTGCGTGCGGTCGCCGGCGGCTTCGCTGTTGTACGCGTCGCCCTGTTCGCCCTCGATCTGCGGAGAGATGCCCAGGCACGCCACGATCGCGTCGCACCGTTCCGCCATGGCGAGGGCCTCCGGAATGCCGCGGTCGTTGGCGCCGAGCCAGGGCTTGTTTTCCGCCGTGTGGGCACAACCCGGCGCGTACCACACCTTCGTGCCCGGCGCGACGGCGGCGCGAATGCCCTCCAGCGGCGTGACGGACCGCGAGGGCGTGCCGCTGTAGTTGCCGAACATCACGTCGCGCGAGTCCGCGTTGGGCCCGACGACCAGGATCGCGCCGACGTCCCTCGCCAGCGGCAGCGTCCCGTCGTTCTTCAGCAGCACGATGCTCGCTTCCGCGGAGCGGCGGGCGAGCGCGCGGTGCTCCTCGCAGTCGACGACCTCGAACGGAATCGACGCCCACCGCACGCGTTCCGGTGGGTCGAACATGCCGAGCTTCGTCCGCGCCGTCATCATGCGCGCGAACGCGCGGTCGATGTCCTCCACGGCGATCAGCCCCTGCTCCAGCGCCGCGCCGAGGTGTCCGTAGACGCAGCCGCAGCAGAGATCGCAGCCGTTGCGCAGCGCGAGAGCGGCGGACTCCTCCGGCGTTTCGGTGATGCCGTGGTGCTGGTGGAAATCCTCCACGCCGCCGCAGTCGGACACGACATGTCCCGCGAATCCCCATTCCTCGCGAAGAGTCCGCTGCAACAGCGTCGGGCTTGCGCAGCAGGGCTCGCCGTTCGTGCGGTTGTAGGCCGCCATCACGCCTTCGGCGCGCGCTTCCTGGACGACCGCCCGGAAATGCGGCAGGTACGTCTCCGCCATGTCCCGCGCGGTGGCGATGGCGTCGAACTCGTGGCGAAGCGCCTCGGGTCCGCTGTGGACGGCGAAGTGCTTCGGCGTCGCGACGAGCTTCAGGTGGCGCGGGTCGCTGCCCTGAATGCCGCGCACGAAGGCCACCCCCATGCGCGCCGTCAGCCACGGGTCCTCGCCGTAGGTTTCCTGGCCCCGGCCCCATCGCGGATCGCGCACGATGTTGATGTTCGGCGTCCAGTACGTCAGGCCCTTGTAGTAGTCGCGGTCGCCCCGGCGCGCGGCTTCGTGGTGCTTGGCGCGGGCTTCGTCGCCGATGGCGGTGGCGACGTCGTGCAACAGACCGGTGTCGAACGTCGCGGCCAGACCGATCGCTTGGGGAAAGACCGTCGCGATGCCGGCGCGTCCGACGCCGTGCAGGCATTCGTTCCACCAGTTGTACGCGGGAATGCCGAGGCGTTCGATGGCGGGGGACTCGTGCTGGAGCTGGCCGATCCGCTCCTCCGTCGTCAGACGCCGGCGAAGGTCCTCGACGCGTTCCGCCACGGACAGGTCGGGATTCCGGAAGGGGTGCGGGACGGTCATCGGGTATTCCGCCGGGCTACGGATTCGCGCCCGCGTGCGTTCGCGTCAGGTGTTCGACCAGTGCGGCGGCCGTCGGCTCCCTGCCGACGATGTCGCGCACGATGCTCTCCGCCCGCTTGCGGCGCCCGACGCGGTGGATGCGCGGGCGCAGCCAGTCCAGCAGCGTTGTCAGCCGCCCGGCCCGCAGGTCGTCGTCCCACAGCGGCGTTTCCGTGCGGAACCGCGCGTAGACCTCCGCCGCGTAGACGTTGCCGAGGGCGTACGTCGGAAAGTAGCCGATGAGCCCCGACGACCAGTGCACGTCCTGCATGCAGCCGTCGCGGTCGTCGGGAACGTCGATGCCCAGGTACTCGCGGTACTTCGCGTTCCACACGTCCGGCAGGTCGGCGACCGCCAGGGTGCCTTCGATCATCGCCAGCTCCAGCTCGAAGCGGATCACGACGTGCAGGTTGTACGTCACTTCGTCGGCTTCGACGCGGATCAGCGTGGGCTCGACGCGGTTGACGTGGCGAACCACCTCGTCGAGCGAAAGACCGTCGAGGCGCCCGGGGAACGCGGAGCGCAGCGCCGGAAGATACCGTTCCCAGAACGGCCGGCTGCGGCCCACCAGGTTCTCCCACATGCGCGAGTTGCACTCGTGGATGCCGAGCGAGGGCGCGCCCGCCAGCGGCGTGCGGTCCGCGTCCGGGTCGAAGCCCGCCTCGTACAGCGCGTGCCCCGCCTCGTGCATGACGGTATACAGCGACGAAAGCGGATCGCTCTCGTCGTAGCGCGTCGTGATGCGCACGTCGTGCAGGTCGAACGTCGTGCAGAAAGGGTGGGGGGCGACGTCCACGCGTCCCGCCTCGAAGTCGTAGCCCATGTCGCGCAGCACGCCGCGCTCGAACGCCTGCTGCGCCGCGACGGGCCAGGGGCCTTTCGGAAAGGCGAAGCCCTCGCGCCGTTCGCTCTTCGCGACGAGCCGCTTGAGGTCCTCCGCCAGGGGCGCGAACAGGGCGCGAAGACGCGAGGCCGTCATGCCACGCTCGAAGTTCTCCAGCGCGGCGTCGTAGGGCGACTCGTCGTAGCCGTGGTACTCGGCCGCGCGGCGCGCCAGCTCGACGTTCTTCTCCAGGTGCGGGCGAAACGCCGCGAAATCGTTCTTCGCGCGCGCATCGCGCCACGCGTTGAAGCCCCGCGTGTGCGCTTCCGACATCTCGACGACGAACTCCTCCGGCAGGCACGACGCGCGCTTCAGGTCGTACGACGCCTCGCGCACGATCGCCGCGTCGTCGTCCTCCGGCAGAGCGCATTCCGCCAGTCGCTCCAGCGCCTTCGCGTAGGCGGGCTCCGTTCCCAGCCGGTGGTGCAGGGCGGCCACCGTCGAGATGCGCCGGCCGCGCCCCTCCGCGCCCTTCGGCGGCATGAGGACTTCCATGTCCCATTCCAGCAGATTGATCGTGAGCTTCAGGTCGTGCAGTTCGCCCAGACGGCGTCGCACGAATTCGAGATCGTCGTTCATTGTGGGAACGGACCGTCGTGAACCATGTTCTGCTCGGCAAAGAAGACGCCGGCGCCGACTTCGCCCCGGACGAATCGCGCCAGATACCGCGCTCCGGTCTCGCGGGCCTCGCCGAGCGATTCCGCGCGCGGCCACGGCAGCTCCGGCCACTCCATCGGCACCCATTCGCTGCGGCCCCGCTTGCCGTAGTCCGCCCACACCAGATGCCAGTCGCCCTGCGCGTTCCGCACGGCGCCCACCGCGTGCCAGCGCGGATGGCCGGCGGGGTCGCGGTATTCCGCGACGTCGAAGATCTCGACCGCTTCCGGTCCGTACATGCGCGTCGCGTGATCGTGGAACGACTCGCGGATGGTGGCGTTGGAGGAACAGGACATGAGCAGCACCGACAGCGCGAGGATCGGGAAAATCGGAAGTCGCATGGTTCACTCGGCCTTGTAGACGGGTCCTTCGAGATGCCAGTAGATCGTCGTCGGCGCCCCCGGAAAGACCTCCTTTTCCATGACGGCCACCAGCAGTTCCGTCGCGCCCCCGAAGTACGCAACGAAATATCCCCGCCGGTCGCCGGGATGGAACTGCACGGTCTCGACCGACCAGCGGGCGGCCACCAGCTTGTCGATGTACTCGTCGAACGCCGCCTCGGCGCCGGTCTCGGTGCTGCAGAGCAGTTCGTACATCTCGTTGGGCTGGAAGAGGACCGTCTTCGTCGAGACGTGGGGGAGACCGACGCGCGCATGGTCGCCCAGCCGCTGTGCCTCCGACCCCAGGAACGCCGCGAGATCGAAGACCTCGCCCTCCGCCGGCTGGATTTCGCGCCGGGCGAGCCGCCGGTGCTGGTCGATGCGCTCCTCGACCTCGCGGAAGAACGATTCGTCCTGGTGCCGCAGCATGTCCGATTCCCACCGGCCCTGCGGCTGCGTCTTCGCGAACTCCAGAATCTCCGCCGTGTTCTGGTGGTCGAGGATGAACTCGTCGATGTCGCGTTCGAGATCGGCGGTGTTCTTCGGCGCGTCCTCGTTGATGAATCCGTGGCGTCCGCCGACGAACGCGGCCCATCCGATCACGGTGGCGCACGCCATCAGCCCGAAGCTGCGCGGCACGGGGCGTTCCGAGAGGAGGTTCTCCACGAAGGCCGGGCGCTTCATGCCGGGCTCCCCGCGTCGTAGATCACGTCCGCCGTCTCGTGCAGGGCCCTCGCGTCCAGCTCCTCGCCCCTGTTCCAGCCGAAGAAGCACCACGTCGTCAGCGCGCCGAACGCGAATCCGCCGACGTGCGCGCCGAACGCGACGCCGCTTCCCTCGCTCGTCACCAGGTAGAAGACCTCCCGTCCGAACCAGAACGTCAGGTACAGCCAGGCGGGGACCTCGAAGGCGATCAGGCGAAAGAAGATCAGCAGCAGCTTCATCCGTGTCGTGAAGTACAGCATCATGAATCCGCCGAGGACTCCGGCGATGGCCCCCGACGCCCCGATCAGCGGCAGGATCGTCATCGAGTCCATGATCGCATGGCCCGCCGCGGCGGCAGCCCCGCAGATCAGGTAGAACGCGAAGAACTTCGCGTGCCCCAGGGCGTCCTCCATTTTCAGCCCCGCCACCACGAAGAAGAATAGGTTCCCCAGCAGATGCCCGATATCGCCGTGCAGGAACATGTGGGTGAAGAGCGGCAGCAGCCCGGGGTGCTTCGGAATGAAACCGAACCGCAGGTCGACGACGCCGGGGTCCGCCACGAACATCTTGGCCACGTGGACCAACACGCAGACCCCCATGATCGTCATGGTCACCCACGGCGTGCGGATCAGTGGTCTAGATGCGCCGATCGGTATGAAGATTGGCCCGTCTCCCGGTCTGTCGATGCCATCACGGCTGCCGTATGGTTTCCACCGTGCGCGAGCGAAATCTCGCCGCCCCGATCCCGCTTGTGTCCGTTTCGGGGCGTCCGCACCGTCGCCGCGATGTTCACCTACGAGTTTCTCGCCCAGATTCTGTACCTTGGCGCCGCCGCGATCGCGGCCTGCGCGGCGCTGGCCGTGGCCGCCGCCGGTCTGCGCCGGCTGAGGCCGCTCGTCACGGCACCCGTCGTCGGCGCCGCGATCTGCGTGCTGGGGCTCCAGTTCATCCTCAGCGTCGTCGCCGCAGGCGCCTTCGCCATGAAGCAGATCCAGGGGATCGCTCTGATCGCCGTTCTGGCGAACTGGCTGATGGTGGGATGCGCGGTGGCGATTCTGCCGGGGGCGCTCGTTGTCGAAGCCGACCTGCCGAAGAAGGGGCTCACCCGCCCGCAGCTGCTCGCGGGCATCGTTCTCGTTCTGGCGATCGCGGCCGGCATGGTCGTCTTCGACGTTCTTCTCGGCGGGATCATGGAGCAGACGCCCATGATGGACGGCCTGCTCGACGGTCCCGTCTCCATGATTCTGTTCCTGCCCCTGGCGCTGGTGGCGGCGGTCGTGGAGGAAGTCATCTTCCGCGGCGGCATCCAGGGCCTGACCGAGCGCTTTCTCCCGCGTCTGCGGATCGGCGTTCCCCTCGCGCAGCGCATCGCCATCGTCACCGCCAGCCTGGTCTGGGCCTTTGGCCATGCCGGCATGATGCTTCCCAACGGGGTGAAGGAAACGCAGATTTTCCTGACGGGCCTCGTGCTGGGGGAGCTTCGCGTGCGCGGCGGCATGCGGGCCTGTATAGCGGCCCACCTTGCCCTCAACGGCTCCGTTCTTGCCGTTCAGCTCGTCGGATGGCTGGTGACCGGAGACGTGGCATGGAACGAAGTTTGATCTCCCCGTCCCCCGCAAGGGATCACGCCACGGGCGGAAGGATCGACGAAATGACGAGATACGCGACTCTGAGAGCCGCCATTTGCCTGATCGCCCTGATGGCATTCGCCGCCGGACGCAGCGCCCAGGCGCAGTTCGGCACCGCCGGCGCGGGCGGCTTCGTCTATCCCGCCGACGTGACCGCCGCCTTCGAACCCCCCGTCGGCTTCACCGGCGAGACCGTGCGACTCGATGTCACTGTCGCCGTCCACGACGGGCACTACCTGTACGGCATGGACCCCACCGTCGATCCCGAGGCCTTCGGCCCCTTCGGCACCCGCGTGGAGTTCGATCTTCCCGCCTTTCTCGAACCCGTCGAGGGCGAAGAATGGACCGAGCAGGACCCGAAGATCAAGTTCGACAAGGGCTTCGAGACCGACGTGCGCTACCACACGGGCCGGGTTCTCTTCTCGCGCGTCTTTCGCGTCGCCGGGGGCACCACGGCCGGCGCCTATCCCGTCAGCGGCCAGATTCGCAAACAGATCTGCGACGACAGTTCCTGCCTGCCGCCCCGCGCCTCGCCCTTCTCCGCGACGCTCACGGTGCGCACCCGCGGCGAGTCCCCCAACGCCACGCCGGTCGTGGCGGAAACGCCGGAGCCGACGCCGACTCCCGCGCCGGAAGTCGAACCCGCCGACGAGGTCACCACCTCTCCGATGATCGCGAAGGTCTCCGCGGCGGTGTACCACAACGAGAGCGACTCGGACAGACTGGCGAAGGAAAGCCTCGGCCGGCTCGCGTGGGTCGCGTTCCTCGCCGGGCTGCTCTCGCTGCTCACGCCCTGCGTCTTTCCGATGATCCCCATCACGATCTCCTTCTTCACCAAGCGCGCGTCGAAGACGGCCGCCGAGCGCATCGGGCTCTGCTCCGTCTACGCGGGCTCCATCGTCGTCGGATTCGCGCTCATCGGTTTCGGGCTGGCGGTCGTGATGAAGGTCTTCGGCGTCGATTCCTCCGGCGCCGGCGCCATCAACCGCTTCGCCGCCAACCCCTGGCTGAACCTGGGAATCACCGCGGTGTTCGTCGTCTTCGCGCTGAGTCTCTTCGGCGCGTTCGACATCGGCCTTCCGGCGGGCTGGGCCAACCGGCTGCAGCAGAAGCGCGGCGGCCGCACCGACGTCGTCGGCGCCTTCTTCATGGCCATCGTCTTCGTCATCGTCTCCTTCACGTGCACGGCCCCCATCGTCGGCCCGCTCGTCGTGCTGACCTTCCAGGGGAGCTGGATCACGCCCTTCGTCGGGCTGACCTGCTACGCGCTCGGCTTCGCGCTGCCCTTCTTCTTCCTCGGCCTGGTGCCGGGCGCGGTCGCCGGCCTGCCGAAGTCCGGCTCCTGGCTGAACGCCACGAAGGTCACCATGGGCCTGGTGGAAATGGCAGCGGCGTTCAAGTTCCTCTCCAACGCCGATCTCGTCTGGCAGTGGAACGTCTTCACCCGCGAAGTCGTCCTCGCCGCCTGGGGGGCCATCGCGGTGATCGCGTGCCTCTATCTCCTCGGCGTCGTCGCCATGGAGAAGGACGGCGCGGCGAAGACCGCCATCGGTTCCGTGCGCATGGTCTTCGGCATGGCGTTCGGAACGCTGGCGCTCTATCTCGCCTTCGGCCTCTTCGCCGGCCGCCTGCATCCGGGCGTCGAGTCCTTCCTTCCCCCCACGACGACGAACCCCGTCCAGACCGTTTCGGCGGGAGGCTCGACCGCCCACGAAGACGTCATCCGCAACGATCTCGAACTGGCGCGGGCGAAGTCGCGCGAAACCGGCAAGCCCCTCTTCATCGACTTCACCGGCTGGACCTGCACCAACTGCCGGCTCAACGAGTTCAAGGTCTTCCCCAAGCCCGACGTGAAGGCCCTCCTGGACGAATACGTCGTCGTGCAGCTCTACACCGACGACCTGGGCACCGACGCCGAGGGCCACGTCATCGGCGAGAAGTACCAGCGCTACCAGAGCGACCGCTTTGGGACCTTTTCGCTGCCCTTCTACGCCACCCTGACGCCCGAGGGCGAAACCGTCGCCACCTACGGCGGCCTCATCCGCGACACCGAGGAGTTCAAGAACTTCCTCCGCCAGGCGATCGGCGTCTGACGAAGACGGCGCGGGGGAAATCCCCGCGCCGCGTCTCGTTTCCGTTCGTGCGATCCGCGCTCAGTACGCGCCGCCGGTCGATCGCCGGCGGCTTCGGCATTCGTCGCAGACGCCCTCCGGCAGCGGGACGAGGTAGACCGCGTGGCATTCGGTGCAGACGTTGCGCTTGTCGTACGTCTTGTTGTGCTTGCCGTGGCGGAGCGAATGGAACTCGCGGAGCATGATCGCCGCGACCTCCTTCAGGTTGTCCTCCACCTGGTCGAATTTCTCTCCGGGCACCAGGGCGGAATAGTCCTGCCGGTAGCGGTCGATCATCGTCGCCGCGCGGTTGACGGTGCCCATGATCTCGGAGAGTTCCTCCCAGGTGCGGAGATCGTCGCTGTTCATCTTCGCGATCGAGGGCTTCTTGCGCAGTTCGTCGTAGCGGCTCAGTGCCTTCTGCACGCGCGCCGTTTCCTCCGGCGTGCGCTCCTCGTCGGGAACGCGGGCGCCGCCTTCCGCCTCTTCCAGGTCGCGCAGTTCCTGCTTCTCTTCCTCGGTCGTCTCCGAAACGGGGGCCGGCGGGTCTTCCGCGCCGCCGCTCGTTCCGTCCCCGCCGAGCTTCGGGCTGCTGACGGCCCGGTCCTCCGCCACGGGGCGGGGCGTGTTGCGCGCCTTCTTCTCGGAGGGCGGCTCGGCGGACTCCATCTCGTTCAGGAGCGCGAGCCACTCGGCCTTCTGGGAATTCTCGTCGGTGCCGTTGGAGGCCATCGGCTACAGCTCCTCGCCCGTTTCGTTGCGCATGCGTTCCCGCAGGCGGTGGAACTCGCGGAACATCACCAGCGAGGACTCCTTCAGCCCGTCCTCCAGCACCCGGTAGATGTTCGGCGCGATCAGGTACGGGTGCCTTTCCTCGAACTTGCCCAGCAGGTTCATCCCCGTGTTGATGGCCGAGAGAATGTCGGAATACCGGTCCATGATCACCCGTGGCGAATGGATGTCCACCGGCTCCGGGTCGGCTTCCTCCTCGGCGGGCGGAGGCGGAGCCTTCGGCGCGGGTGGAACCGCCGGCAGCTTGCCGTTGCGGTCGAACTGGCGTGCGGACAACTGGCGGGATTCGAGTTGCTCGAGCTCCTTGAGCGCGGACTCCCAGTCCAGGTCCGCCGCGTCCTCCTGGATCGAGTAGTTGTTGGGCGAAGACATGCCCTCGGTGATTCCGCCGTCCGTTTCCGACATAACGATGTTCTCCGTGTTTCTCCCCCGGGCCCCGGAAGATGGGTCCGGAGTCTTCCGGAATCAAGGATAAGACGCCTTTCGCGAAGTGTCAGACGATTTCCCGACCGACCCCCAGCAGCCGGTCCAGGATGATTCCCGCCGCCGCCCGCACCGAAAGGTGGTTCCAGTCCGTCGGCCCGCAGACGGGTTCCAGAACGAAATCCATTTCCTCCATCGCGCAGGGGTGCAGCCCCCACCCCGTGCCGAACACCAGCACGAAGACCCGGTCGTCGTTCTCGTCCGCCAGCCACCGCCGCATCTCGCGGTACTCCAGATGGGTCGCGGTTCTCCGGGCGCTCGTGGCGACCCACACGACCTCGCGGCCCGGGTACGCCGTCTCCAGGCGCGCCGCCACCTCCCCCAGGTCGTTCGCCATCTCCGTGACGTGCAGCGATTCCTTGCGCGTGGGGTTGTACGTCGAGCCCCAGCCCTCCTTCCAGTGCCGCAGCACGCGGTGAACGTAGCGGTGCATCGGCGGATAGGGGTGGACGATCCAGAAGCCGTCGGTTCCGTACGTCCGCCCGGCGCGGGAGAGGTCGTGGATGTCCAGGTTCGTCACGGAGGTCGCCGCGACGTCGCCCTGCTTGTCGACGGTGGGGTAGTGCACGAGCGCGATATGGAGAGTCATGGACGGATTCACGTTTCCCGGATGTAGACGGCCAGCCAGACGGCCAGGTTCAGTCCCGCGACGGCGAAGCAGGCGTACCGCGCCGCGCGCGGCCCCGCCAGCCTCTTCAGACCCGGGTACCCCAGCACGATGGCGGCCGCAACCAGCGGAAACCCGTATCGCGCCCGCGAGTGCCAGAGGCTGAACCCGTAGAACAGGAACCGCTGGAGCAGGTAGAACGACCCCCAGAGGAGGAAAAGCCGCGCCGGACTGCTCAGCGCCGAGCGGTTGAACACCGCGCACACCACCCAGATCTGGAGGCTCAGCGCCAGAAACACGATCCCCGACTTCAGAAAGCCCGGCAGCAGCGCGGGGCTGGTGAACAGCTCGGCCGGCCCCGCGAGCGCCGCGCGCATGAACTGCCCCGATGCCGTGTCGGTCCGCAGCAAGAGCGCCCCGGCGGCGACCATCAGGGCGAGCCCCGCGACTCCCGCCGCGATGATGGCCTTTCCGCCCGGCGAGCGCCGCTTCGACGCCGCGACCGACAGGACGATCGCCGGCAGCAGCAGCGCCGCGATCATCTTCGTCGCCGCCCCCGCGATCACCAGCGCCAGCGCGAGCCCCGCCGAACGCAGCCGCCCCGTGCGCTCGAAGTCGCACGTCGCCAGAATCGCCCCCAGCACGAACGCCATCGCCATGACGTCGGCGACGGGACGCGCCAGCGACCCGATCGTCGAGACATGCGTCAGAGCCAAAAGATGCAGCAGAAACAGGTCGGTCCCCTCGAACCCGAAGAACCGCACCAGCAGCGCGTTCCATACGAGAAACAACGCGACGACCGACGCGAGGTTCGCGACCGACGCGCTGACCGCGAGATTCCGCACGGGGATGTCCACCGCCGCCACCACCAGGGGAAACACCGGTCGCGGCGCGTGAACGTAGTTCGCCGCGAAGGACCTCAGTTCGCCTCGCGTCTCCTTCGAGGGAGAAACCGCGGCCGCCTTCAGATGGCGGGCGTACTCGCCGTACCCGTCGTACAGCACGAAGCCGCTGCTCTCCCATTCCGGATGCGCGGCGATGAGCGCGTCGCGGTTGGCGTTGTTCTTCCACCAGAGAAACGACATGATCCACAGCGCCGCGAACAGCGCCGCGAGAAAGGCGCACTGGCCGCGCGTTACCCCGGGCATCGACCTCATTCGCCGAAACCCGGCGGCAGCACGAAGCGAAAGTCGTCGATCAGAACTCCGAGCTCCCGCATGTCCTCGTTGTCCTCCAGATGCCGAGAGGGAATCCATGTGCGGTCGATTTCCATCTCGATCGCAACGGAGGGATAGCCGCTCTGCGGAAGGTCGAACTCCACGCGCTGCGTTCCCTCGGCGGAGAACGCCAGTCGCGCGACCTCTTCGCCCTCCGCGCGCACCGTGAAGACCGCCGGGTCGCTTTCCGACAGCCCGGGGTGGCGGCAGTACACGTCCGCCCACACGCGGTCCGTCAGACGCGGCAGCAGCACGAAGGAATCCTTCTTCGTCCAGCGCCGTACGAAGCCGTCCTCCTTCCATTCGGGCGCGTGAAAGCCGCCGTTCACGAAGAACATCCGGCCGCGCTCCTGCATCGCGTGGATCGAGAGGGACGTCGTGGACGCATGGATCAGCAGTACGCAAAGCGCCGCCGCCGCAGTGCACCACGCGCCCGCCGCGACGCGCCACTTCTCGCTCCAGACGAACGCTCCCGGCGACCGCACCGCGACCGTTGCCGCGAGAAACCAGAAGAGAAACTGCACTTCCGTCGCGTTCGTGTGCGGCCCCGTCGCGAACAGCAGCGCCATCGCCGGAAGCCCCGCGCCCGCGATCGCGCGGAACGTGTCGCGGCTCCCGCCGCGCGCGCATCTCCACCACGCCGCGACCAGGCACGCGAGAAACGCCACCGCCGCCGCGAGCCCCGCGACGCCTGTTTCCGCGAGCACCTGCAGGTAGAAGCTCGCCGCGTTGTCCCGGTACCAGGGCTCGTTCTGCCCGATTCCCATGACGTTCGGAATGTCCGTCCAGTACGTGCCGTATCCCGTTCCCGTCAGCGGCCATTCCTTCACGACGCGCGTCGCGCGATACCAGAGGCCGTAGCGTTCGCTGTACACGGCGCGAAGCAGACCGGTTTCCTCCGCGCGTTGCAGCGTTTCGCCGATTCGCCGTCCGAGCGCCGTTTCCCGCGCGGGAGTCGCCGTGAACGCGGCCCAGCCGATTCCCGCCGCCAGAACGACCGCCCCGGCACCGGCACCCGCGCGCGCCAGCACCGCCTTGCGCGTCGGCGCCCGAAGTGCGAGCAGTGCGCCGAGAACGCACACCGCCAGTCCGACGCCGAGAACGCCCGTGCGGGAACCGCTTTGCAGCAGCACGTACAGCGACACGGCGATCGTCGCTCCAAGAGCGGCGCGCATCGCCTTCGAGCGCGAACGGTACGCGAGCGCGCCGGCAATGGGAAGCGTCAGCATCAGACTCGTGCCGAGCGCGTTGGGATCGATGAACGTCGCGTTGATCTGGCCCCGCGCCGCGAAGTGTTCCGTGTTGCCGAAGGCCGCGTGCCCCATCGACTGCCACACGCCATAGACCATCGCGGCCGAGATTCCGGCGACGACGAATCCAAGGGACCTCGCGCGCTCGCGTTCCGCATCGCCCCCGGCGGTTCCGTGCAGCGCCGCACTCATCCACGCGACGCCCGGCCCCGCCAGAAAGATCGCCGCCGCCCGGAAAACGTCGCGGGCCGCCCCGAAGTTCGTGTCCCCCAGGCCGTTCGCGGGAATCTCCACCAGCGCCGCACCGCTCATCGGCCAGAACCGCAGGTAGCGCGCGGCGGCCACCGCCGCCCACGCCATCGTCACTACGATCCACGCCAGTGCCATCGGAGTCAGCGGCGTGTTCGGCAGACCCGGTGTCCGGTCGCGAATGCGGCGCACCTGCCAGCCGCAAAACAGAAACAGCCACACCGTCAGAATCAGCGGAAACCATCCAGTCGGCCGTTGCAGCGGCATCGACCCGGTCAGCGGCACCAGGAACATCGCCAGCCGCAAACCCGCCAGCGGCCGCAACAGACCCAGCGCGAACGCCCCCGCGCACACGAGTGCGGCGACCGGCAGCCATGCTGCGGGGACTTGCGCGTGGAACGCCGCCACTCCCGCAAGCGCAAGCGCGGCGGCGATCAGCGATGGCACGGCGGAATGGAGAGCGGCTCGCCCCTCGGACGTCATGGCGGGAGCTTTCGCCCCCGACGCCCCAGGTCAAGCGCAGGTTCCCCCGCGCACCTGCGAAACGTGCGCGAACGTTCGATCGCCGCATCCACGAACCGAAAGTCTGCTCTTGTCACCATTCGGGCTGGAATGATCCATGCGCCCCGGGCGCGGGGAGATACCCCGGAACGCCCGTAGATCAGGAGTGGATACATGATTCGGAGAGCAGCGGGAGCCCTTTGCGCGACAGCCTGTCTGGTGTCCGGCGCGGCGGCGCAGGGCGTCAAGATCGTGAAGGACATTCGCCCTAGCGGCGGAAACTCCAACCCATCGAACCTTCTGGCCATCGACGATACGGTCTTCTTCGCCGCCAACGACGGCTCCAGTGGAACCGAACTCTGGAAGTCCGACGGCACCGAGGAGGGGACGGTTCGCGTCCGCAACATCAACGGCGGAAGCAGCAGCTCCGACCCCGAGGAACTCTACGACTGGGACGGCACGCTCTACTTCTCGGCGACAGGCAACGGCGGCCGCGAACTCTGGAAGTCCGACGGCACCGAACCCGGCACCACCCTCGTCAAGGACATCAACCCCTCCGGGCCCTCCTCCCCCGCGGGCTTCGCCGAGCACCGCGACCGCCTGTACTTCGCCGCCACCACCGCCAACCACGGCCGCGAGGTCTGGTTCACCGACGGCACCAGCGGCGGCACCAACCGCGCCACCGACATCGTTTCGGGCATTTTCAACAGCAATCCCGAGCAGCTCACCACCGCCGGCGACATCCTCTACTTCACATCCCTCACCACGACCCTCGGCCGCGAGCTCTTCAAGATCAACAGCGCCGGCGTTCCATCCCTGCTCGCCGACATCAATCCCATCGAGGATTCGCGCATCGACAACCTCACGGCCCTTGATTCCATTCTCCTCTTCAGCGCAAAGAGCTTCACCGTCGGCAACGAGATATGGAAGGCCACCGGCCCCGTCGACGGCACCGTCGGCCTCAAGGACATCAATTCCGGCGAAGCCGGGTCCGGCCCGCAGAATTTCCTTCGCGTCGGCAATTTCGTCTTCTTCTCCGCCGACGACGGCGAACGCGGAATCGAACTCTACATCACCGACGGGACCGCCAACGGCACCAACCGCGTCAAGAACATCAATCCGGGAAGCTCCGACTCCGAACCCATGCACCTCGCAGAGTCCCAGGGCATTCTCTACTTCTCCGCCAAGGTCTCCGGGGAAGGCCGCGAGCTCTGGCGTAGCGACGGCAGCGAGGCCGGCACCTGGATGGTCGCCGACATCAATCCCAACGGCAACTCCGATCCCGAGGAAATCGTCGCCTTCGGCTCGGGAGTCGCCTTCACCGCCGACGACGGCGAGCACGGACGCGAACTCTGGTACTCCGACGGCACCGAGGAGGGAACGCGCCGCATCTCCGACATCGTCCCCGGTTCGGGGGAGGCGGACATCGCGGAACTGACCCCCGCCGGAGAAATCCTCTTCTTCTCCGCCGACGACGGCGGCGACGAGGGCCGCGAGCTCTGGAGCTACGAGCAGGACCTCGACCCGCCCGACTGCATCGCCATCGTCCCCAACACCGTCGGCCCCACCAATGCCAATACCATCGTCTTCACCGTCGAATTCGACGAACCCGTCTCGAACTTCGACGACGAGGACGACCTGGTCTTCCTCCACTCCGGCACGAACCACTCCACCGTCGAGTTCGACACCGACGACGACATCGTGTGGACCGTTACCGTCGGCGGCATCACCGGCGCCGGCTCCCTCGGGCTGCGCGTTCAGACGGATCCCGAAATCGCCGACGTCGAGGACTCGACAGGCAACCCCCTCGCCACCAGCGTGACCAGCGCAGAGGTCTTCATCGACCGCCTGGCGCCCTCCTCGGTGTGCAGTTCCCCGGCCCAGCAGGTCGGCGGCCAGGTTCTGGTCACCGTGACGCAGATCGACGGCACGGGCTCCGCCGTTCTCTCCGTCAGCCTCTGGGGACGGCGCGACGACGGCGACTGGGCCTTCATCGGAGACATCTCCGGTTTCCAGCTCGCCTACACGCCCCCCGCGTCGGGCCGGTACCACTTCCAGACCGTCGCCGTCGATTCCGTCGCCAACAGCGAACCCGCCCCCTCGGGCCAGGGCGACACCACGCTCGTCTACAACCAGGTCGCCAACGGACCGGTCACCGTCACGCCCCTCGCCGGCGAGTCCATCCGCTTCCCCATGTCGTCGCAGTCCAATGTCCTTCTCGATTTCTCCGCAGCGACGCCGACCTCCCCCGTCACGGTCCAGCGCCATGTTCCCGAAGCCAACGTTCCGCCCGTTCTGAACGCCGCCTCGCTGATCGACGAATCGCTCTCCATCGCCGGCACGTTCGGCGGCACCGTCTCCATGGACTGGACCTACGCCCCCGTGAGCGACGACTCCATCGGAGGACTCCCCAACACCGTCTACGCGTCCGGCGCCACGCTGCGCCTCTTCGCGCCGATGGTGAACGGCACGACCCTTTCCGTCGATGGGATCGACGCGTTCTCCGACTGGTTCGCCGGGATCGACACGCCGCAGCCCGAATACTGGGCACTGGACTGACCGGAGGATCGCCTTGCGCCTGAAGGCGCATCGTGATCCCTTCGCGGGAAGTGGACGGAACCATGCGCCTGGGTCGCCGGATCGGACATTTCGCAGCAGCGCTTGCCGTCGCCGCCGGGCTTTCCGGATGCGCCGACGACCAGGCGCGCGCCGGCGTTGCCGAGAGCCGCGCCGCGACCGAGCGGTCCGCCGAAGAGATCGCCTCGCTCCGCGCCGAAGTCGAAGACCTTCGCGCGCAGGTCACCGATCTCACGCTCGACCGCGACATGAGCGCCATCAGCCGCACCTTCGCCCGCGCCCCCGGTTCCGCCGCGGACGTTCTTCCCGATGCGATGGAAAAGCGCATCGGCCGCTCCGTCGGTCTGCTGGTCGTCGGCTTCGAGATCGCCCTGCGCGACGGCACCGGGGCCGTCGAACGCGTCGATATTCCCATCGCCGAGGGCTCCGGCTTCATCGTTTCCGACGACGGCTATCTTCTGACCAACCACCACGTCGTCGAAGCCTACCTCGACATGAAGGCCAACGAGCGCCGGATTTCCCAGCTCATCGCCAGCGCCCAGGGCGTTCCCGCGAAGGTCACCTTCGGCATCCTGCTCTACATCGACGGAACGTCCCAGGTGGTCGAGCCCGTCGACTGGAACAAGGACCTGGACTATTGCGTCATGCACATCGTCGCGAACCAGCCCTTTCCCACGGAATACGAGGCCATCCCCCTGGCGGACGCCCCCGACTCCGCGCCCGCGACCCGCGGCGAAGCCGTGCTCGCCTGCGGCTTTCCCGCCATCACCCGCGAACCGCTCACCAACGCCCAGATCCGCGAGAAGCTCGAACGCCTCAAGCTCGCCATCACCGCGTCGGACTACTACAGCAAGGAGGACTATCTCTACACGGTGACCTCCGGCATCGTCTCGCGGACCTTTCAGGACTCCGCCGGCATCGAGTTCATCCAGCACGAGGCGGTCCTCAGCAGCGGAAATTCCGGCGGCCCCCTGCTCAACATGAAGGGGGAGGTCATCGGCATCAACACCATCGCCGGCACCGAGATCAGCGGCTACAGCGTCGCCATTTCCATCCGCTCCCTGCTTCGCGACATCCGCAGTCGCGGCAAGGTCCCCCTCTTCGGCGCTTCGTGAGCCATTGACGCCGCGCCCCTCCCCGCCAAACTCGCCGCCGCAGGCCCGGGTCCGGTTCGACCGGACCAGGCCAGGGAGTGGAACCACACGATGAATCACCGCACACTGCTCGTTTCGATCGCCCTTCTTTGCACCATCGCCC
>JAJFLJ010000137.1 GCA_021772755.1 Candidatus Sumerlaeota bacterium
CACGTTCGTGACGATGATGTAGGACTCGTAGTCGCTGCCGGCGACGACGCGCTCGGGGACCATTTTCTCCACGAGCACCGCGCTCGTGGACTCTTCGCCCGTGGGGACCGCCATCCACGCGCCGGCATAGCCCGCCGGAACGTCGCTGCGGCGCGAGCCGCGGGTCGTCGTCTCCTCGCGGGGGGCCGCTGCACGCGGCTGGCTTGAGAGGTCATCGACCCTCTGCTCGAGCTGATACAGCCACTGGTCGTAGTCGCTGTGCTTGTGGCTCTTGGTCGCGCAACCGCTCAGGGCGAAGGCGCCAGCCAATGCAAAGGAGAGCATCGCTCTCCATGCGAACCGTGTATTCATGTAATTTCTCCTGACATGTTTGTCCCGACAAATTTGTCGAGCGGTATCAACCGCCCGGATGAGGCGCAAGGCCAACGAGCCCTGCGTTCCGCATATCGTTTTGGCGCCGATCGGCCCCAGAGAGCCTGGCTGCGCCCGCTGGCGCCAGTGACTGGTCTCCTTTCATCGATGATCCGGTGATATCGCAGCCGAAGAGCGATCGCCTGAATCGGACCATGCGACCCGGCCAAGCGGTCCCGGCAGTGGGGCAGCGCCGCAAACCCCGTGAATACCAGCGGATAAAGCGTTTAGAGACGGTGTTCACAGCGCAGTTGCGAAAGCGTCAGGGTACCACGCTCGCCTTCGGGGATGGTCTCCGAACGAGACCAAGCGTGCGTTATTCCGCAAGCACCCCGACGGCTTCGTCGATGACCCCGCGGATCGAAGAGGCCGAGGCGGTGTAGTTGTTGGCCATGATGGCGAAGGCGACCTGGCGGCCCGAATTCGTCGTCACATAGCCTGCCAAAGCCGACACGCCCGTCAAGGTTCCAGTCTTGGCAAATACGCGCTTGGAGAGACCCTCGTCGTGCAGACGATAGCGCAATGTGCCATCGACTCCCGCGACGGGAAGACTGTCCATAAATGCCGTGTTGTCAGACTTGTCCACGAGCAGCGCAACCATCGCGCTCGGCGTGATAAGGTTCCGCCGGGCAAGCCCCGACCCGTCGATTCCGACGACGTTGGAGGCCGAAACTCCGAGCGATTTCCAGTACCGCTTTTCCGCTTCGGAGGCGGATCGGTACGATCCCCGCCCGAAGGCTTCGGCACCGGCGAGGAGATAGAGCGACTCGGCGAGGTGGTTGTCGCTGGACTTGTTCATTTCCGAGAGAATCGGGGGGGCGATGGTCTCTCCCGACGATGCCCGCAACGGCATCCCCAGCGGGGCGGACTGGATGATGGCCACGACGTGGCCCACGGCAATGGAGTCGGCAGAGAGGCGGACCTCGCCTTCGACGGCAACTCCCTCTTCGCCGAGGGCCGCCAGCAATTCGGCGGCGGCGAAGGAAACCGGGTCGCCGACGGGCACGGAACGGGCCCCGGCGGCGGAATCGGCGGGCAGCGAACCGGTGAGGGTCAGGGCTCCGCCATCGAGGCTGCGGGAGAGCTGGAACGTCGGGGCGGACCCGCGCGAGCCGGTAACGGCGCGGTTGACGATTTCGAAGGCGGGCCGCCCGGAATGGGAAACGACGGGGGGTTGGCCGGTGCTGGCGGGGGAAATGCGGACTCCGGCGAGATTCGCGTCGATCCCGAAGACCGATGGAATCGCCCCGTCGATGGTCTGAAGGTCCTCCCACTCCCATCCCGGCGGTACGGGCGAGGCGTCTTCGAAGCGGGACGTATCGATGACGAGGTCGCCGGTGACGCGTTCGACGCCGGAGCGGCGAATCACGCGGGCCAGCTCGCGGAGCTTGGACGCGCCGGGCCGCCCGCCGAGAAGCGCGGGCCTCCACGTCGGATCGCCGCACCCCCGCACCACCAGGTCGCCGAGGGCGATGCCGTCGCGCGGAATGGCGGGAACGTGGGCGACGGTTTCGAACCGCTTGTCGGCTTCCAGGTATTCGGTGACGAGCGCGGCGGTGACAAGTTTGCGCGTCGATGCCGGCACCATGAGTTTGCCGCCGCCCACGTCGGCCACGACGGCGCCGGACTCGACGTCCACGGCGTACACGCCCCAGTGGGCGAGGTCGGCGGAGCCCTTCGCGACGACAGCGCGAACGCGGGCGTCCTTCGGGGCGGCGGCGAGAGTCGTCGCGCAAACGAGAATCAGCAGGCAGAGAATGGAACGTGCGGCGGTGCGAGTCATGGAGGCGGTCCCGGCAAAACGCCGCGGACGATGGGCGGCCCGGCGGAGTGCCGCAACGCGAAACGGCCGGGCTTGACATTGTTGCCGCCGGCGACGGACGGTCCGCCCGATCCCGAACCGGGCGAACGGACCTCTCCATGTCGCGACAGACCCGACTTCTCCTTCTGCTGATCTGGCCGCTGCTGGCGCTCATGCTGCTGGTGTAGCGGCGGAATACGGTTCGCGATCGCGGGCGCTGCGGCCCAAATTACTTGCCGCCGTTGGCGCCGCCTACCGAACGACCCAGTAACTCGCGGATTCGTTCTTCGGTCCGAAGACGATGTACACGGTGCCGGCGTTGGAGAGGGTGTTGGGGTTGGCGTTGGGCGCCCCGATCATCAGGTCGGCGGCTCCGTCGCCGTTCACGTCGCCGGCCACGGAGACGCTGTAGCCCGTGTAGTCCGCGGCCGCTTCCCCGTCGAGGCGGAAGCCACCGTCGCCGAGAGCGGCGAGATCGACGGGCGAGGCATCGCTCTTTCCGAAGACGACGTAGCATTCGCCGGTGCGGAACGCGGCTCCGTAGGCGGCGACGAGAATGTCCGCCATGCCGTCGCCGTTCCAGTCTCCGGCGCCGGACACGGCCCATCCGGAGCGGTCGTAGGCGTCGATTCCGTCGATGCGGAATCCGCCGTCGCCCAGGGCGGCGAGATCGACGGTCGATGCGTCGCTCTTGCCGAAGACGACATAG
>JAJFLJ010000138.1 GCA_021772755.1 Candidatus Sumerlaeota bacterium
ATGATCGATCCCGAGCACGGCCACGAGCGGCGTCGGCGCGATCTCCGCCAGAGGCGGCAGCAGGCGCTCCACCGCCTCCAGCAACTGGTGGATCGTGAAGGCGCGAGAGACCCGCACGAGGTCGAGCACCTCGGCGATGCCGTGACCCGTCCGGCGCGCCAGGGCGGCGAAGGGATAGGGATCGAAAGCGTTAACCCCGTCCAGACAGTAGATGCGCCGACCGTACCTCACCGGCAGAATCGCCAGATTGCCCTGGATCGTCCCGAGATGCCGTCGCCGGGCTTGGACGCAGACCATCCGGCCCCGGGGCTCGGCGGAAAAGAGCCCGAGGTCCGGGGCCGGCGGGGCCTCGCGGGCAGAGGGCCTGGAGAAGAGCGGCAGGGGCATGCGAAGAAAAAACGAAACTGGTCCGGGGTTGTCAACCGATTGTGGGCTAGGGGAGGGCAGCAGGCGGTCGGAAGAACTGGTGAGCTGAACTCACTCACCATCGGAGACGTGTACCAAGCCGTTCACTGTCCAAAGAACCGGAACCACCTCATACGGTCTCCGCTCCAGCGCCTGACTGTCGGCGAGGCAATCTTCACGATCCTCCAATGATCTCGACGCTCTGTAGCCTCATTCCCTTCCTGCGGGCGAAGCACTCCGCGCAGAACGGCGTTCCGTCCATGCTCGGAAACCTGTACAGCTGGAGGACGACCGGAATATCGGCGAGCGGTTCTTTCGGCTTCCTGTACCAGCCCTGCATTCGGGCCATCAGGTCGATGGCACGGAGTCTGTCCACCATCGCGAGGGAGAACCAGGGGCTCTTGGCGGGATGGTGCGAGAACCGCTGGAGTCCGATGGCTTTCATCGGGTCGCGCAGACCCCTTGGATCGAGTCGCAGGTCGGGTGTCAGGAAGTCCGCGATGGTGCTGTTCATGATCGCCGTCAGCCGCTCCAGCACCTCCTCCCGCGTGGCGATCGTCCGCTTGCGCGACGACTCCTCGATCAAGCGTATTTCTCGCCGAATCTCTACATTTCTCAGCAGGCGGTACCCCTCACGATCCGCCGTCCGGGGGCTGTATCCCGCTCGGCGGGCCGCCTCGGCCCCGTTTCGGCAGATGGAATAGTGCCGGACGAACTCCCTGCGGCGGGCCGTGAGGGATGGCATTGTGATACTCATGGTTCGCTTTCGCTCCTTGCGAATTCTTCCCCCGTTTCCCCCTAAACCCCGTTTTCTACCGCGATCAGGCCTGTTCTGGGGGAATTGGGGGAGTATTTCCGGGAAAGAGTTTGGGGTTTACGATGTAATGCTTGGAGGCGGGTCGTCCTCCCCTTGACGATCTCTTCAAGGAGGGTCGGTGGATGATATGGCCGTGGTCTTCCAAGCATGCGAGCGCGTCGCGCAGGGACTTCATGACCTGAAAGCGAGACGTGGACTTGTTGGTCTGCCAGGCATCACATGCCCTGAACTCACGGAGGCCCTTCCGCTTGATCCACTTCAGGACGTGGCGCGCGTCTTCCAGCTCGGGCGGCGCGAACATCACGTTGAACGCCGCCTGAGCGTGGGGAATGAGATACTCGGCGATCAGGATCGCGCGGTCGAGCGTCTCGCGCGAAATGACGCCGGGGGCTGCGCCGCCTTCCGCGAGATGCAGAAGGCCCGCAATACGAACGACGCCGGCGCCGGCGAGCTTGCCCGCCCAGTCCGCGATATCCCTCAGATCGCCATCGGGCCCCAGGCGCGGTTCCAGAGCGCTGGAGAATCGGATGAGCAGAGCCTGGGCTTCCTTCGAGAGCTGGAGTTCGGTTCGCGTGTCTGGCTCGGATGCAGTCAGTACTCTGCGGATCAGCTGCGCGAATGCCTCGGCGACGAATCGCGGCATCGGCTCGGGATCGGCCTTGCGCGAGCCGAGAAGCGTCTTCGGACAGATGAAAAGGAACCTCGCCAGCAGTCCCTTGCCACGTGTGACCTTCTTCCTGGCCATTTCCTGCATCACCGCATCCTGGACGCAGAGAGCGAGGGTCAGGGTGGGCCGCTCGATGGTCTCGGTCCGGTTTCTCCGGTCGATGCGGATGGGCGATCCGTCGTGAGCCTTCAGGAGGATTTCGAAATTCGGCGATCCGTCGCTGTAGCGGCCCAGTGCGACCGACGCGATCGTGCCCTCGTCCGAGATGATGGCCATGGAGCCACCGGTCTCGCACAGGAGCGAGCCGAGCTTCTCGGGGGTCACGTCCTCGCAGAGAAGTCGCGGAGGCGAGGCCGGGGGCAGCGCATCAAGCTGCTGCTGGACATCCGTCATCTTGCCGATGACGTCGTTTCGAGAGTCCTCTGAGTCGCATTTTGCGGCCCTCTTCCCCAGCTCCGAGAGACGGGCCTCCAGGGCTGCCCGGTGCGATTTGACCCGACTGCGTTCGAGCGCGGTGCTCGAAGCCATGTCTCGCTCGGCATCGTTCAACGGCTTGGCGACGGCGGCGACGACCGCACTCTTACGCGAACCCGGGGGCTGCGAGGCGATGATGTAGAGATTGCTCGTCTCCGACCAGCCCTCCTTCGCCTTGATCGTTATCCGACCCCGCGTAGCTGCCGAGAGTCCTCCGAGTGCCAGCATCCCAGCGAGGTCTGCGGGCGTCTGGGTTTCCTCGGCCAAAGCGATCACATAGTTGCGAAGGGCGGGGGCAGAGGAGAACGCAATGATCGGAAAGAGCGGCAGCGACCGCCCGTCCAGCGGGAGCGGCTCGGGGAGCTCGGCATTGGGACTCGGTGCAAGGGCGCTGAAAGGGGCCGCCGCATCGAGGAAGTCGTCGAGCGCTGGGAGGCCTTCCTCCACGGCGACATCGTTCAGATCGCGACCTTCCACGGAGTCTTCCGGCCAGTGGACCGCAAGAAGCTCACCCGTGAAACCGGCCATTTTCAGGGCTTTCGCAGCTCCCGCAGTACCTCGGTCGCCGGCAACGTCGGCATCGAACGCCAGAACGATCCGGCTCGGAGCTGCGGCCACGACCATCTCGGCCTGACCCTTGCCGAAGCTGCCAGCGCCGTTTGGTGGCGCCACGGCGCAGCGTCCGGCAGCCCTCGCTACGAGTGCCTTCTCCTCGCCTTCAGTGATGACGAGTGTCGCATCCTTGGAGTGGTCGAGGCCGCAGTCGAACAGGCCCATCTGCCAGCCCGACCCCGGCTGCGCGGGCCGCGATTCTCGTTTCCCGTCTATGCGAGTGACCGTCTTGAACTTAGAAGCTTCGGAACCGTCTGGCAGCCGAATGGGGTAGCCGATGAATGGGGGAGGCAGAGCAGGGCCGAGCACCTGCCCGGTCGTCCAGGAGCACCCCGCCTCCTCGAAGTCGTCCCATGCCAGACCGTAAGCGGCAGCAAGGGACTTCGGGGTGGGAATGGTCTTTGCCGCAAGTCTCCGGCCGTTCGGGCGGTTGGTGGCGCCGTTGCGGCCGTAGCCGTTCTTCCGAAGGCCGAGCTGGGATTCGCAGTACGCCACCGCGTCAGCGAATCCGATGCCTTTGACCTTCATGACGAGGTCGATAACGTCACCAGATTCGTCCCTACCGAAGTCCTTCCAGAATCCCGGCTGGTGGCCGTTGTGGGGCCGCATCAATACATAGAGCGACGGGTCGCGGTCCTCACGCCATGGCACGCGGTAGATGGCGTTGGGGCCTTCCTGCTTCAGCGGTTTGCCCAGGACTTCTTGGGCGATTGCCCAACCATGAGTTTCGATAGCTTCATTAGTGGAATGTTGCATGACGGACAAATCCCTCAAGTGGAGTAGAATTGCAGGCGCTTTAGCCAAGTCGTATCAGCGATATGTCGTGACGAATAGCCTCGCTCTCGCTAGGTGGCGCCGTCCTCTCCACCGGGAGAAGGCGACTTCACTTGAGGGTCTTCAGGCTGGGACAGATTGGATTCGACAAAGGCATCGATGTCGGACTGCCGGTATCGAATTGTTCGGGGGGCTATGCGTACCCAGCGCGGTCCCACTCCCCTGAATCGGTACTGGGCGAGCCTGCTTCGGCTGACACCCAAGTATTCGGCGACCTGCGAGATAGTGAGTAGTGAATCGTGAGCCATGTGAATCCCCTTTGACGAATCTGGAGATTCCCTGGCAAACCCCGCCGACCCGTGTCTAGTATGCTAGGACGAATCGCGGTTTTCGCGATTCGTCCGAATTCGGGCCTTCTACCGGGGTACACATCGCGCGGGGACGTGCCTCGGGATCGCGATATCGGTTTCACACGGGTGCAGTTCCGGAGGCTTCCGGGTTGAGGACCGCTAGGCTGTGTCTGACAAAAGTATTTTGAGGAAAGTGAGGACGAATGCGAGCTGGATCATGACCATGAAGTTCGCCCCGAGCTTCTCGTACCTCGCCGCGCTGCGGCGCCTCTCCTTGAGGTGCCCGTTGCAGCGATCGACGACGTTGCGGCGCCTTTGTCAAAGGGGCGGTCGGGCTCGGAGTATTTGCCCGTGCTGTTCCTGCGCTGCGGGATCAGCGGCTTCATTCCCCGCTCGGTGATGCCTCGGCGGATTTCGCAGCCGTGGTACCCCTTGTCCCCTCCGATCACGTTGAGACGCCGGCGTCGTGGGCCCGTTTTGCACGCCGTCCAGAAGCGCGTCCACCTGCGTTGATTCATGCGTCTGGCCCGGTGTGATGGTGAAGGAAAGCGGCAGTCCGCTGCCCCCGGTCAGTATGTGGATCTTCGTCGACAGACCGCCCTGACTGACGCCAGGCCCTTGTGCCGAGCGGCTTTCCTCAGGTGTGAGTGTCCTGCCGCGGTTTCTATTTCGCGCGCCCGACGCCGCTTTGTGGGCGCGGACGACGGTGCCATCCATGGCGCCGAAGTCAAAGTCGAGCGAGTAGAGACATCGCGCGTTGTCGACCAGGGTCTGCTGAATCCGTTCGATCAGGCCCTCGCGGCGCCAGCACGAGAAGCGGTCGTAAACCGTCTGTCAATTGCCGTAGCGCTCGGGCATGTCGCGACAGGGCGCGCCGGTGCGCAGAACCCAGAATCTGCCGTTGAGACCCTGACGGTGCGGCATCCAGGGACGACCCTGGCGGTTGGGCCGCTCGGGGGGAAGGAGGGCCTTGAGAAGTTCGTATTCCTCGTCGGTGAGTTCGTAACGGCCCGCCATGATGACCTCGCGGAGGAGTCTCCGCGAAGCACCCACACGACCCTCCACAACATCCAGGATTACTTGTCAGACACAGCCTAGTGAATGTCACCAATGCGGCGAGCGCTGATGGTAACGCCCCACTCGGTCCAGAGCCAGTCCTGAAGGCTTTCGTTCGACTCCTTGGCGACGTCGGGCGCCGACTCCAGTATCTCCTTCACGAACTCATGGCCCCACCTCTTCATCCGTCCGGCTGATCGGTCGCAGAGTTTGACTGCCTCCTCGTGCAGTACCTCGTCCGATAGCTCCTTGCCGGCCAGTTGGGGACATCGTTCCTTCATGCGCTTGAAGAGTGGGGTGAAGTACATGGAAAGCATCGCGCCAAGAGGGCCGTCGTGAATGTCCGCCATCTTGCCGTGTTTCGCATCGGCTGACCGGCGCAGCTGCGAGCCCCATGCGCATGCAAGTCTTTCCTGGCGCTTATTGTAGCGTTCCAAGTGCCGCTCTCTATCATACTCATCGTGTACGAGGCGACACCGTTCCAAGGCTGAGTATCCGAACTCTGCCAGCCGAAACTTGAGATCATTGTCCAGAGCATCGTACGCCGATCTAAAATCCACCTGCCAGGGCAGGGCTGGGGGGCTGGACGGCCTCAGGTCCTCGGCATCGGCGTCCGGTCGCGAGTAGTTCGGGAGCAGCCTTGGCCCCCCGAATTCGGGCCATGCGTCCTCGGCGATTCTTGCGCCTTCGAGATAGAGTCGTGCGACGAACGCTTCGAGGCCGGCACGCCGCTCGGTCTTGTTGAGATAGCAGGGCATCGAATCAGTCCTCCTGGATCGTGGGGAAGTCATAGACGGAACACTACCGGCAGAGAGCTGGCCACGGATCGTGGCTTGGGTGGAGGCCGCGAGCGCTCCAAAAAATCGTGGGCACCTCAGCCGAACCACAGCGAAGCCGGTCGTAGCCTGTCAGTCCGCTTCCGGCAGAACCGGGTCAAGGACACTCAGGTCGCGGGAGGAGCCACCTCCGCCGAGAGCGGGCGGGTGCGGCGACCTACGCGTCCGCCCGCAGACGTTCGCCGCTATCTGTAGTCGCCGCTACGCTTGTCAAACCGCGCGCGGCTGGAGAATCGAAAGGACCATCGCGTGGATCGGAAGCTTTGAACGGATGCACCTGTGCTTCGAACACTGCATCGAAATCGACGAGGCATCTTCGTCGTCGGCTGCATCGTGATCCTCGTCGGGAGGTCTGGAAACCACCTTTATGACAAATCACGCCTCATCCGTCGGAAGAGTTTCCGGGCCGGAATCGAAAGCAGCAGGCAAAGCGTTCCGACTCCGATCTGCGTCCAGTCGCCTTTCGCGCCTCCGCTGCCGAAGAGCGCGAAGACGATGGTCAGCGGAAGGAATCCGATGGCGGAGGCGAGCAGGAACGGGCGAACCGGCACGCGGGAGGCTCCGCACGCGAGACTGAGTAGCGTCGAGTTCGCGAACGGCATCAGACGGGCATAGAGCACCCACCAGAACGGCTCGTTCCGGCACTTCTCCTGAAACGCCGCGAGCTTCCCGGCGATGCGGCGGCGCACGGTGCCCGCGAGCAGCGAGCGGCCGATCCGGTAGGCGATCCCCGATCCGATCAGCGAGGCGGAAAGTCCGAGGGCGATTCCCTCTCCGGCGCCGTAGATCGCGCCCGCCAGTGCGCTCGCGTAGAGTCGGGGAACGCCGACGCCCACCAGGACGGATGCCGCCACGAGGAAGAGGATACGGCTCGAAAGCGCGCCGAAACGGTCCTCCTCCGCCTGGATCGCGGCCCTCAGAGTGGAGACTTCCAGGACGTTGTGCCGCACCGTTTCGGAGCGGAGAAGGACGAGCATCGTCGCGAAGAAGAGCACGACAAGCAGGACCCTCGCGATGTCCTTGAGCAGAAGGCGCCGTTCCCCGTCCGACCTCCTCACCGGCCGGGGTGCTCCGTCATCCGGTATCGCAGGGCTCTTTGGCGAAGCCACCATGTGCCGGCGAGATCGAGTGTTCCCACGAAGGCGCGGCTGCGAAAGCCGCCTCCGTACTTGCTGACGCCCTTGCTGCGGGGCCGGTGCCCGACGGGCATCTCCGCGACGCGGAAGCCCTGCATGATGAACAGTGCCGGAAAGAACCGGTGGGCGTTTCGGAAGAAGCGGACGCGTAGGGCACGGCGGCGGCGAAAGACGCGCAACGAACAGCCGACATCGGTGATGCCGTCGCGGAGAACGCGGGAGCGGAGGCGGTTGGCGACACGGCTCATGATTCGGCGCGCGATGCTGTCGGCGCGTCTCGCGCGAACGCCGCACATCATGTCCACGCCCCGGTGGCGCAGGGCGGTCGCGATGCGGAGGAGGTCGGCAGGATCGTTCTGCCCGTCGCCGTCCAGGGTGCCGACGAGCCCCCCCCTCGCTGCGCGGATTCCCGCTTCCAGCGCGGCCGACTGGCCGCTGTTGGGGCGTATGTGAATGGCGCGAACGTTCGGATGCGCGTCCGCAAGCCGGTCCATCCGCCCGGCGGTCGAATCGGTGGAGCCGTCATCGACCAGGACGAGCTCCCATTCGGAGCCGAAGTCGCGCCGCAGGACGTCCATCGCCTCGCGACACACATCGCCGATGCACTCCTCCTCGTTGTAGAAGGGAATAACGACGCTGAATAGCGCGCTCATTCGCGGGAGTCCGCCGTCGAGGCGATGGCGATCGGTTCCGCTCCGGAACCGTTCGCGGCGATACGGAACCGGTCGACGACCGTTCCATCCTCCGCGACGGCCTCGCAGACCGCCTGTTCTTCCGATACGGCAAGCCTCAGGAACGTGCCCTGGGTATTGTAGAGAATGGAATCGGCTGTTCGGGCTTCGACGGCATCGCCATCGACCTTGCTTCCCCCGCCGCTGGTAACCTGAAGGATGTCCTCGAACGGCGGCCGCTCGTAGACGTGCAGGTGCCCGGCGAACACGGCCTGCACGCCCCCACCGCGGAAGACCGGCGTCAGCAGCGAACGGACGCTCTCCGACAGGCCGTGAATATCGGTGGTGGAATGGAGTGGCTCGTGCATGACGACGAGGCGCCACTTCGACCGGCAAGTCAGCAGACTCCGCTCCAGCCAGAGGATCTGATCGGGCGATGTCGTCAGATCGTAGTGGTCGAGAACGAAGAACGTGACCAGATCGTCCCCGAAGGTCAAGTCGTAGTAGCTGTCGCCGCCCATGCCGAAGGGTTCGTAGACTAGTTCATCTCTTTCGTATCCCCCTTTCAGGTCGTGATTGCCGAGGGCCGCATGGACGGGAACTCCGGCCGAGAGAAGCGCGCCGAAGTTCTTCTCGAATCTGTCGCCGATGGATTCCTCGAACGGGTCGTAGCCGTAGAGATTGTCGCCGAGGAGAAAGACGGCGCTCAGGGGCGATTCGTGATGGGCGTCGAGAATCCCGCCCGCGACGTTCGAGGCGCACTTCGTGTCGCGACCCGTGTCGCCGGCCATGCCGAAGCGCAGGGTGGCTTGCGATGCCGGTTCTGCGGCGGCGGGGTCGTTCCGGGCGTAGACCGTCAGCAGATCGCGCGTGGCCGCGTATTCCGCCGCAGGCGCATAGCCAGCGTCCGCCAGGCGCTTTCGGTTGGCGGCGACGTTCTTCCAGTCGTCCTCGCGCACGACCAGGACGTTCGGCAGGCGCAGCCTCGCGCCGGGCATGAGATCGTCGCGATCGAGCGAGACGCCGAGATAGCGGCCGTAGACATGGTACTCCGGCTTGTCCGCGCGATCGAGGAGTCCCACCGCGTTGCCGAGATCGTTTTTGGCGAGAAAGGCGTCCAGACTCTCAGTGAAGGAACGGGTCGACTTGTGATGACCCAGTGCGGGTCGCGCCAAGGTGAACATCGTCAGTGCCCCGAGAAAGAGCAGGGAACACAGGCCCACGATCGCCGTGGCGGTTTCGTGGCGGCGCGAGCGCACGATCAGGGCGGTCCAGACGAACAGGGATGCCAGAATGACGATTGGCGTGAGCTGCCAGCGCCGAAGCAGAAAGTCGTGGTTCCAAAGCCAGTCGGGACGCGCGATCAGAACGATCCCCCCGGTCACGAGCGTCGCGGCCGCGAACAGGGCGAGGAACGAGAACAGCCCGTTGAGGATGTGGGAAATCGCGAGCCTCCGGTTCTCGTTTCTCGCAAGCCGGCCGTCGAGATACGCTCCGATCAGGAGCGCAAGACCCGGCAGCAGGGGGAGCAGGTACGTCTCGCGCTTTCCGGATGCCAGCATGAGCACGAGGAACGGGAATCCGATCCATCCGGCGAGAATCGTCCTCACCACGGGAGAGAGGCGCCTGTGGCCGCGAAGCCAGCGCTGTCCCATCGGCAACAGAAGAATCGCCCAGGGAAACATGATCGAAACGAACAGACGGTGGAAGTAGTACCAAAACGGCCCTTCGTGATCGCCGCTCAGGAACCGGTCGACGGTCTGTCCAGAGACCTGCTCCCCGACGAATTCGGCACCCGCCTCCATGCGCTGGGCCCACAGCCAAAGGGCGATGAGCGCTCCGTTGAGAAGCAGTCCCTGCCAGAGCTTCGCCTGGCGCAGAGGCGCGAAGGACCTTCGCGCGATCGCCTCGCCCGCGATCACCGAAACCACGATCAGAATCGCAAGCGGCCCCTTGGTGAAGAACGCCGCCGCCAGCAACAGCCACATCGCCGCCGCGCACCTCCAGGAGAGCGTT
>JAJFLJ010000139.1 GCA_021772755.1 Candidatus Sumerlaeota bacterium
CTGCTTGACGCCGAGGGAAATCCGGCGTCGAAAGTCGAGCTCCTTCAGCAGGGCTTCAAGAGCCCCCGCCATGTCCTCGTAGCCCCCGGTCTTCCGCTCCGCCTCGATAAAGGCCAGCGTTTCGTCGGCAACCATCACTCGCAATTCGCCCATGGTTTCACTCCATCGCAACGATGCCGGACTCTCCGGTATCGTGTCGGCTCATGGCAAGCGAAACTAAGGCGAAGAGCGCCCTTGACCTTCTCCCCGCCGCTCTTCAGTCTTCCGCCATTCCCGCCGGATTCACGCGAACATGGCCCGTCAGACAGACCCCGCTCCCAGTTTCGGCTCCGACTCCGACGACGATCTTCAGCTGCGGCCCGGCACCATCGCCGAGTTCATCGGCCAGGGCTCTGTCGTCGAGAATCTCCTGATCTTCATCGAGGCCGCCCGCAAACGCGGCGAGGCGCTCGACCATGTGCTGCTGTACGGTCCTCCCGGACTGGGGAAGACGACTCTCGCGCATATCGTCGCCGCGGAAATGGGAACGAATCTTCGCGCTACCAGCGGACCCATCATCGAGCGCAAGGACGACCTGGCCGCCATCCTCACGGACCTCAAGAAGGGCGACGTTCTCTTTATCGACGAGATTCACCGTCTCAACCGCGTGGTGGAGGAATGCATGTACCCGGCGATGGAGGACCGAAAGATCGACATCATCATCGGCGACGGTCCCCACGCCAAGTCCATCAAGCTCGACGTGGCTCCGTTCACGCTCGTCGGCGCGACGACGCGGGCGGGAATGCTGACGGGGCCGCTGCGGTCGCGGTTCGGCATCACGCAGCGGCTGAACTTCTACTCGCCGCAGGAGATGCAGACCATCGTTACCCGGTCGGCGCGGATTCTGGGCTGCGGAATCGACGGCGACGCGGCGAGTCTGTTGGCGAGCCGCTCGCGCGGAACGCCGCGCATCGCAAACCGGTTGCTGCGCCGCGTGCGCGACATCGCGGAGGTGCGCCACGAAGGACGCGTTTCCGTCGCCGTGGCCGAGGACGCGCTGCGCCTGCTGGACGTCGATGCGATGGGACTGGACGGCCAGGACCGCGCGTTTCTCGAATGCCTCGTCCACAAGTTCGAGGGCGGGCCCGTGGGGCTCAACACGCTCGCCGTCAGTCTGAGCGAGGACGACGACACCCTGATCGACGTGGTCGAGCCCTACCTGATCCAGATCGGGTTTCTCGCGCGCACCCCGCGCGGACGCGTCGCGACGAAGCTGGCCTGGGAGCACCTGGGTCTGGTTGCGCCGGAGCAGATTCCCGCAGACCGCGTCGTCGATCTCTTCGGGGATGGTACGCCGCAGGCTTAACGAGAATCGAGCCGGTCGCGGGACCGGCTCGATGGAATTCCGTTTCGTCGGAGGGGCGGACAACCGGACCGACCGCGCACCCGGGGAGGAAAACTTATGGCTGCTTCCTTCCGGACCTGACCAGGTTCGTTGCTCTCCGTCGCTCGGAGCCCGGCTGCCCGCTCCGCCGGCGAAACCGGCGGCCGAGACGTCGTCTCAGCCCTTCTCTTCTTCGGCCTTCGCCATTTCGCGCATCACGCGGCGGGGCGGGGCCTTCATGACCTGGTTGCTCTTCAGAACCTTGGTGGAGACCTTGGCGCGGCGGACGGTGCCCGTCTCGTCCACGATCTTCACCTTCTGGATGTTGGCGCCAAAGGTCCGCCGGGTTCTATTGTTGGCGTGACTGACGTTATTGCCGACGCCGCGGCTCTTGCCGGAAATTTCGCACTTGGCCATGATCGTCCAAACCGTTCGGAAATTGACCCCTCCTGAGAGGGGCTGCGCATGGTCAGGACACCCCCCCGGCCCGTCAAACGGAAAGTGGGCCCCGCCGGGGCGGCTCTCGGACACCCCTTGCCCGCCGCCCCGTCGGCGCAACGATCCGCCATCGCCCTTCCGGTGCCTTCGCCCATGAAAGCCGCCCTCTACTCCGAATTCGCCAGCCCCTTCGGCATCGAGCGTATCGACGACCCGGCGCCTCCGGCCGACGGCGTGGTGCTCAGGGTCACGGCGACCGGAGTTTGCCGCAGCGACTGGCACGGGTGGATGGGTCACGATGCGGACATTTCGCTGCCGAACGTCCCGGGCCACGAGATGGCCGGTGTCGTCGAGGCCGTCGGGCGCGACGTGCGGCTCTGGAAACCGGGGGACCGCGCGACGGTGCCGTTCGTCTGCGCCTGCGGTTCGTGCCCGCAATGCGCGTCCGGCAATCACCAGGTGTGCGACCGCCAGTGCCAGCCCGGCTTCACCCACTGGGGGAGTTTCGCGCAGTACGTCGCGCTGCACCGCGCGGACACGAACCTGGTGCGACTGCCGGAGGAGATGGACGACGTGACGGCGGCGAGCCTGGGCTGTCGCTTCACGACGTCCTTTCGCGCGGTCGTGGACCAGGCGCGCGTTGCCGCCGGCGAATGGGTCGCCGTGCACGGTTGCGGGGGAGTCGGTCTCTCGGCGGTCATGATCGCTCGTGCACTCGGAGCGAACGTGGTGGCGGTGGACATATCCGAGAAGAAGCTGGCCTTCGCGAGAGACCTCGGCGCCCGCGCGACGATCGACGCGTCGGCGTGCGACGACGTCGCGGCGGCGGTTCGCGAAGCGTCCGGCGGGGGAGCGCACGCCTCCATCGACGCGCTCGGCAGTGCGGCGACGTGCTTCGCCTCCGTCGCGTGCCTGCGCAAGCGCGGCCGTCACGTCCAGGTCGGCCTGATGCTGGCAGAGGATTCGCGCCCGCCGGTTCCGATGGACCGCGTCATCGCGCACGAACTGGAAATCCTCGGCAGCCACGGAATGCAGGCGCACCGCTATCCCGCGATGATGGAGATGATTCGCCGGGGCGAGCTGCGGCCGGACCGGCTCGTCGGACGGCGGATCGCCCTGGAAGAGGCTCCCGCCGCGCTCATGGCGATGGACGCCTTCGGCGACACCGGGATGACGATCGTCACGAAGTTCTGAGAAGTCGTCGGCTCAGTCGTACAGCGGCGCGACCGGCTGCGCGCCCTCGTTTGCGTTCCTCGCGACCGTCAGTCCGAAGACGCGAATGCGCGTGTCGTCCGGAAGCGTCACTGTCCGTTCGCCGCGCAGATCCCACCCGATCTTGAAGAGGTACGTGTAGCGGTACGCCTCGTCGGCGTTGGAGGAACCGTTGTGGCGGTGCGAGCAGCACCACGCCACGTCGGCGTAGCGGACGAACGCCGGTTCGTACTTCGACGGATCGGCTTCGCAGACTCCGTTCACCAGGCGATCGTGCCACTGGCCGACGAAACCGGTGTACGCGGGAACGCGGAAGCGCTCCACCCGGTCTCCGATGCGAATCGTCGAGTCCGAACCGCCGCTCAGCGACGCCGCGAGGGCGTAGACCCGCGTCCAGTCGCCATCCGGCAGCTCGACGGTCTGCCCGCGGCAGACGACCGCGTTGTTCTGTCGTGCGCGGCGCGGCCCGGTCCGAAACGGGATGCCCTCGCTCTCGACGATCCCGGGAAGCTGCTCGGAAGGGATCGAGTTTCCCTCGCCGTCGATGTTCCCGTCCTGTCGGTTGTCGTTGGTGCTGATGGCGCGACAGTCGAACGGCAGCGCGACGTGCTCGCACACGGGCGTCGAGGAGGAATGCGCCACGCTCTTCAGCCGCACGGCGATCGTGCGCATGCCGAAGGGCCTGAAGTCGAGTGCCAGCGCGCCGTCGTCCGCGACATCGACGGCGCCGAGGTGTTCCTCCATGCCGTTGAGCTCGCGCGCGGATGCGATGCCGTCGCCCATCGCGACGCGAACGTTCCTCTGCGGCCGGCCGTCGATCTCCTGAAGCCGCAGGACGTACTCGCCGGAGTCCTCCGCCTTCTTCAGCGCCTTGACGGCCACGGCGTCGCTATCGACGTGCGCGAGAGAGAACGAACGCCCAAGCGGACCGGCATGTTTCCCGGCGAAGAACGCGAGCAGCGGCTGGTTGAACGCGCCGGCCTGCCAGACGGTTCTGCCGGCACGCCAGTCTCCCGGCGTCGCCATGATGCGGACGCGCACGCGGTGCGGGCCGAAGTCGAGCTGCTCCTGCTCGAGGAAGTGATCGGTGAAGTTCGCGCCGCCGAGATGGCACTTGAACCCCGTCATGCGCGGCGAATGCAGCAGCGTCAGCCGCAGCGTTCCGTCCTCCGGCTTGTCCCATCCGTACTTTCCCTCGGTCATGATGGAAACGCCGAACATGCCGGACGCGTCGGTGAGATGCGCCCACTGCTGCGCGGGAACCTCGTGCAGCTTCTCGTGGTTGTTGCTGCGCTCGATCGTTCCCAGGCCGAGATCGTAGACAGCCCTGGGATTCGACGCGGCGAGCGGAAACGCCGCCTTCAGGATCGTTCCCGGCGTCTGCCACTCGATGTCCCACTCGATCTCCACGGCACCGCCCCAGGCGGTCCTTACGGAACGAACGCTCGTCCTGAACCGCGAACCCTCGTGCAGGACCGAACCGTCCTCTCCGGCGCGACCGCCGACGACGGATCGCGGCGGCCTGGTGACGTCGTCGTAAACGATGGTCCAGGCCGGCCACTCCTTCGGCGCGTGGTCCAGCATCTGCAGGCGAATCGGCGCGGCGAGCAGTTCCCGCCCCGTCGTGCGGTCGACGATCGACGCCACATTGCCGTCCGCATCGGTCGAAACGGCATAGCGGTCCGGCTCGTCGTCTTCGGCCTGAACTTCCGCAAGATGGTGGACGGCGAATCCGAGCGGCGGCACTCTGGCGACGAACGTTCTCTCGCCGCCGTCCGGCGTTGGGACGGCGATGCTCTCCACTCGTTCGACGCTCGTTGGATTGAACACGACGACCGGCGTGCCGTCGCCCCTCGTGTCGAGCATCTTCGCGACGCCGCAGACGGCATCCTTCAGGGCCGCGGCGAACTGGTTGAGCGACAGCACCTCGTCGTTCCACGAGAGTCGGCAGGCCTCGGGAACGCTCGTGCCGGGAAGGATGTCGTGCATCTGGTTCGCCAGGACGCGCACCCAGGCGTCCGTCAGCTTCGCGCGGGGATAGCGGATCGCGCCGAGCCATTCCGCCGCGACGCTCGCCTTCTCCGCGGCATCGGCGAGACATTCGTTCATGCGGTTCCAGCGCTTCATCTCGCCGTGCGCCGTGTACGTTCCGGTGCCGTGCTCGATGAGGAGGAACTCGGTCGCGTGGCGCGGAAGTCCCGCGATCTGCTCGTCCGTCATCGACAGCGCCAGTTCGTCCGCGGCGGCGCTGACGACTTCGATGGGCGTATCGCCTTCGATGGCCCATCCCAGGCGGATGACGGACTGCTCGTCCGGCGCGCCGCCGGTGTCGCCCAGGCCGAAGTACTTGAGGTCCGCGTACGCGCCGCACCGCTCGCCCGTCTTGTCGATCCGGGCGAGCCAGCCCTCCTGGTTCAGCCAGTCGTCCTTCAGGCCGAGGGAGTACTGGCCGGGGTCGATGCAGGCGACGACGCCTTCGCCGTTCACGCCTTCCCAGAACCCAACGCCGAAGGGAATGCCCTCCGACGATCCCCATTCGAGCTTCGACGTCGAGAAGCTCTTCAGGCCGCAGTGCGCGGCGATGCTTGGCAGCGCCCATCCGAAGCCGAAACAGTCGGGCAGAAAGACGTCGCGCGAGACCTTTCCGAATTCGCGCCGGAAGAAGCCGTTGCCGTAGAGCGCCTGGCGAACGAGCGATTCCGGCGACACGGTGTTGACGTCGCCGGCGTCGATGCTCGCGCCGCAGACATGCCATCGTCCCGTCGCGATCCAGCCCTTCAGTTCCGCGTACAGCTCGGGATGGTACTCCTTCGCGAGCATGTAGCGGTACGCGCCCTCGAAGTTGAAGTTGTAATGCGGATGCCTGCGAAAGAGATCGAAGTTCGCGCGCAGAGTTTCGGGGAGATAGCGCTGGATCGTGTCGCGAAACGTCCACCGCCACTGCGTGTCCAGGTGTGACGTGGCGACGACGTAGAGTTTGCGGTCGGGCTGGTCTATCACGGACGACTCCGGGTGCGGGCGACGGACCCGTTTCCTCGCCCGTCTCCGCCGGAGGAGCAACGAAGACCTTCGCCGGGGGATTTCCCGTTTGACCGGTCTCGCGCAGGTCTGGTCCCATTTCCTCCCTGACATTCAATCCGGCGAGTTGGGAAGCGGGCGACCATGGCCTCCTGGTTCTACGCGTCAAACAGCGAACAAGTCGGTCCCGTCGAGGACGCCGAGCTCCTGCGGCTCCTCCGCGAGGGGCGGATTTCAGGCGCGACCCTCGTCTGGAAGGACGGTCTGCCGGAATGGGTTCCCCTGGCGGGCGTTCGGCACGAGCTTCAGGACGACCTGTCGGAAATGATGCCCCGCCGCAGCGACGGTCCGGCGCCGCAACCGGGCCAGCCGCTCCCCACACCCAACTCTCCGGTCGCAGGGAGCGGTGGATACGGCGCTGGCGCGGCCGGCACCCACATGATGTCGGCGCCTCTGTACGACACGAGGGCCGACGCGGGATTCCCGGAAGGCCCCGCATGGGAGGACCAGAGCCTCCCGTTCTTCGGTCGCATCTGGGAGACGCTGCGTCCCTCGCTCCTCCAGCCGCGCGAATTCTTCTCCGACATGCGGCGGGCCGGCGACTACACCCAGCCGATGATCTACCTCGCGATTCTTGGTTTCGTGGGAACGTTGATCGGAATGATCTGGCAGATGCCGTTCCAGATGATGTCGCTCGCTGCCCAGGGCCAGCAGGGCGGTGGGGGAGGCGGCGGTGCGGCGGCCACGGGCGGCGTCCTGGGGTTGGTTTGCACGGTATTGTTCGCCCCGGTGGTCATCGTCATTTTGGCGTGGATATCCGCGGGAATCTATCATCTCGTGCTCAGTCTCCTTGGCGGGGCGAACGAAGGATACGAAGCGACGTTCCGCGTCGTCTGCTATTCCTCCGCCGCCACGACGATGCTCAACATCATTCCCTGCGTCGGGGGCTGCGTCGGCACGGTGTGGATGATCGTCATGCTGGTCATCGGACTCTCGACGGTTCACGAGACGGACGGATGGAAGGCCGCCGTCGCGGTGATCGCACCCATTGTGCTCTGTCTTGGTGCCGTCCTCGTGGGCATCTTCCTGATCTTCGGCGCCGCCTTCGGTGCAGCGGCTGCCGGAGGCGGAGGGGGCTTCTGAGCCCCGCCGGTCGCGCCATGCGCACACGATGATCGAAACCCCCATCCTCGACCTGTCCGGCATCGTGCTCGAACGCGATGCCGTGACGATTCTCTCCGACGTCTCGTGGACGATTCGCCCCGGCGAGCACTGGGCGCTGCTGGGGCCGAACGGTTGCGGCAAGACCACGCTGCTGAAGGCCATCGCCGGGTACGAGTGGCCGACGGAGGGATCGGTGCGCGTATTGGGCGAATCGTTCGGCGACACCGATATCCGCGCGCTGCGTCGCCGGATCGGCTGGGTCAGCAGTTCCCAGGTCCAGCGCTTTCCGCCGGAGGACTCCGCGCTCAGGATTGCCCTGTCGGGATTCGAGGCGTCGGTGGGCCTCTGGCGCGACTTCGCCGACGTCGAGTACGACGCGGCCCGCGAAGCGCTCGACGCGGCGAACGCGGGGCATATCGCCGACCGGCGGTGGAAGGTGCTCTCGCAGGGCGAGCGCCAGCGCACGCTGATCGCGCGGGCGATGGCCTGCTCGCCGGCGCTCGTGATTCTCGACGAGCCCTGCGCGGGCCTCGATCCCGTCGCGCGCGAGGAATTCCTCGACGACATGGAGCGTCTCGCGGCCCGTCCCGAAGCACCGACCATTCTGCTCGTCACCCATCACGTCGAGGAACTGCGCCCCTTCGTCTCCCATGTTCTGCTGCTGCGGGATGGACGCGTCCTCGCATCCGGCGCGACGCGCGCCATGGTTACCTCGGAGAACCTGGCCGCGCTCTACGGACGCCCGTGCCGCGTCGATGCGGCGGACGGACGATACGCACTTCGGATGACCGGCTGATCGCCGCTCCCGAGAGTGGGCGAATGCGGCCACTCGGAGCGAAGACTGCGCAATTGCGACTCCGGTGCGCGAATGCGGCCACGCCGCGCGATCCCGCCCTGGACTTCAAGCAAGTAGTTTATGCGGCGCGCGGCCGGAAGCGCCGATGCCTGATGCGTCGTCGTTTGGAGCGGTCCGCATCTCTTCTTCGTCAACCGTGGCCCAGCCGTTGCAGAATGGCCGGGCATCCGAGATGTACGTTCGGAAGACCACGATTCTCGAAGGAGAACGACGAATGGACGCTGCCAACGCACGAGACCTCGCACGGAGCGCAAGGAGGGCGGTCGCTTCGGCGCTGATCGGACTGCCGGTTCTGGCGGTCGCGCAGAGCGACCGCGACGTGACCACCACGCGCGACAAGACGGTGCCGGGACTTCCCGAGGAGGTGCTCGCGAAGATCAACGTCTCGCAGGAGCCCCGGTACTATCTCGACACCATCGACACGCTTTCGCGCGAAGCCACCGACAAGTTCCGCAGCGCGCCGGGGCTCTCGAAGAACAACTACATCGGGAAAGTCTATCCCGTCTACAACACCAACGCCATCGAGATCCAGAGCTACCTCCTGCGCACCGTCGCGTACGAGGGCGGCGTCGTCGAGGTCATGGGTGCCGGAGGCGTGAAGGACGCGGAGGGCCGCGACGCGCAGTACATCTTCGTGACGGCGCCGGACTTCATGATTCCCTACGTCACGGAAATCGTCGAGACGTGCGACCGCCCGGGCTTCCGGTTCCACGACCAGACCGGCGCGGACTTCGGCGGCGGGCCGGGAGCCGTTCGCTACGTCGGAAAGCACCGCACCGCGTCGGAGCTCGTGTCCATCCTCGGCGGAACGGAACTGGGCAACGTCGGCGCGTTTCTCTTTCCGCCGTTCGCGGACGATTCGACCAACAGCATCTACATCGTCGAGAACCCCACCGACATCGCCGACGACCTTCTCGCTCTCGAGATGTTCGACCGGCCGCCGCTCCAGCTCGCTCTCGGGGTGGACATCTACGAGATCGAGGAGGGCGACCGCCACAAGCTGGGCCTGGACTGGGACGCGTGGAAGCGCTTCTTCGGCGGCGAGCTGACCTACGACGGAACGAGTCCGTACACGTTCTTCGATGGCGACACCGACGTCTATTCCAACATCCTGACGCTCGACGCGCGCGTCGCCGCGGACTTCCTGAACTTCACCGCGCAGTCGGGGAACGCGAAGGTCCTGACCTCGACGCGCGTTACGATGGTCAACAGCGAGGATATTCCGGGCGGACTCAGCGGCGGCGCCCGCGGCGCGGCCACCGGCTCCCCGGCGGTCATCAGCACGAGGACCGCGGTTCCGTTCACGCGGCTGAACCCCTCCGGCGGACCGGTCAACTCCTCGAACGAGTGGGACGAACTGCTCGACGAGGCGAGCGAGGGGATCACCGTGGAGATTCTGCCCTTCATCGCGACCGAGAGCGTCACGCTCTCCATCTCGGCGGAGATGGACAGCATCGCCG
>JAJFLJ010000140.1 GCA_021772755.1 Candidatus Sumerlaeota bacterium
ATCGATTTTCGCCAGGAACCTCTCCCATGATTCGCTCTTTCGCACTTCTCGCGCTCGCACTTCTCGCCGCCGGATGCGCCGGCAATATCCGCCCGACGGGATATCTCGACGACTACGGCAAGCTCGGCGAAACCGACACCCGCAAGGTCTTTACCCATCTCGTCGAGGAGCAGGACGACTCCCTCGACGGATACTATCTCACGCGCGAGCAGCTGCGGAAACTCGAAAAGAAGGGCGAACCGGTTCCCCAGGCGGAAGCCGACGGCGTCGATCTCGACTCCGCCCAGCCCGTCCTCTTCGTCGTGGACAAACCGGTCTGGCGCGCCTCCACCCGCCTCAAGCAGGAGGACGAGGAGAAGGTCCTCTTCACCATCCGCGAGCGCTTCTACCGCTACCTCCTTCGCCAGTATCCCCACCCCGTCCGCGTGCGGTACGCTTGGGTTCCCGAGGACTCCGCCACCGAAGGCTACCGCGTCGTGACCCTCGAAAGCGCCGTCACCGACGTCAAGAAGGGCAACGGCTGGCTCCGCTACCTGGTGGGCTACGGCGCCGGGACCACCATCCTCCAGATGGAGGGGCGCCTGCTGGACGGAACCGGCGACACCACGGTCATCTCCGAGTTCGCCATCCGCGAGGACCACGCCGGCTACCCCAACGGCTTCTTCAATCCCACCGTCCTTTCCGCCGGCTACTGCCTCCGCTACGGAGCCGAGCAGGCCATCGAGCGACTCACCGAGGAATTCCGCGACACCATTCCCGCCGCAACCCCCGCCCCGCACGACCCCGTCGTGGCCTCCCGCGGCGGCGAATAGCGCACGCTCTCCGAATCGTACCGAATTGCCACCCCCACCCTCCACGTTTCGCCCCCGCCCCGCGTTTACGGGTCGGGGGAAAACGCGTTGACAGAATCCGCCCTCCGGCCTGAAATCCTCTTGGCAGCGGGCGAGGCCCGGTACTCACGGAGAACACTGAAATGGCTGAGTTTTTCTACGAGGCCCTGGACAAGGGCGGTAAACAGGTCCGCGGCATCATCGACGCCGCCAACGAAGACCTGATTATCGAGAAGCTGCGCAACATGGGGTACTACCCCCTCAAGGTCGTGCAGCACAAGAGCAAGGCCAGCGACGTCGACCTGTTCGCCCTCCCGGGCATCAGAAACGTCATGCACCGCGTGAAGCAGAAGCACGTCGTGACCTTCACCCGCCAGCTCGCCACCCTGATCGACGCCGGCCTGCCCATTCTCCGCTCCCTCTTCATCCTTTCCGAGCAGGTCGAATCCGTCGTCTTCAAGGAAAAGATCAAGCAGATATCCAAGAACATCGAGGGCGGATCCTCCCTCTCCGAAGCCCTCGCCAAGCACCCCAAGATCTTCGACAACCTCTACGTCAACATGGTGCGCGCCGGCGAGATCGGCGGTGTGCTCGAAGCCGTCCTCAACAAGATCGCCTACTTCCTCGAGAAGCGCCAGGCCCTGAAGGGCAAAGTCAAGTCCGCCATGATGTACCCCCTCGTCGTGTCGATCCTCGCCATTCTCATCGTCGGCTTCATTCTCTGGAAGATCATGCCGAAGTTCGTCGACATCTTCGAACAGCTCGGAGCCGAGCTGCCGGCCCTGACCCTGAGTCTCGTGAGGGCCTCCGAGATACTGCGCGAGAAGACGGGCTGGGTTCTCCTGGGGGCCGTCATCATCTTCATCCTCTTCAAGAAGATCAACGGAACGCGCGAAGGGAAGCACTTCTTCGACCGCGTCCAGCTCAAGTTGCCCGTCCTCGGCGAACTCGTCCGCAAGGTCGCCATCGCCCGTTTCGCCGGCACCCTGGCGACTCTCGTCACCTCCGGCGTGCCCATCCTCCAGGCCCTCGACATCGTGCGCGACACCTCCGGCAACGAAGTCGTCGCCCGCGCCATGGACAAGGTCTACCAGTCGGTCAAGGACGGCGAGTCCATCCACGAGCCCCTTGCCGAGTGTCCCGTCTTCCCGCCCCTGGTCGTCCACATGGTGGCCGTCGGCGAGGAAACCGGTGCCATCGACCAGATGCTCAACAAGGTGGCCGAGGCCTACGAACGCGAGGTCGACGACACCGTCGCCGCCCTCACCTCGATCCTCGAACCCCTCCTGATCGTCTTCCTCGGCGTCATCGTCGGTACCATCGTCATCGCCCTCTACCTTCCGCTCTTCTCGATCCCGAAGGTCGTCAAGTAAGACCGGAAGCGAAGAAGACCCGAATCGGAAAGCGCCGGCCCTTGCGGGTCGGCGCTTCGCGTTTCCGTATCGTCGCGTGGGGGAGAGCTAGCTGCGTCGTCCGGTCAGCTGTTCGAGATCGCGCTCGGCCTTGCGCGCCTCCGGGCTGTCCGGCGCGGCGGCGACCAGCCGCTTGAGCTGACTCACCGCCGCGTTGCGCTCGTCGAGAAACAGATGAACCTGGGCGATCCCGTAGAGAGCCGCCGGATTCGCCGCTTCCACGTCGAGCGCGCGCTGGTAGGCGTTCGACGCCCGTTCCAGCATCGCCTTCGCCGTCGCCGGCTTCGACGCCTGCACGGTTCGCCCGCCCTCGCGAAGAGCGCGTGCCAGGTCGATCCAGTTGTCCGTCGTCAGTGGCTGAACGCGCGTCGCGCGTTCGAACGCATCCGCCGCCTTCTCGTAGTCGCGGTCGCTCAGGTGCGCGCTGCCTTCTGCCCGCAGAGCCTGCACCATCGCCGACTCGATGGTCTTCTCGAAATCCGGATAGTCGTCCAGCACGCCTTCCAAAAGGACAAACGCCTTCTGCGGCTGCTTGTCGCCCAGCAACTCGCCAGCCTCTTCCAGCACACTGGCCAGGCCTGCGGGAATCGTGCGGACTTCCGTCACTTCCGGCAGCGCCGCGTCGTTGATCGCCCGCGAGATCAGCCCGTGGGCCGCTCCGGCGAGGATCATCAGGGCGCCGCCGTATATCGCCCCCATCGTCCACATGCGCCGCCGCGACGATTTCCCCATACCACCACCCCGCCTGGTCCTGCGGCGGGGCATGGGCCGCGGAGTCTCCGCAGCCGCCAGCGTCAGTGCCGCCTCCTCCGCCGCATCGGCCGCGGCCATCCCGGGGCTGTGCAACGCACGCGAAAGAGCCTCGCGGGCCGCGCGCATCTCGCCGCGCCGGGGGCCGTTGGGCCGCTTCCGGGGACGGGCGCGAGGGGGTTCGCTCTTCACTTCGGGCAGCACCGCGCTCTTGCGATTCTGCCGGGGGGCCTTCTTGCGCTCGCTGGCGAGAGCCTTCTCCAACAGCGCGTCGGAGAGTTCGCCCCTCAGCTCGCGGCTCAGCGGGGCGTACTCCAGCGCCGTTCGGAAGTACTCCACGGCGCGGACGAAATCGCCCAGTTCCATCGCCTCGCGCCCGGCCTGGGCATAGCGCTCGGCCGCCGACGGCGGGGTGGAGTCCTTTTGCTTTCCGAATCCAAGAAACGACATGATACGATGGTCTCCGGCGGATGACTCGGCCATCAGCCGACCCGACTGACTGCCTTCGGCCCGCACAACGGCAAGAAAAAAACGCACTTCCCGCTCTTGCGGCGGCCCCCGCGACCATCCAACACTCCCTCCATGATCAAGACGGTGGTGCATACGGCGAGAGACGCCCTTTTCGCGCGGGAGCGGTTCGGCTTCTCCGAAGGGCTGCGCACGCCCTTCCGCGGACTCGTGTTCCTCGCCGCCCGGCCCCGGCTGCTCGCTCTCTGCGTGGCGCCCTGGGCGATCAACCTCCTCGTCGTTCTGCCCGTCGTCGCTTTCGTGATGGGATATCTGGTCTACCCCTGGCTCTCCGGCATGCTGCCGGAGTTCGAGTCCCGCTGGATTTCCTGGCTCGGGTTCCTCGGAAAGTACATGATCGCCCTGGCCCTGATCGCCGTCAGCGCGGGCCTGTTTCTGCTGGGCGCCATCGTGATCGGAGCGCCCTTTCACGATCTCATCGGGGAGCGTATCGAGCGCGAGCTGCTCGCCGACCGGCCCGATCTACTGGCCCGGGGAATGGAGTTCTGGCCCGGCGTGCGCCACGCCATCTTCGAAGCCCTGCGGCGCGTCGGCGTCACGATCCCGCGCATTCTCCTCTCTCTGCTGCTGGGGCTGATTCCCGGTGTCGGGGCCCTCCTGGTCCTGGTGTTCAACCTCTACGTCGCGGCCATGTTTCTCGCGCTCGACGCCTTCAGCATGCCCATGGACCGGCGCGGGGTTCCATTGAAGGAAAAGATGGATTGGCTGAAGGCCAACCGCCGGTTCGCCATCGGCTTTGCCCTGCCGATGCTCGCCGTCCCCTGCGCCTTCTTCCTGATGCCGCCCTTGGCGTCCGCCGCCGGAACGCTGATGTATTGCCGCTACCAGTTGGAAACCGGGGAGTCCGAATCCCCCGAAATCCTTCCCGCAGGAGACTGAAGTCCCCGCCGGTGGCGCTGTCCCGTTGACAGCCGCCGCCCCCGGGCGCCTCAATCTCCGACCGCCAACCGGGGTGTTTTCAGTCGCTTATGGGTTCCATCTTCGGCCAGTTGTTTCGCATCTCGACCTTCGGCGAAAGCCACGGGGGCGCCGTCGGCGTCGTCGTCGAGGGCTGCCCCCCCGGCCTCGAAATATCCATCGACGAAATCCAGACGGAACTCGACCGCCGCAAACCCGGCCAGTCCAGCATCGTCACTGCCCGGGGCGAGCCCGACACCGCCGAGTTCGTCAGCGGTCTCTTCGAGGGCAGAACCATCGGGACGCCGATCTGCATCGTCGTTCGAAACAAGGACGCCCGCGCCAGCGACTACGAGCGCTGGAAGGACCTGTACCGTCCCTCCCACGCCGACTACACCTATGACGCCAAGTACGGCATTCGCAACTGGAGCGGCGGCGGGCGCGCCTCCGCCCGCGAAACCATCGGACGCGTCGCGGCGGGTGCCATCGCGAAGAAGATTCTCGGCGAGCGCCTCGGCGTCGAAGTCCTCTCCTGGGTTTCCCGCGTGCAGGACATCTCCGCCATCGTCGATGGCGAGACCGTGACGCTCGCCGATATCGAGAGCAACATCGTGCGCTGTCCCGACCAGGCCGTGGCCGAACGCATGATCGCCCGCATCAAGGACGTGAAGAGCCAGGGCGACAGCATCGGCGGCACCGTCGATTGCGTGGCGCGCGGCGTGCCGGCCGGCCTCGGCGATCCCGTCTTCGACAAGCTCGAAGCGGACCTCGCGAAGGCCATGCTTTCCCTTCCCGCCAGCAAGGCCTTCGAAATCGGCAGCGGCATGGAAGGCACGTTTCTCAAGGGCAGCGAGCACAACGACCGCTTCGTCAACCGCGACGGGCGCATCGGCACCACCACCAACCGCAGCGGCGGAGTGCAGGGCGGCATTTCCAACGGCGAGACCATCCATCTGCGCGTCGGCTTCAAACCCGTCGCCACGATCCTGATGCCGCAGATGACCGTGAACGACAAGGGCGAGGAGGCGGAACTGCTGCCCCGCGGCCGCCACGATCCCTGCGTTCTGCCCCGCGCCGTCCCCATGGTCGAAGCGATGGTGGCTCTGGTGCTCTGCGATCACTACCTGCGCCAGCTCGCGATCCGCCCCGAAGGCGCTCCGCTTACTGCGTGGCCGCTCTCTCCGACATGAGCCGGCGCCGCGTCGCCGTTCTGAATTTCCACCCGGCGTTCTCGCCGCCGAAGTCCGGCGGCGAGTTGCGCTACGTCAATCTGACGACCCGTCTTTCGCGCCGGTTCGACGTCCGCATGGTGAATCCCACCTTCGGCGAGGCGCAGCGCGAGGAAATCCGCCACACCGAAACGTGCGTCGAGACGCGCATTCCCAAGTCCCGCCACTACAACGGGTTTCACCGGTTCTACGACAGGCACGCGAAGTTCGCGGAATGCTCCGGCCTCGTTGCGACCCACGCGGCGCATCGCGACCGGGCGTATGTCGAGGCGGCCGGCGAAGCGTGCGGCGAGGCCGACGTCGTCATTCATTCAAGTCCGTTCGTGTACAAGGCCTGGCCGGCGCCAAGACTGAAACCCGGCCAGTATCTCGTCTACGATTCCTACAATGTGGAGGCGAAGCTCGCGCGCGAGGTCTTTGGATCCGGCTTCTGGGCCGATCGCGCCGTCGCCCGCATCGCCCGCATCGAACGCCGTCTCTGCCGCGCAGCGGATCTGATCCTCGCGTGCAGCGACGAGGACGCCGCGGAGTTCCAGGAACTCTAC
>JAJFLJ010000015.1 GCA_021772755.1 Candidatus Sumerlaeota bacterium
CCGGCACTCCGAACGTCGCCCTGACGGTCGTCGTGACGACGCCCTCCGGCGACGAAACCGTTGGCGTCGGTACCACCTCCTTCGCTTTCTCCGGTACGGCTGCCGACACCGACGGAACGATCGCACGTGTCGAATTCACCATCGATGGCGACACCTTCACCGCGACGGGCACCACATCCTGGAACTTCAATGCGGTACTTTCCATCGGGGCCAACGATGTCATCGTCCGTTCCGTCGACGACGACGGCGCCCTGTCCGCTCCCGTGACCCGCACCATCACGCGTCTCGCGACGCCCGGCCTCGGCGGCGAGGACATCTTCGTCCTCACCGAGTTCACCGACGTCTGGTACAGCGAGAACACCGTGCCGACCTTCGCCACCGAGCAGCGCATGCGCTTCACGGGCTTCAACCACGACATCGGCGCGGACGACGTGGCGCTCTTCGGCGACCTCAACGACGACGGTCTGACGGACGTTCTGACGATCGAGCAGTTCGGCAGCGCCTGGACGACTCTCAACCAGGGCGGCGGCATGCTCGGCGATCCGACGATGAACTCCGACGGCTGGTCGATGGACAAGGACCGCTCGCAGGTGCAGTTCATCGGCCTGGACATCAACGGCGACGGAATGATGGACCTCGTCGAGGCGAGCAACAACTCGGTCAAGATCGGCATCAACGTGCTGGGCCAGATTTCCGCGCCCCAGCAGGTCGCCGTTCCCGGCCTGGCCATCAACGCGAACATCTTCACCTCGAAGGCCGACTTCAACGGCGACGGCTTCGAGGACATCTTCCACCTCAACAACGCCACCGGAACGATGTCGGCGGTGTTCGGCGCCGTGATCGCCCGCAAGGGCCTCTCGCTGCCGACGCCTGCGGTTCTCGCCGCGGCGAGCACGTTCCGCTACAACCCCGCCGGTCAGCAGGGCATCGCGCTCGGCGACTTCAACGGCGACGGCAACGACGACGTGGCCTTCGTGTCGGACCTGGCGGGCTCCAACGTCCAGGTGGCCCTCAACAACGGCAGTGGAACGGCTCTTGGAGCCGCGACGGTGTGGGCCGCCAACCACGGCCTGCACGACGACCCCACGCGCGGTCTCGGCTGGTGGGTCTTCGCCGGCGACATGGACGACAACGGCGTGGACGACCTGATGCAGAACACGGAGTTCCGCGACAACTGGGTGGCGCTCTCCAACGGCACCAGCGCCTTCGGGACGCCGTTCCTGGTCAACGGCCTTGGCTTCGAGCACCGCCCCGACGGGGACTGGAACATCGCCATCGGAACCGCCGTCGACTGATTCTCGGCCCGGTTCGAACGAAACGCTTGCGGGGGAGCCTTACGGCTCCCCCAATTCGTTTAAGCCATGGACGGAATCCGCAATATCGCCCAGGTCTACCGGCGAACCGCCGACCGGTTCGCGGACCGCGTCGCGTTCGGCACCCGAACCGGCCGGGGCGAGTACTCCACGATCACCTACAAAGAGCTCTACGAGCGCGGCCTGGCCCTCGCCACGGCGCTGATGGACCTGGGCGTCGGCAAGGGCGACCACGTCGGCCTGCTGGCCGACAACCGCCTCGAATGGATTCTGGCGGACTACGCCATCCAGATCGCGGGAGCCGCCGACGTGCCCCGCGCCGCCGACGTCACGCCGTCGGACATCGAGTACATCCTGGGTCACGCGGAAGTCCGCGTCGTCTTCGTCGAGAACGAGCGCGTACTGGGGGCTCTCGCGCAGTGTCGCGCGAACCTGCCGCTGATCGAGCACGTCATCGTCATGGAGGGTGACGGCGGCGATGGCGTCGCCAGCATGGCGGACCTCGAACGGGCCGGCGCCGGGCTGCGCGCCTCCGGCGACCGCCGCGCCGAGGAGCGGATCGACGTCGCCGGACCGGCCGACCTCTTCACGATCATCTACACGTCCGGCACCACCGGCCAGCCCAAGGGCGTCCAGCTCACCCACGCCAACATGCTTTCGCAGATTCGCCTACTTCCCATCGAGCTTCGCACCGACGACCGCATGCTCTCCATCCTGCCCGTCTGGCACAGCTACGAACGCGTCTTCCTCACCGCCGGCATCGCCAACGGCGTGGGCATCTGGTACACGTCGCCGCGCACGCTGGCGGAGGACCTCGTCGCCGTCGCGCCGACGATCATGGCGTCCGCGCCGCGCCTTTGGGAGAGCCTTCACGCGAAGATCGTCTCGGCCATGGCGAAGGAGAGACCCCTCAAGCGCACCCTGTTCGGTGCGGCGGTCGCCTGCGCCGTTCGTGTTCTTCGCGCGCGCCAGTTCTTCCGGGGGCGGGAACTGGACACCGAAGGCCGCACCGCTGCGCGTACCATCGCCCTGGCGCTTCGCCGCGGTCTCGAACTGCTGGCCTTCGGACCGCCGCATCTGGTGCTCGACGCCGTTGTCCTGAAGAAGGTTCGCGTGAAACTTGGCGGTCGCTTTCGCGGCACCGTCTCCGGCGGGGGAGCGCTTCCGCTCCACATCGACGAGTTCTTCAACGCCATCGGCGTTCCGGTTCTCGAAGGCTACGGTCTGACCGAAACGAGCCCCGTCGCCGCGCTTCGCCTCTTCGACAACCTGGTGATCGGCACGGTCGGCCCGCCCTTTCCCGAAACCGACATCCGCATCGTCGATCCCGAATCCGGCGCGGTGCTCTATCCCGACCCGGCCGTCCCCGGCGAAGGACGCGGCAGGCGCGGCGAGATTCACATCCGCGGCCCCCAGGTGATGAAGGGCTACTACCGCAACCCCGAGGCCACCGACCGCGTTCTGAAGGACGGCTGGCTGAATTCCGGCGATCTCGGCATGATCACCTACAACGGCTGCATCCGAATCACGGGGCGCTCGAAGGACACCATCGTCCTCTCGAACGGCGAGAACATCGAGCCCGTTCCCATCGAGACGCGCCTTCTGGAGTCTCCGCTGATCGAGCAGTGCCTCGTCGTCGGCCAGGACCGCAAGCACCTGACGGCGCTGATCGTTCCCTCGCTTTCCGGCACGTCCGCCGAATCGCTGGAAGCGGCGGCGGCGGACCCGAAGGTCTCCGCGGCGATTCTGCGCGAGGTGCGCCGGCTCGTTTCCGCCGAGACGGGGTTCAAGCCCTTCGAGCGCATCGTCGACGTTCGCTGCGTTCCCCGGACCTTCGAAGTCGGCGACGAACTGACCGGCACGTACAAGCTCCGCCGCAACGTCATCGCGGAGAAGTACGCCGCGCTCGTCGATGCCATGTACCGGACCGGCGGCTGAGCCGCTCTCAGGCGAACGCCACGTCGCCGCTGCGTCCGCCGCTCTTCGAGCGAAGGCGCACGTTCTGGATCCGCATGTCCTTCTGCATCGACTTCGCCATGTCGTAGAGCGCCAGAAGCCCCACGCTGACCGCCGTCAGCGCTTCCATCTCGACGCCCGTCCTCGAAGCCACGCGCACCGTCGCGCGAACGATGGCGCACGCGCGGGTCCTGTCGTGTTCGATGTCCACGGCGATGCCCGTCAGCGGCAGCGGATGGCAGAGCGGAATCAGCTCGTGAGTGCGTTTGGCCGCCATGATGGCCGCCACGCGCGCCGTGGCGATGGCGTCGCCTTTCGGCATGTCGCCGCCGAAGATGGCTTCGAGAACGTCCGCCTGCGCGTGCAGCTCCCCTTCGGCGGTGGCCTCGCGGTTCGTCACGTCCTTCTCGCCGACGTCCACCATGCGCGCGGCGCCGTGCCTGTCCAGGTGCGTCATCTTCTTCTTCAGGGCCATGATGCGTTCCTCGTCACTGGCGGAAATCGACCGCTTCGCCGGCCGTTCCCGGCGGCGTGTAGATGCGCGGATCGTAGAGTTCCTCCCCCCGGGGGCGAAGCGTTCCTTCGTTGACGGTTCCCAGCACCGTGTCGCGAAGCGCCGTCCATCCGTCCGGACCGGTCAGCGAACCGTTCGTCATCAGAACGACCGACACGTTCGTCTTCGCGTTCATCCAGATCATGCATCCCGTGTAGCCCGTGTGAAAATGGAACGGGCCGTCGATCCGCGACCCCAGCGTGTTGAAGGCGCGGGAGCGCGCCGACTCGCCGAACTGAGCGACGCCCGTCCCGCTCTCCTCCAGCGGAATCGCCGGCGTTCGCGTCATCGTCCGCGCGATGCACTCCATGCCGTGGATGTCCGAATCCTCCGCGTTGAGCAGCGTCTGGCAGAACACCGTCAGATCGCGCGCCGTCGAGAACAGTCCGCTGTGACCGGGATCGTGCCCGGGAAAGCGCTTCGCGATCCAGTCCGCCAGGGGATCGAACGCCTGGCCCGGCGCCGTATCGAGCGACGTCTGCGCGAACGTCGCGCCGACGAGCGTCGTCGGGCGGAACGTCGTGTTTGCCATGCCCAGCGGACCCCAGACCCGCTCGCGAAGAAGCGCCTCCATCGGCCGGTTCGTCCGTTTCTCGACCTCGCCCGCCAGCGCCACGTAGCCCAGGTTGCTGTAGGGGTGCCGGTACCGCGCAGGTTCGCCGGCGGCCATCCACTCCGCGACGACGCCGGCGGGGGAGAGACCCTCGCGCCGGTACGGCTCCAGGTCCTCCCACCGCGCGTACTGCGGCAGCATCGACTGATGGATGAGCAGTTCCCCCACCGTTGCTCCGCCTGTTTCGTCGGAGTCCCAGAGTTCGTTGTCGCACATCAGAATGGCGGTCGCACACGCCGTCGCGACGGGTTTGGTCAGCGACGCCACGTCGAACACCGTATCGGGCTTCATCGGCGCCCCGCTGGCGTCGCGCACGCCCACGGCATGCTCGTAGACGAGACGCCCGTTCTTGGCGACGGCCAGCACCGCCCCGGGAACCTCGCCTGCGGCGACCGCCCGTGCCAGTTCCGCGTCCAGCCCGGCGAACGTCCCGGTGGAGAATCCCGCGTCCGCCTCGCGCATCCGCAGGTGCGCGCTTGGAGCGGTGCAACCGGCGAGCAGCACCGCGACCAGGATGGTAAGAATGCGCACTGGAGAGCCTTCCTGCGCGGATGGTATCGCATTCAGCATACCGAAAGGCCCCTACGGCGCAATCCCGGAGGAGCCTTCCCCGTTGCCCTGCGCCATCGCGGGTGACGTGGTGTCCATCCGCCTGCGGGCGGGCACAGCCACCAGGGAAACCCAGCGATGCCAGATCTTCGCAAAGACCCGATCGTCGGCCGGTGGGTGATCGTCTCCACCGAGCGCGCGAACCGGCCCGCCGCCTTCGTCACCCACGTCCCCATGGACGGCGCCGACGAGTTCGATCCCTTCCTGCCGGGAAACGAGAGGGAGACGCCCCCCGAGGTGCTCGCTTACCGCCCTCCGGACACCGAACCCGACACGCCGGGCTGGTGGATTCGCGTCTTCGAGAACAAGTTCCCAGCCCTCGGCTCCACCGGCGAGCCCGTGCGCGCCGGCGAGGGAATGTACGACATGATGAGCGGCGTCGGCCGCCACGAGGTCGTCGTCGAATCGCCCGACCCCTCCGTGCAGATGCCCGACATGGAGGAGGAACAGGTCCGCGAGGTGATCTGGGCCTATCGCGACCGCTTCGTCGAGCTCAAGAAGGACAAGCGCTTCCGCTACGTGATGATCTTCAAGAACTACGGCCACGCGGCCGGCGCCTCCATCTGGCACCCCCACAGCCAGATCATCGCGCTGCCCATCGTGCCCAAGAGCGTCCAGGAGGAGGTCGAGGGCGCGCGGCGGCACTGGGAATACAAGGAGCGCTGCGTCTACTGCGACATCGCCCGCCAGGAACTTCGCGACCAGTCCCGCATCGTCATGGAGAACGACACCTACATCGCCTTCTGCCCGTGGGCGTCGCGCTTTCCCTTCGAGACGTGGATCGTCCCCCGCGCCCACGAACCCTACTTCAGCGACATCACGAAGAACAACGTCCAGGACCTGGCGGCGATTCTTCGCGACACGCTCAAGAAGCTCAAGCTGACGCTCGACGACCCCTCCTACAACATGATCATCCGCACCACGCCGGAGGAGGCAGGCGGCGAGCGCTGGAGCCACTGGCACATCCAGATTCTTCCGGCGCTTTCGCGCGTTGCGGGCTTCGAGTGGGGCTCGGGATTCTTCATCAACCCCGTTCCGCCGGAAGACGCCGCGAACCTGCTGCGACAGGCGGAGCTTCCCCGCAGCCCGAGCATGTCGAGAGCCGTCCGCATCGAACGCCGCGGAACGCGCCGCAAGACGACCGACGCGCCGTAGCCGGTCGAACGGAAGGAAAGCTCTCCACGGAGACGCGGAGGCACGGAGAAGAGCGCCGAACGGGGGCGCTGCGATCAGGCATACGCGCTGTCGTGATAGTCGGTGAAATGCGACGCAGAGGACAACGCCGGGCATTGCTCGACCCGGTGTGCCCCATCGCTGGCGACTGTCGTTGGTAGCTCGCAATATGCGACCCTGAAGGGGTCGCCCTATCGAAGCCCGGGGTGGCGCGCCTTCGGCGCTGACCCCGGGCTCTGTGATGACGACCCTTTGCGGGGTCGTTCTGGAGCGCGGCGGTATGACGGGCCCTGGTGCGGATGCCTCCGTAGTTCGACTCCGATCGTCACGCGCCGAATCGGAAGGGCGCTACGGCGCCGCGGGTCGCAGAAGATCGAGCGGAAACTTCTGCTGGAACATGACGTCGCCCTCTTCGTCCCGTAGCTGAAGCCGAATGCGCGGCGAGGGTTCGGCGTCCCAGTCGATTTCGATCAGGCCGAAGTTGTTGCCCCAGAACATCGTGCCGATGCGGTGGCGGTTGGGTTCGCTCACGCCCCGAAACCCGCTGCGCGACTGCGTCAGACCGCTGGTCGTCACGTCGTAGAGCGGATAGCCGATCGCTTCGGTGTGCAGCGAAATCTCGCCGAGATGACGGTCGCCGCTGATGACGACGACGCCGGCCGCGCCCGTTTCCTTCAGAAGATCGAAGAACCGCTGCCGCTCGTGCGGCATGTTCGTCCACTTCTCCCATCCGTGGTCCTCGGCCACGACCTGAATGCTCGATGCGACGATGCGGACTTCCGCCGGCTGGCGAAGCTGCTCGCCGAGCCACGCCCACTGCTCCTCGCCCAGCAGCGTCACGGTGTCGTCCTCGCCGGGAACGTACGGACCCGCGTTGCGGGGGCGGCTCTCGTCGCGCGCCAGCGCGCCCCGGTGGTATCGCGTGTCGAGCAGGATGAACTGAACGCGCTTTCCTTCGGGGCCGTGGATCTCCGCGTGATAGACGCCCTTGCGCGCGCGGCGCGGGGAGTCCGACGCAACGCCGAAGAAGTCCAGGAACTCGGTCTGCGACGCGTCGCGCATCGGGTACTCCGCCCCGCCGTCGTTCACGCCGTAGTCGTGATCGTCCCACGTGGCGAGGAACGGCATCGCTTCGCGGGCGCGGGCGAAGTTCGGGTTCGCCGCCCGGTTCCCGTACTTCGCGCGCATCGTGGCCATGTCCTCGGTGTCGCCATAGATATTGTCGCCGAGCATCACGAAGACGTCCGGTTCTTCGGCGACGACCGCCTTCCAGATGTCCTGCGGCTTGTCCTCGTGGGCGCACGATCCGAACGCGATGCGCTCGATGGCGTCGTCCGCGACCGCCGTCTGGTGCAGCAGTGCCGCGGCGATCACCACTTTGATCCATGTCTTCATCGCGATGTCTCCGTGTGCTGGAATGGCGTTACAGTTCGTCGAGAATCTCGGTTCGGTGCCTTCGGAGAAAGTACGACCCGAGCGCAAGCGCCGCCAGCGGAAGAACGAAGAGCAGGGCGGCCGGGGCGCCTCCGCTCCAGGCGTGGCCGGCGGAGCCGAACAGCTCCTGCGTCAGCGAGACGAAAGGCAGGATCGGGTTGTATTTCAGCGCCTCCATGACGGCGGGCGGAAGGATGTCGGCAGAATAGTAGTACACCACCGGCGTCAGCCAGAAGAGGAACTGCAGCGCGATGTTCACCAGCTGGCCCATGTCCCGCAGGATCAGGTGCAGAACGCTGAGGAACATCGCGAGCCCCGTCGCGAACAGCCCGAAGAGGATCATCAGCGGAAGCGCCAGCAGCACGTCCGCGCCGGGGTTCGCTCCGGCGGCCAGCAGCAGGACGGTCAGCGCGGCGAGACTGAAGACGTTCACCACGAACGCGTTGATCAGCACCCCGGCGTGGAGAATCTCCGGCGGCAGGGCGAGCCTCTTGAGAAACGCCGCGTTCTCCACCAGAGTTCCCGTCCCCCGGTTCACCACGTCGCTGAAGAACAGCCAGGGGATCATGCCGGAGGTCAGGTGGACCGCGTAGTCCAGCGTCGTTCCGCCGGCGCCGGCGCGGCCCTTCATGATGGGGGAGAACACCACGATGAAGATGGCGATCATCACGACGGGATGGACGAGGTTCCAGAGCACGCCGAGCACCGACCCCGCGTAGCGCGTCCGGAACTCGCGCTTCACCAGAAGGCCGAGAACCGGCGCCGCCTGCCGCAGGGACATCGTCGTGCGTCGGTTCGTCGCGGTTGGCGCCGTGCTCATTCGCGCTCCGTCAGTTCATGACGTCCGGCAGAAAGGCGTCGCGGTACTGCTGCATCAGGAACCGGTCGGTCATGCCCTGGATGTAGTCGCAGACCGCCTGGTGCAGCCCCTCGCGCTCGGCGAACTCCTGGTGCTTCCAGGGAAGCTGGCGCGGGTTCTCCACGTAGTGTTCGAAGAGCTCGCGCACGAACTTGCGCGCCTTGTTCGTGTACACCATGTTGCGGGGGTGGAGGTACACGCGCTCCAGCATGAACTTCTGCATCGAGGCGATGCGCGCGCCGAACTCCGGCGAGAAGGAGACCAGGCGCCCCTGGTGGTCGTAGACGTCGTCGATGGAGCCGACCCCGCTGGCTTCGATGCGGGCGGCCGACTCCCTCAGCGCGTCGTGCACGTGCAGGTCGTACATCTTCGCCAGCGCGCGGTACTTCAGCGCCCTGGGTTCGGCCTTCGGGCCGAGCTCCGCGCCGATCTCGTCGAACACCTCGCGCACCCAGTCCACCGCGCGCAGGTCCCCGACCACGATCATCCCCATCTCCAGGGCGTCGTCCAGGTCCGCGTTGTTATAGGCGATCTCGTCCGCCAGATCGACGGCCTGGCTCTCCAGCGAGGGCGACTTGCCCGGGTTGTAGTCCGGGTGCGGCTTCGGCGCGTCGTATTCCGTGTGGTGCTTGATGATGCCTTCGCGCGTCTCGTAGGTCAGATTCAGGCCCGGGAAATCGGGGTAGCGCTCCTCCAGCCGCTCCACCACCCGCAGTCCCTGCAGGTTGTGCTCGAACCCGCCGTGGTCCTTCATGCAGAGCCGCATCGCGTCCTCGCCGGCGTGGCCGAAGGGCGTGTGCCCCACGTCGTGGGCGAGCGCGATGGCTTCCGCCAGGTCGGCGTTCAGGTTCAGCGCCTTGGCCAGCGTGCGCGCGATCTGCGCGACCTCCATCGTGTGGGTCAGCCGCGAGCGGTTGAAGTCGCTGGCGTGCGTGACGAACACCTGCGTCTTGAACTCCAGCTTGCGAAACGCCGTGCTGTGGATCACGCGGTCGCGGTCGCGCTGGAAATCGGGACGCAACAGGTCCGGCCGGACGGCGTGGACCCGCCCCCGGGATTCGGACGCCCTGGCCGCGTAGGGCGCCAGGTTCGTCCGCTCCAGTTCTTCCAGCTTTTCCCGCAGGAACATGGTCAAGACCTCGCGAAGGGAATCGTGGACGCCCGGGCCGGCCCTGTCGAGACGATCCCGATCGGTGCACCCGCCAGTTCCTCCAGCCGCGCCAGATAACGCAAGGCCTTCTCCGGCAGACCCTCGCGCGTCGTCACGCCGGACGTCCGCGAGTTCCACCCCTCGTGGTCCTCCAGCACCGGCTTCGCCTGGGCGATGGACTCCGGATCGAAGGGCATCACGTTCGCCCGTCCCGATTCCGTGTCGTAGGCCGTGCAGACCGGGATCGTTTCGTATTCGTCGAGCACGTCGAGCTTCGTGATGCAGAGTTCCGTGCAGCCGCAGATCTGGACCGCCCGCCGCACCACCGGCGCGTCGAACCATCCGCACCGCCGCGGCCGGCCCGTCGTGGCGCCGAACTCGCCGCCGGCCTTGCGCAGCCGCTCGCCGGCGTCTCCGTGCAGTTCCGTCGGCATCGGGCCCTCGCCGACGCGCGTCGTATAGGCCTTCACGATGCCGATGACCCGTTCCACCGCCGTCGGCGGAATCCCGAGCCCCGTGCAGGCGCCGCCCGGCGTCGGGCTCGACGACGTCACGAAGGGGTAGGTCCCGTGGTCGATGTCCAGCATCACGCCCTGGGCGCCTTCGCAGAGCACGTTCTTCCCCGCCTTCAGCAGGTCGTTCACCAGCGTCACCCCGTCGCAGAGCAGAGCCGTCACGCGGTCGCGGCTCGCCATCAGCCGCTCCAGTCCCTCCTCGGGATTCGGGGCGTCGGTGCCGTAGAGCGTCTTCATGATGCGGCCGTGGTATTCCGAGAGGTCGCGATACTGCGCGGCGAACCGGTCGGCATGGCGAAAATCGCAAAGGCGAAGGCCCTTGCGGCGCGACTTGTCGCCATAGGCCAGGCCGATGCCCCGCTTCGTCGTGCCGATCTTCGTCTCGGTGCCGGACTCCTCGCCGGCCGAATCCAGGGCGCAGTGAATCGGCAGGATGACGTGGGCCTGCTCGCTCAGCAGCAGGCGCCCCATCACGTCGATGCCCTCCTTTTCGAGGCCCTCGATCTCGCCCACCAGAGCCAGCACATCGACGACCACGCCGTTGCCCAGCAGGTTGCGCGAACCCTCGTGCAGCACGCCCGAAGGCAGCATGTGGAACACGTACTTCCTGTCGCCGACGATCACCGTATGGCCGGCATTGCTGCCGCCCTGGAACCGCGCGACCAAATCCGACTCGGCGGCCAGGACGTCGACGATCTTGCCCTTCCCCTCGTCTCCCCACTGGCAACCGACTACCACTGTCGCAGGCATCGTTCTTCGATCCTTCCATGATGGCCGCCGCGAACCGGCGGACCCTGTCGGACATTAGAATCGCCCCGGAGCAAAGCCGGGGCGATTCCGTCATGCAGAATTGAGACCCTCGGAGAGAAGGAGGTTACTTCTTGTCCCCGTCGTCGTCGGCGTCCTTGCCGGCGTCGTCATCGTCGCCGAAGTCGTCGTCTTCGTCGTCGAAGCCGAAATCGTCGTCGAAGCTGGAGAAGTCGTCATCGTCGTCGTCCTCGAAGGGCTTGGGCTTGAGCAGCTTGTAGAGGAGATAGATGATCACGAGGACGATCAGGATGATGAAGATCACACCGAGGGGGCTTCCGCCCTTGTCGGACTTGGACTTGTCGGCGCGGGCCGCATCGGCCTGCTGCTGAACGGTGTCGGCCGTCTCGGAGAGCTCCTGCAGACGCAGCTCCAGCTGGCTGATGGCGCGTTCCTGGCGGGCAACCGTGTCCAGAACGGTGTTCTGCAACTCGCGGTTCTGCTGGCGCAGCTCCTGGATCGTCTGCTGCATTCTTTTCGAGGCCTGGGCGGCTTCGCTGGCGAGGGCTTCCGACTGTCCCTGCGCCTTGCTCAGGGCGGATTCCTGCTCGTCCGGGCCGCCGCAGCCAGCCACGAACATGGTGGCCACGAGTGCGAGGCCCATCGAGATACGCATGAGGTATTTCACGCGGAATTCCTCCTGATTGGTCGTAGAAAGATTGAGATTTCCCGACTTGGGAGATCATTGACGCTACGCCTTGAGGACAGCGGCGCTGGCTGTCGGGTGTCAACACATTCTTACCCCAAAGGGGATCAGGAACTCGTTCCGCGAAGCGCGCTGAACCCCCCTATCCTCAGTCATCAGTGGGTTTCCAAAAGGGTTGCCCGCCGACGCGCCTCGCCCCAAGTTGCCGGGTCCCCCCTCTCGCGAACGAGGCGGCGGGAACGCCCCCCGAAGACGTGTTCGCCATCACACCAGGAGGCCCAGACTTTGAAAACCTATCTTACTCCCCAGATCAGAAACATCGCGTTCGTCGGCCATTCCGGAACCGGCAAGACCACACTCGCCGAGGCGCTCCTCCACGTCGGCGGCGCCATCGACAAGCCCGGCTCCGTCGAAAAGGGGACCACCCAGTCCGATTACGATTCGGAGGAAACGAAGCGTCAGATTTCCATCCACTCCGCCCTGCTTCCCATCGAGTTCGAGGACATCAAGATCAACGTTCTGGACTGCCCGGGCTCCCGCGATTTCCTCGGCGAGATCAAGAACGCGGTCCGCTGCGCCGAGACCGCCCTGGTGATCGTCGATGCGGCCGTCGGCGTCGAGACCGGCACCGAGTTCGCCCACGCCTTCGCCGACGAATACCACATCCCCCAGGCGTTCTTCGTCAACAAGATGGACAAGGAGCGCGCGAACTTCGCCGCCGCCGTCGCCTCCATCGACCGGGCCTTCGAGGACGTCCACACCATCCCCGTCGTGCTGCCCATCGGCGAGGGCCCCGCCTTCAAGGGCGTCGTCGATCTGCTGGAAATGAAGGCCATCTACGATCCCGGCGGCAAGCGCACCGTCGAGGCCATCCCCGACGACATGGCGGAGGCCGCGAAGGAGGCCCGCAAGCGCCTGGTGGAGGCCGCTGCGGAGGGGAACGACGACCTCACCGAGAAGTACCTCATGGAGGAGGACCTCTCCAACGAGGAGGTCATCCTCGGCCTTCGCCAGGACATGGAGGCCGGCCGCTTCTGCCCCGTTCTCTGCGGATCGGCTGCGGCGGAAATCGGTCTCACCGCCCTGGAGAACTTCATCCGCGACGAATGCCCGCCCCCCAACGAGCGCAAGGGCTTCCTAGCCTACGTCGACGGGGCCCTCGACGAGACCGAACTCAAGCCCCTCGTTCCCGACGCGCCCTTTTCGGCCTACGTCTTCAAGACCGTGAACGACGAATTCGTCGGCAGGCTCTCCTTCTTCAAGGTCGTCACCGGCAGCGCCACCGGCGACTGCATGATCCGCAATGCGCGAACCGGCGCCACCGAACGCGTCGGCCATGTCTTCACCGAACGCGGCCGCCAGCAGATTCCCGTCGATCTGATCGCGACCGGCGGCATCGGCGCCTTCGCCAAGCTCGAAACCGTCCACACCGGCGACACGATCTCCGACCCCAAGGCCCCGGCGGTCGTCTACGAGCCCACCCATCTGCCGGCCCCCGGCGTCCACGTCGCCATCCACGTGAAGAACAAGGCGGACGAGGACAAGGTCGGAATGGCGCTTCACCGCATTCTCGAATGCGACCCGACGCTGACCCTCGAACGCGACGCGCTTCTGCACCAGACCGTGCTCTCCGGCATGGGCGACACCCACCTGGAGGTCGTGCTCTCCCGCCTGGAGGCGCTGACGAAGGCGAAGGTGGAGTTCGCCGAGCCGCGCATCCAGTACCGCGAGACCATCGGCAAGAAGGGCGAGGGCCAGGGAAAGTACAAGAAGCAGACCGGCGGC
>JAJFLJ010000141.1 GCA_021772755.1 Candidatus Sumerlaeota bacterium
CGCCGATATCGAGGGCGAGCACGTCGTACGCGCCGGTCGTCCCGTTGGTCGGCGAAACTCGCACGCGACGAATACCGGCCTTCCCCTACGCCTTCGCCGCCGCCGGCTTCTTCTCGTCCCATCGGGCCGGTACGGGAATCGGGTTGATGCCGGCCAGCATCATTCCCTGGCCGCGCGACTGGTGGTGTTCGTTGGTCGGCAGGTCCTCGGGGTCGCGGGCCTGGATCAGGATGTTCCGGCGCGGGCGCGGACTGCGGTTGGGCTCCGAACCGTGAACCGTCAGGTAATTGAAGATCACCGCGTCGCCGGCCTTCGAGTTGCACGGAACGCCCTCCGCCACGGGATAGTCCTTCGGCGGCAGATAGTATCCGCCTGGATCGCACGCCATCGGGCCGAGCTTGTGCGTGCCGGGCACCACGCGAATGCAGCCGTTCTCCTCGTCCGCGTCGTCGAGGTAGATGCTGCACGCCAGCATCGTGTGCCGCTCGTGCGGAAAGTACGGATAGTCCTGGTGCATCGGAAAGCCGCCACCCTTCGCCGCCGGCTTCGCCAGCAGCTTCGAGTGGTGCAGCTGCACGTTCGGCCCCAGCAGCGCCACCAGCGCGTCGATGAACGGACGGTGCGCGACGAGACGGAAGAACGCCGCGTCGTGAAAGTGCGGATCGTGGATCGCGTCCACCACCTGGGCGCCGCGCTCGTCCTTCGAGAGCCACTCTCCGCCCCAAAGCTTGTTGGTCTCCACCTTGTGGGCGTTCATCCGCGCGATCGCCGCATCCGCAGCCCCGCGCAGGTCCTCGACCATCTCGGGAGGGATGATGCCGGGAACGGTGACATAGCCGTTCTCGCGGTAGAACTCGGCGTCTTTGGCGGTCAGCATCGCGGGTCTCCATCGGCCCCGTGGGCCTGAGTGATTCGCCGGGCCAGCCCTTGGCCGGTCCGTTGAACCCAACTGTGTATACACACCTGGGCCTTTGTCAAGTGTCTACCGGGACGGCTTCCCCCGAAAAAGTAAAGGAGGGCCGGTTGCCCGACCCTCCGCAGTCGTTCGTCTCGTCGCGATCCGCGATTAAGGCCCAACGCGAACGACATCGCCGCCGCTGACGGTGCCGTTCGTCGGATCGTACAGACTGCCAGGTCCCCAAAACGGGAGCGCGCCTGGACGGGAATTGAGGATTTCCTCTCCCCAGATCAGCCATTCGCCGAGATTCGAAACCCCGTCCGGTCCGGCGGATGTCAGCGACCATTCCTTGCTGGAGGATGTGCCCGCCGGCAATCCGGCCTGCACCGCCGGCTCCGCCTTCCATTCCCGCGCGAAATACCGGAAGTAGGACTGCACCGGCTGGTCGTCGGTCGTGTTGGGGAACGGATTCCGGAGAATCGACGTCATGTAGGCCACCGGCGTCGTCAGGCGGCTGAGAGCCGCGAGAGCGCGTTCCTCCTGAATGGGCGGGGGGATCGTGTTCATTGTGCCGACCCAGACCTCGTCCATGGGATAGCGGTTGTAGTCCACGGCATAGGCCTCGAGCCCCGTCGCCAGGGACCGCATGTCGGCCTGGGCGCGCGAGACCTTCGAGCGGGTCTGGGCTTCGAGGAAATTGGGAACGGCGATCGCGGCGAGAATGGCGATGATCGCCACGACGATCAGCAGCTCGATGAGCGTAAAGCCTCGCTGCGATTTCGAAAAGACGGGCTTCTTCATGACTGGGCTTCTCCTTGGGAGGCAAATAGGCGAATGCGGGCCGGTGCAGCGTACTTCCCGGTGTTTCCCCCTGGGTGGCGGCATCCGCCCGGCCAGTGCGGCGGGGCCCGCAACTGTATATACACATCGAGGCTCGCCCAGCCCCTGTCAACGCTTTTTGGCAACGGTTCGACATGCCCGCTATGCAACGCGACCCCGGTAGGCCGATCAGCCGCCGCAACCCCTGTAATGCGAGTGTCATACGCGCAACGCGAACTTTCTGCTTGCGAGTTGGTGCGGGACCCGCCTGTATATACACACTTGGGCAGTCTCCGTCGAACCTCCCGACCGACCGGCGGGGCTGCCTCTCACCCAATTCCCTCTTCAGGAGCACGATACCATGAAACGCATGACCCTTCTCTCTGCGGTCGCAGCGACCGCCCTCGCTCTGGCGTCCCCCGCCAACGCGAACATCTTCATCGACGAGGACTTCGAGGACGGAGTCGCCTGGGACGGCAGCGGCAGCGGCACCACCGGTGGCGCCGTCAACAACTTCAACGACAACGGTACATCCGATGGGGCGGACGACGGCACCGTAGCCGCCCCCATCACCGTCACTCCGACAGGCTCCCCGGTGATCGCAGGCCCAGGATCCCCGCAATCGCCCTCCATGGCGTACGTCGTCCCATCCGGCAGCTCGTTCACGGTGACTCCGGCCGGCGGATTCACCGGTGACGTCGGTGGTCCGCTTCAATACATCCAGTGCAACCTGACCTGCGATTCCACGGGAGCGGGTGTGGGAGTCGTCGTCGCGCGCATGGACATCCCCTGGGGGGGCGGTACACCGGCGAACTTCTACGTCGAACTCGTTTCCGACGGCGCTGGTGGCGCAGACGTCCGCGTCGGAGAGGATGGAGGTACCTTGGCGGGCTTCGGCCCCACCTCTATCGGCACCCCGATCACGGCGGCCGGCGACTGGCGACTCGTCACCATCGGCATCAACAAGAACTTTTCCGGCGGAGGGGGTTCCGATGAACCGGACCCAACCCTTGGCATCGTCGTGCCCGAAGGCACTGCGCTCTTCTGGTCCGCATCGCCCGCAGGCACACCGGATGCCACCTACGGATTCGGCGCGGCTCTCGTCGGATCAACGGGCCTTTCCTTCGCCACGGTCGCCGGCACGGACGCGGTCATCGACGACGTCTATTGGGAGGGCGCCATGACCGACGGGTCCCTTATCACGATCTTCGCAGCTACCAACGAGCCCAACCGCTTGATTTTGGCCCCCTCGCTGCCGGTGGAGTTGGACGCGTTCGACATCGAATGACCGGCGTCGCACCACCGAAGACCCACCGGGCCCCGGCGAACACGCCGGGGCCCGTCTCTGTCTGGACACTTTCGGGCTTCTACCGCTCCAAAAAGCCGTTGACAGAATCCTGAAACGGGAAAGTGTATATACAGCCTCGACCCGCCCTCGGCGGTTACGAGTCTGAACCCAGTCCAGGAGCATCCATTCCATGGCATTCCGATTTTCCGTACTTCACAAAGTGGCTGCCGCAGCGGCCTTCGCGCTGACTGTTTCAGCAGCCTCTGCCAACGTCTACATCGACGAAGACTTCGAGACCCTTCCGATCTTCAACCAAGGCACCACCGTGGACCCCTATGACGGAACCGGCGGAGCTGCCACGGCGGGCAACATCACCCAGACCGGCGCGCGCATCACCAGCCCCTCCTTCCGGGGTGCCGCCGCCTACGAACTCGACCCGACCGAAACCATCAGCGTTTCCTCCGGCTACGTCGGAGCGACGGGCGGCAACTTCGCCTACTATCAGTTCGCCCTCGCCCTGGACTCCATCCCGGCCGCCGGCGCGGTGGCCCGCTTCGAGTACAACGTCACTCTCGATTCGACGGCCCACCGGTTCTTCATCGATCTCACCTCCACCGGAACGCAGGTGGACGTGACCGGCGGAGAGGACCTGGCGGTCAACTCCAGCGGCGCCATCACGACCATCACGACCGCCGACACGTGGACGTTCATCACGTGCCAGGTCAATCTCCACAACGCGGCGGCCAACGACAACCGTCCCCAGGTGAATCAGCTTGGCGTGGCCCCCGGCGTCTACTTCTACGCCGACAGCACGACGCCCGCCTCGTCGGTGGCGATCACAGGCGGCGCAAACAAGGCCAGCGCCGCATGGTTCCTGACCGCCGACGCAGGCACGACCGCCAAGGTCTACGTCGACGATCTCTACTGGGAACTGGGAATGGACACCGACTTCGACGCGACCCCCACTGTCGGAACGGACCGCGGCGACCTGCAACCCTTCGATTCCGCTCCCGCCTCTTCCTCCGTCGGTTCGTGGGAACTCTACGACAACTGAGTCGGCGAAGGACGGACGATCGATCCGGAGG
>JAJFLJ010000142.1 GCA_021772755.1 Candidatus Sumerlaeota bacterium
CGGCGTGCTGGTCGTGCGCGACGCGTGGTGGCCCGGCTGGCGCTATCGTCTCGTAGGCGATTCCGGAGTGACGGACTGGCGCGAGGTCGCGAAGGCCGAAGGCATGCTCCGCGCCGTCGCCATCGATCGCGGGCATCAGATCGTCGAGATGGAATACGAGCCACCCGGCTGGAGGAAAGGCTTGCTGCTCTCTCTGGCCGGTTCGTTTCTGGCGGTCATGTTCGTCGTCGCAGACCGAAGAAAACGGGCCACATCCCCATGACGCCCATGACGGAAACGGAACTGCGCGCCTGGCTTTCCCGCGCGGCGGGGCGACCCGTGACCCTGCGGATGAACACGAATTCGTCGAGCATCGTCGATGTGCGAAACGGCAGGCGGCGCGGCGAGCTGAAGGCCTCGGTCCACCGCATCTTTCTCGACGCGCCGCCGGAGGTGCTGGCCGCGCTCGCGGGATTCATGAGGACCCCCACCGCGCGCGATCGCGCCGTCGTGCGCAGCTACATCGCCGAGCGCCACCGCGACGCTCCCGAACGCGCGGTCCGGCGCAAGCCCCGCCGCGTGCGCACCCTCGGCGAGTACTACGACCTGGCGCCCATCGCCTCCCACGTGAACGAGTCGCAGTTCGGCGGCCGCCTGGAATACTCCATCACGTGGGGACGCCGTCCCCAAGTGCGCCCCAGACGCCAGACCAACATCACCCTCGGGCTCTGCCAGCATGCCGACCGCCACATTCGCATCCACCCCATTCTCGACGATCCCGACGTGCCGCGCTTCTTCCTGGAGTACGTCGTCCACCATGAAATGGCGCATCTGGCCGTGCCCGCGCGCGTCTGCGGACGGACCGGCCGCCACCACCACCACACGCCCGAGTTCTACGCCGTCGAGCGCGCCTATCCCCGCTATTGCGAGGCAGTTCACTGGCAGCGAAAAAACCTCGACCGCCTGATGCGAAAGTGGTGTCGTTCCACGGGGCGAAGCAAGCCTCCGCCGCCGCACCAGCGGTTCTTCCAATTGAGCCTCTTCGGATCGTCGTGAACGACAAGCCCGCCAAACCCCGCATCGTCATCGCCGACCCCGACTGGGAGGACTTCGAGAAGGTCGTCGATGCGATCATCGACTTCGACGCCGACCTCGTCTGGTCCCGCACGCCGCAGGAGGCCCTCGAACATATCCGCGCGGGCGCCTCGATCATGGTGGCGGACTGGGCCATGAAGATGCCCGACGGCGAACCGCTCTTCGCCGCGCTGCGCCGCGAGTCCTTCCTTCCGCTGCACCGCACCATCGTCGTCGCGGCGCCCGACGACCTCGAAGCCCACATCGGGGCGTTCGAGCTCGGCGCCGACGACGTTCTCACGAGACCCTTCAACCACACGATGTTCCGCGCCCGCGTCGGCGCCGGCCTTCGCCTTCTCCAGGCCGACGTCGAACGCCTCGAGCTCCAGCGGCGCGAGCAGCTTCACGCCACCATCACCACCGTGGCGCACGAGATCAACAACCCGCTCTTCGCCGTCATGGGAAACCTCGAGATGCTGCGCGAGGAGCTCGAAGCCAGGAACGTAAGCACCCAGGACGAATTCCTGACCGAGTGCCTGGACGCCATGAAGTCCGAGTGCGCGCGCATCGCCGACGTCGTCAATCGCCTCCGCAAGATCATCGACCCGAAGCTCACCACCTATCACGGGAGAACGCGAATGGTGGAATTGCCCGAGGAGGACGGGGAAACACGCTAGGCGCCAGGGTCTTCGCCTGCGGGTTCGCGTCCCGCCGTGTGCGACGGCGAGCGGGCGAAGAGCGCTTTCGCTCGCGACGATGGGAAAGAAACCCATGGCGCGCGTCCCGGCGGGGCGCTTGGATGGTCGGGCTGGAGAGCTCAATGGAGGGGCCGCGCGAATGACAGGGTTCGAGTTTCCACCGGGGTTCGTCTGGGGCACGGCGACGGCTTCGTATCAGATCGAGGGCGCGGCGGGAGAGGACGGGCGCGGTCCGTCGATCTGGGACACGTTCAGCCGCAGGCCCGGCGCCGTGCTCGGCGGCGATACGGGCGACGTGGCGTGCGACCACTATCACCGGTGGGAGGCGGACCTCGATCTGGTCAGGAGTCTGAATCTGACGCATTACCGGTTTTCCATCGCGTGGCCGCGGATTCTGCCGGCGGGACGCGGACGGGTGAACCGGGCAGGCCTGGATTTCTACGACCGGTTGACGGACGGGATGCTGGCGCGGGGGCTGGTGCCGTTCGCGACGCTGTATCACTGGGACTTGCCGCAGGCGCTGGAAGACGAGGGCGGCTGGCGGGTGCGGGCGACGGCAGATGCGTTCGCGGAGTACGCGCGGGAGGTGGTGCGGGTGCTGGGCGACCGCATCGGGGACTGGGCGACGTTCAACGAACTGCCGTGCATCGTGAACCTGGGCCATCGCACGGGGGAACACGCGCCGGGGGCGAAGGAGCCGGAGCGGACGATTCGCCAGGTGACGCACAACCTGTTGCTGGCGCACGGACGCGCGGTGCGGGCGATTCGCGAGGAGTCACCCGGCGCGCGCGTCGGCATCGTGCACAATCCCGACGTGCCGGAACCGCAGACGGACGCGGAGGCGGACATCGCCGTGGGCCGCAAGGGGTTCGCGGAGTACAACGCGTGGATGCTGGACCCGGTCTTCCTGGGGGAGTATCCGGCGGACCAGTGGGAGGGCCTCGGCGCGGACGTTCCGGAACGCGAGCCGGGGGACATGGAGGAGATTCGCCAGCCGCTGGACTTTCTGGGGATCAACGCGTATAGCACGCGCGGCTTCGCGAGTGCGGAGCGGGGGCTGGACTCGCCGGAGGAGCACTATCCGCGAACGGACATGGGCTGGCCCATCACGAACGACGTGCTGTACTGGGCGTGCCGGTTCGCGAACGAGCGGTATTCCCCGCCGTGCATCCACATCACGGAGAACGGGTGCGCGTGGCCGGACGCGCCGGAGAAGCTGGGCGGGGGCGTTCGGGACTACGCACGGATCGCGTATCTGCGGCATCATCTGCGCGGCGTGCACCGCGCCATCGGCGAAGGCGTTCCGGTGCGGGGGTATTTCGCGTGGTCGCTGATGGACAACTTCGAGTGGGCGTGGGGATACTCGCGGCGTTTCGGGCTGGTGTACGTGGACTACGAAACGCAGCGCCGCATTCCGAAGTACAGCGCGCAGTGGTACGCGAGCGTCGCGCGGCGCAACGCGCTGTAGCGCCCGAGAGGAGCGGAAACCATGAGCGCAGTACGCAGGGGACCCATCGCCGCCGCCATCGCGTCGTTCGCGATCATGGCGGTGTGCGCCGTGGAGGGGTTCGCCATGCAGCCGTTCGCGCCGGACGATCCGGTGATCGTGTATCGCGGCAGGATCGACGCGTCGGACCCCGCGCGGCCGCGCATGCACGGGTCGGCGTCGTACTTCGCGTTCCGGTTTCGCGGAACCGAATGCGCGATCTCGGTGGAGAACGAGGGCCGGTGGGGGCGGAGCTGTTTCTTCGCGGTGGAGATCGACGGGCGGTACCAGGGGCGCATCAGGACGACGCCGGGCCAGGGGGAGTACGCGATCGCGTCGGGCCTGGAGGAGGGCGTCCACACGGTGCGCGTTTCGAAGGCGACGGAGGCGAGCAGCGGCTACATCGATCTGCTGGGCATCGAATGCGACGAGTTGCTGCCGCCCGGCGCCGCGATGCCGCCGGCGAGAACGATCGAGTTCATCGGCGACTCGATCACCTGCGGAACCGGCCTGGCGACGTCGGAGTTTCCCTGCGAGGGCGCGGAGTGGTCGGACCACCACAACGGGCGGCTCGCGTTCGGGCCCGTGCTGGCCGAATCGCTCGACGCCGACTGGCTGCTGAGTTCGGTGTCGGGCGCGGGTGTGTTTCGGAATTGGAACACGGCGGGACCGACGGTGCCGGAGCTCTACTGGAAGACGGCTTTGCGGGCGGACTTCGAGCAGGAATGGACGGGCGGCGGCGCGTCGCCGGAGCTGATCGTGATTTGCCTGGGGACGAACGACATGTCGGGCGGAGACGGGTCGTATGTGCGCGAGCCGCTGGACGGAGAGGAGTTCGCCGTCGCGTACGTGGAGTTCCTGAAAAAGCTGCGGGCGCTTCATCCGGCGAGCGAGATCGTGTGCGCGACGAGTCCGCTGTTGCGCGAGGCGCGGTACGAAACGCTTTGCGGGTACGTCGAGGATGCGGTCGCGCGGGCGAACGATCCGGCGCACCGGCTGGGCGTGCGGTTCTTCAGGCTGCCGGAGCTGCCGGCGTCGGGATGTTCGGGCCACCCGAACGAGGAGGAGCAGCGAATGATCGCGGACGAACTGCGGCCCTTCGTCAGGGAACTGATGGGGTGGTGACGGCCGGACTGGAGTCGGTGGTCAGGGCAGGGTGGAGTTTCCTCCCGAAGGTTTCCGCGCGCTGAAGACCGCCCACGCGCCGACGGCCGCGATGCCGCCGTACTGGATGACGATGGTCCAGGTCGGCAGTTTCCACACGCTTTCGGTCCACCACTGCGGGAGGACGGCGTAGGTGAGCGGGATGGTGAGGCTCCACCAGAGTACGGCGGCGGATGCGGAGCCTCCGGCGAAGGCGGCGGGCAGCAACGCCAGCAGGTACCAGGGATGCACGACGGGCGAGAGGAGCAGCCCCGCGCCGACGACGACGAGCCACTGTTCGTGAAAGGGCCGTCGGCGCAGCAGCATCCAAAGCCATGCGGCGGCGAAGAGCAGGGCTGCGGAAACGCGGGCCAAAAACACGGCGGGGTGAATGGGCGCGTAGCCTTTCGACGCGAGAAGGCGGTCGCCGGCGGATTCGATTCCGAGGGCGCGGCCTGCGGCGTCGAAGGGCGTCATCAGAAACGCGCCGTCGGGGTCGATGGCGTACCACGCAGAAACGAATCCGCGGTTGATGGGGCCGTTGAATTCCCAGTTCCGGTTGTAGGTGCCGAGCGTGGAGAAGAGATCGTGGCCGGCGGAGGCGAAGGGCGCGTAGGCCAGCGCGACGAGTCCGACGACGGCGAACGCGGCGGCGGCGCGGTGTTTCCATCGGCGCAGGTGCACGAGCAGGTGGGGGAGAAGCGCGAGAGGCGCGAGTTTCGTCAGGACGGCGGCGGCGAGAGAGCAGGACGCGGCGATCGCCGAGCGCGCGGGTTTCGCGCGTGCGCTCTCCGCCGCCAGAATGGTCGCGGCGACGGCCAGCAGCAGCATCGCGTCGAGGTGCCCGCTGTAGCCGATCTCGATGGCGAGCAGCGGATGCGACGCGAAGGCGATGGTGCGGCCTTCCGGGAGTCCGCGCCGGCGCAGCCAGCGGTGGACGCAGAGGACGGAGAGCGACGCGCAGGCGCAGAAGAGGAGCTTGAGCACGATGGCGGCGTGTCCGGTCGTCGCGGCGGCGGCGAACGCGATTTGCGCAAGCGGCGGATAGATGGCGGAGAGGTCGGGATTGTTGACGCGCGCGCGCAGTTCGGGAAAGCGCGCGGCGAGGTCGGCGAGCTCCGGCGAGGAGGGCGCGAGCACATAGGGGTTTTCGCCGGAGAGGGTCACCATGCCTTCCCAGGCGTAGCGCCAGAGGTCGTCGGAAAGGAGCGGGTCGGCGAAGACGCCGGCGAACATGGATGCGAGGGGGATTCCGATCAGCAGCGCCGCAAGAGGTCGCGGTGGCAACGGACGCTTCCACCAGAGAAGCGCGACGGCGCACCAGAGCAGCGCCCACGCGGGGCAGCCGAGAAGAAGCCAGAGCTCGAACTCCGAGGCGATGCCGGCGGGGGGGAGGGACTCTGCGCGCAGCGAGAGCCGCAGCAGCCAGGCGGCGGGCAGCGCGGAGGCGGCCGCCAGCGCAAGCCCGGCGCGCGCGGCGTTCGATGAAGAGAATTCGTTCATGGGACTCCGGCAGCGGAAGTCAGGCTGCGGCGGCTTCCGGCGCCGTGTCGATTCAATCCTTCGCGCGACAGGAGGAGAGGTTCACACGGCGGCACGGGGAACACGGGGCACGAGTGGGAGGTGGCTTGCACGGGCGGAACGCGAGCGCCACACTTGGAATCGTCAGGGGCGTTTGGAGAACGCGCCGGAGTTCGGGTAGCTTTCGCCGAGATGCCAGGGCGGTTTCCACCAGATGACGGAAGGCTTGGTGTTGTCGGGATTGTCGTGGTCCATCCATCCGACGTTGAGCCGGACGCCGTCCCAGTCTTCGCCGCCGGACGCGGCGATCCACGCCAGGGGAATCTCCAGTCGCGCTGTCATCGTTTCGCCGGAGACCGACGCGTCGGTGGCGGTGCCTTCGGGGAGCAGGAACTTCTCGGGCACCACGGGATCGAGCTTCGGTCGCGGCGCGATCTCGAGGTAGAGCCATTTCTCGCCGCGCTGCCTGGGCGAATCGGAATTGGCGGACCGGGCGTCGGCGGGGCGGGCGTCGAGGGTGACGAGGAACTTGTCGACGCGTTCGATGTCGTTGGAGTCGGGATGGATGGGCGCGTCGTCCTTTGCCTCGATATCGAGCACAAGCGCCTCGGGACCGATGGAGAGGGCGAAGCGCAGCAGGCCGTCGTCGGCGCCTTTCCAGTCCCAGTCCTCCTTCACGTAGCCGGGATCGGCGACGTCGATCCATCCGGGCGTGTCGCCGGCCGGCGCGAGCGTGCGCGTCCAGTCGAGAACGAGCCGTTGCCGCGCGGGCAGCGCGATGGTTCCCCACTCGTCGCTGGGATAGCTTCCGGTGAGCTCGAAGCGGATCGGCGGAAGCGCATCGATGGGGGTTCTGGCCTTCGACGAGAGGACGATGGGGAAATCGAGGGACTCGTCTTCCCCGAGGAGGAGGTCGACGGAAGCGGGTT
>JAJFLJ010000143.1 GCA_021772755.1 Candidatus Sumerlaeota bacterium
CATGCGCGCATGCTCCGTTCGCGGCAGAGTCGCGCCCCGGCGGAAGGACGATCAACCGCGAAGTTCGTCAGCGACTCCCCCGCCGCCCGTCAGCGGGTCGCCGGTACACGAAGAGCGAGAACCCTTGGGCGGCATGTTAGCTGTTGCGCCAGTACGAGGCCTTCGGGAGCAGAGAGTGGATGCACGATACCGATCGAAACCGGAGCCGGTGCCATGAGCGGAAGAGCCTTCGTCGCGATCCTTGGAATCATGCCGTTCTGCCCGGCGTTCGGCCAGCAGCCCGTCGGCGTTCTCCATGACAACTACATGTTCGGGCCCGGAGACGCCTTCGCGATCGCGGACTTCGACGGGGACGGCGATCCCGATGTCGCCAGCTTCGGCTTCGGTTCCGACGGTTTCAAGGTTTCCATGAACCGGGGGGGAGCGCAGGGCGGACGGACCGGCACGTTCGATCCTGCGTTGGGTTACCCCGAAAACGATGCCGAGCGGACTCAGCTGGCGGCGGGCGATGTCGATGGCGACGGGGACGTGGACGCGATTTCCATCAACATCTTCGACGAGTTGATCGTCGTCACCAACCAGGGTGGCGACCAGGGTGGCGTGGAAGGGACTTTCGACGAAGGGCCCCAGTTCGATATCGATGGCGGCGTCTTTCTGGAGGACCCGATTCTCGTCGATATCGATGCCGACGGCGACCTGGACGTCGTGTGGCAGGACGAGGGCCAGAGTGCCGGGTGGGGGCTGGCGAAGAACCAGGGCGGCATCCAGGGGGGAACGGAGGGAACGTTCGGCGACGTGACGATCTTCTTCGAAGAGGTTTCCATGTACCGGCCGGTGCCGGGAGACGTCGATGGCGACGGCGATACGGATATCGTGTTCGGAAGCCGGTTGGGATTCGCCAGCCCCGGCGGCGACGCCGCCTTCATGACCGCCGTCAACCAGTCGGGCGCCCAGGGCGGAACGGCGGGCGACTTCATCGTGGACTTCGAAGTCATCGGCCCCTCCATCAAGGCCATGGCGCTGGCCCGTCCGGCGGACCTCGACGACGACGGAGACCTGGACGTGGTCCTGGCGAGCGGCTTCAGCCGCTTCGCGACGGCCATCAACCAGGGCGGTCTTCAGGGGGGAACCGAAGGCGACTTCCTGGTGGAGCAGGACTTCTTCATCGAACCGGCATCGGACCCGCGGTCGCTCGAACTCGCGGACATCGACAACGACGGGGATCCCGATGCCATCTTCGTGACGTTCCGAACCAATCATCTCCTGATCAACGAGGGCGTTCCCGCCGGAAAGGGCGCACCGCTCTTCGGCGAACCGACGAGCATCCTCGAAAACGCCGGCCTCGACAACTTCCACCTGGAGGACATGGACCTGGACGGAGACCTCGACATCCTCTTCCCGGGAACGAGAAACTTCTTCACGGTCGACTGGAACCGGGGCGGCCGCCAGAAGGGGGAAACCGGTCGGTTTACCCGGCGGTTTCCTGTCGTCGCGACATCGACGGGAACGAATCCCATCGTGGGCAGCGGCCCGCGCGATCTGGCGATGGCGGACTTCGACGGCGACGGACTGGTCGACATCGCCGCCGTCAACCGCGACTCCGACGACGTCTCGATCATCCTGAACCGATCGGCGCAGGGCGCGGAGTCCGACGACGTGGTCTTCACCGACGTCCAGTTGCTGGAGATCGGAGAGTTCCCCCTGAAGATCGAGGCGGCGGACCTGGAGGGCGACGGCGACCTGGACCTGATCGCCACGGCGTTCGACGGCGACTCCGCGAGTCTGCTGATCAACCGGGGCGGACAGCAGGCGGGAACGCCCGGCGTGTTCGCCGTCGGCACCGTCTTCCCGACCAACCCGGAGCCCTTCGGAATCGCAGCGGCCGATTTCGACGAAGATGGCGACACGGACTTCGTCGTCGCGATTTCGGATACGGAAATCCTGGAGTACTATCGCAACCAGGGAGGCGACCAGGGCGGCACCGAAGGGGTCTTCGTCGTGCAGGAACTGGAAACCGACCGCTTCATCACGTCGACGGATTGCGCCGCCGCCGACATCGATCTCGACGGCGACCTGGATATCGTGATCGCCGGATTCCAGGCCAGCTTCCAGACGCTTCTGAATCTCGGGGGCGACGACGGGGGGACGCTCGGCGAATTCGGCCCCGCGCGTTTCGGCGGCGCAATGGCGCGCGACGTTGAGAACATGGCCATCGCCGACATGGACGGCGACGGCGACCCCGACCTCGTGTTCCCGTCGGAATCGGAGGAGCGCGTGGAAATCGTGCTCAATCCCGGCGGACACCAGCCGGGAACCGTCGGCGAGTTCCCCGCCGCCGGCTTCCAGGCGATTCGCGTTTCGCTTCCCGTGGAGGAAGACCTCGAACCCTTCGACGTTCTCGCCCTGGATATCGACGGCGACGAAATCCCCGATGTCGTCGCCATCAACGCAGAGGCCGCAAGTCTCGCCGTTTTCGCCGGTACCGGCTCGACGGCGAAGGGAGACCCCAACGGCCTGTTCGACGATCCCTATTACCTGCGGCTTTCGGCGACATCCGGGGTTTCCGGAATCATGCCGCTGGAGAGCGCCGACATCGATGGCGACGGCAGACCCGATCTCGGTTTCGCGGAGGGAAGCACCGTCTCCGGCCGGATCGGCGTTCTGATGAACGACGTGCCGCGCTTCGTGGCGGCGTACATCGAGAGCGATTCCTCGGTCCGGGTGCGCTTCGACGAACCGATGGAGCCTTCGACCGCGACCGTGCCGGCGAACTACGGCCTTTCCGGCCTGGGCATGGGTACGCTCGGTGCGGTTCCCGACGACGTGCTGGCAACGGCGAATCCCCTCGAGTTCGTACTCGTCTGGAACAGCGGCGCGATGGATACGGGCGAGGCGCTCGTGGTCGAAGTGACGCGCGACATTCTCGACATCGACGACACACCCGTCGGATTCGGCTTCCAACAGACCGTCACGACTCCCCCGCCGCCCGAACTGGACCTCTGGGTTCTGCAATAGGGGCGCGCGGCTACTCGCGGAGGTGGAGTCTTTCCTCGATCTCGTCGAGTTTCTCCGGCGGCAGCCCCTCGTCCTCCAGCAGGCGCCTGACCCGTTCCGCGTTGGGGGAGATCGCCCGATAGCCGCAGCCCGCGAGAAAGGGCGGCTCGCCCTCCCACAGCAGCGCGCGGGGATAGTCGCGGCACATGCCTGGCCGGCTGGAATACGAATCGCAGCGGCGCGTCGCGGGATCGAAATGCGTGCAGCGAAACGAGAACGCGTTCAGGCGCGGGTGCTCGCCGACGAGATGGAATCCGTTCACGATCCGGTGCCAGGCGAGAAAGAGAAACCGCAGCGTCCGCAGGCGGTACGTCCAGACGCCGGTCTGGATCATCGGGCTCTCGCAACACGCCGCGCAGAGCCCGCACGCGCCGCCCAGGCGGTAGGGCTTCTCGCCCCGCAGGCGGCGGATCGCGCGCGTGCCGCGAAGATCGGCGAAGAAGAGCGCGCGCGCGAGGGCCTTCAGGGCGATTCTGGCGGGTCCGTCCTTCAACCTTTTCCTCTCGCGCCCGGCGGGGCCGGGCCTCTTTGATTCCGAAACGAGTCTGGCCCGCACCCACCCCGTCATGCAAATCCTCTTTGTCAGCAGCGAGTGTATCTGCCGGGCCCCGATGGCCCGGGCGCTGGCCCAGCGCCACGCCGCCGACATGGACGTGCCCCACGTCAGCTTCGACACGGCCGGCATCGACGTCGCCAGGCCCGAGCACCCGTACCGCCAGATCGTGGAATTCCTGCGGGGCGAGGGGCTGCATGTCATCAAGCACGTCAGCAAGGGCCTGCTGAGCTCGCAGGTGCGGGCCGCCGACCTGATCGTCTGCATGACGCACGACATCGCGGCGCAGACGCGCAAGGCCGTCGGCGAACCCCACGGCGGCAAGGTCGTCGTCTTCAACGAGGCCGTCGGCTTCGGAAACTCGAAGGCCGACGAGG
>JAJFLJ010000144.1 GCA_021772755.1 Candidatus Sumerlaeota bacterium
GTGGAATTCCTGCGGGGCGAGGGGCTGCATGTCATCAAGCACGTCAGCAAGGGCCTGCTCAGTCCTCAGGTGCGGGCGGCCGACCTGATCGTCTGCATGACGCACGACATCGCGGTGCAGACGCGCAAGGCCGTCGGCGACCCCCACGGCGGCAAGGTCGTCGTCTTCCACGAGGCCGTCGGCTTCGGAAACTCGAAGGCCGACGAGGACATTCCGGCGCTCTCCGACGGTTCCGTCAAGGCGATCCGCGCGCTCTACAGCCAGGTCAAGGCGGCCACCGGGCGAATGATCCGCATGATCCAGGAGGGCGACGGGCCCCTGGAGTTCGGCGCGTCCGCAGCCGCGGCGGACGCGAAGAACGGACACCTGGACGACCCGCAGTTCCGCCAGTTCGCGTCGCGCTACATCGTGGAATTCGTCGAACGTGCCTTCGAGCCGCCGACGACGCAGCAGATCGCCGAGGCGATGGACGTTCTCGGGCGGCCGGTCTCGGTTCTCGAAATCGAGGAGCTCGCCACCAGCGACCTCAAGCGCCACCTGCGGCGGGAGCGCGGGCGGTGGCACCTCTTCCAGACCGAGAAGCCCAAGGGCCGCGAAGCGCCCGGCGGTTCCCCCCCGCCCCGCAGCCGCCCCCGCCCCGACCAGGGCGCGAAGAGCGGCGACAACCGGTCGCGCACCGTGCGCAAGGCGATGTCGCTGGAGGACGCACTCGAAGTGCTCGGCCTCAAGCGCGACTCGACCATGGACGACGCGCAAAAGGCCTTTCGCAAGATCCAGCAGCGCTATCACCCCGACAAGTTCCACGACGACGACGAGTTCCGCACCCTCGCCGAGGAAAAGGTGAAGGCCATCAACGCCGCGATGGCCGTCGTGAAGGACAAACTCGCGGAGTAGCGGTCGGCATCGACGCTGTCGAAGGCCATCGCCACCCGGCGATAACGTAGTCCTTCTTGCGCACTTTCGATTCGGGGCGTGGTCCCCGCGCCGAGAGGCTGTGGTTACCGACCCAATCTTTCGGAACGAGGACCAGCCCGATGGTTCCGTCAAACCGATCCGCGCGCTCTACAGCCAGGTCAAGGCGGCCACCGGGCGAATGATCCTATCTTCAGTATGTGATCCCATGATCTGGAAACAACTTCTTTTCCAGAGAAGTTACGGATTTCCGGGTAGAAGTTGTGCCTAATGTCGTCAACCGCAGGATGCTCCCCCGAAAACCGCTTCACCCGGCAGGCGAGATTCCTTGGACCCCTGACCACTGGCCAGGAGGCCGAAGACCATGGAGAGAAAACGCTACACCGAGGAACAGATCGCCTTTGCGCTGCGGCAGGCGGAACCCGAGCGACTCCGCCGGAGGGCCTGAAGCCGCTCCGGCGAAGTCGCATGCCCTACGGCGTCCAGTCGGCGCGAACATGAATCATCGTCGCGCCGTGTTGGAAGGCGTGGTTCACGGTGACCTCGCGTGGATCCGTTCCCGCCGGAACGACTCCCGACACGATGACCTGTGGCCCGGATTCAGGCGTGAAGATGAAATCGACCGCAGCGTTTTCCGGGATACCGGCTGTCTGGGCGACGACGTTCACTCCTGTCCCCGTGTTCAGTTCGACGTCCGGCGAATAGACACTGCCTGTTGGCGATGCCGGCACGCTTTCTCCATTCACAGTCAGCAGCTTCGCGTAGGGTACGCTGGATACCGGAACGTCCAGATAGCCAGGAATTCCATGAGAGTAGGCGGGCGCGCTGCTGGCGTCTCCGCTAACGCTGAACGCCTCGACACGAATGAAGCCGTCGCTTCCCCTGCCAGGATTGCCGTCTCCGCCACTACCGCCCCGCGCGCGGAGAGTCGCGGCAGACCCGAAGTCGATTCGGGGGGCAGCCAACCTGATTCCCCCGCCGCTTCCGCCGCCCGATCCGGCCTGAAACGTATTGCTGCCCCCTGTTCCTGCGCCACCTGTGGCACTGATGGTACCGTTCAGTATGATCGATTCATGGGAGACCAGCAGAAACGCACCGCCGCCAGCACCTCCACCCGGGCCGATCGAGCTTCCCTGCACGGCGATGCTCCCCGCACCTCCACTTCCCCCAAGCAGAGGCAGCAGGAAGGCGTTGCCATACCGATTGCCTCCCGATGGATTCGAACCGGGATTCCCTGCAGTGCTATGACCGGCACCGGAAGCAGAGGAATTCCCGGTCCCCGTCGCCATTTGGGGCGCGCCACCCGGCCCCTGTCCCGGTTCCTGAACATTTACGGCCACGCCCCCGTTCTTGGCGCCGCCCAGCCCACCTCTCCATCCTCCCGCGCCCGCATACCTGATCTCACGCTTGGCGGGATTGTAGTTGCTATTCTCGCCAGGATGCCCGTCCTCGCCGTCCAGATCGATGTTGCCGTCGATCTGGACCGGACCCGAGGCGTACCATCTGACGGGCGTGCTGCCGAGAATCTCGGACGTCAGTCGTACCGTCGTGCCCGCGCCGATGGTGATCGTGGTGAAGTGATAGACGTTGTCGCGTTCGGAATCCAGCGTCGGATTCTGCGTGTCGCCATCGACGTGGAAGTCGAGGGGGTCGAATACCACGACCGCGGGCGGATCGCTCGCCGCGATGTTCAATGCACCGTCCGCGCCCGTCGATGGCGTGAAGGGCATGGTCTGGGAAGACGCCGTTGCCGAAACGGCGAGAAAGGCGGCCGCGAGGATGGCCGCTCGGTTTGTGGGATTCGTTCCGGTCATTCTGCATACTCCTCTTGGTGGTCGGTGTTGGCGAAGGGCGGTTCGATCGAAGTCGTTCGTTGCGCTAGGGTCAGGGATATTCGACAGACACGCCCCGCGTCGTCAGCACGGTGTCGTTCCATCCGGCGTTGTGCACAAGGGCCCCGTCGGTCGTCAGCACGGTGTCGTTCCATCCCTGGTTCTCCACGATGGCGGGGAGCCAGTCGCCGCTGCCGAGCAGATGCAGCGGCATGACGCCGGCATCGAGCGGGTCGCTCGTTCCCAGGGGAAGCACCAGGGTCACCTCCTCGTAGTCGCCGAAACGGTCCCCGTCGGTGTCCACGAGGAAGGGGCTGGTTCCGTGGGTCAGCAGTTCGTCGAGATCGAGAAGGCCGTCCCCATCGGTGTCCTCGGCGCTGTCGACGATGCCATCGCCGTCGGTGTCGGGATTGCGCGGGTCCATCGCGAGTTGCATCTCCTCGCAGTTCGTCAGCCCGTCCCCGTCGAAGTCCTCGTCGCCGTCGTCGGTCGAATTATCGTCGCTGTCGGAATCGTTCGGGTCGTAGCCCAGCAGCGGCTCGATGGAATCGGGCAGACAGTCGCCGTCCGTATCGACGGTTGGATCGAAGAGGGTGAACGTCCATTCGTGCCGCGCCGCCAGGGGGTTCCCCGCCAAGTCCGTGATCGTCGTTTCCACCGCCGCGGCGTAGGTTCCCGGCGCTGGTGTCGTCGTCGGGGTCAGCGCGGCGACCGTCTGGCTGTTTCGGGTTTCATACGCCGCCGCGACAGGCGCCGGAGCCGAGTCGTGCAGCGTGAAGGAGGAGGAGACGACGGTCGCGGGATCGACGGGTTCCGAAAACAGCGCCAGGACGCTGGCGAAGTGATCGGTCGACACAAGCGCGTCGTTCGCGGGAAAGACCGACTTCACGAAGGGGCCGGTGGCGTCGGGCGTGAGGTAGACGTAGATGTCGCCCGTCTCGGAATAGTTTCCCGACATGTCGGAGGCGCGGATCTTCAGCCTGAAGGACTCTATGTCGGCCAGCGAAGGCGCGATGAAGAAGTGCTCGTACGGGAAGTTCCCGTCCGTGAGGACCTTCTCGCCGTCGTAGTGGAACTCGACGTTGCGCACGCTGTAGTCGTCGGAGACGTTCGCGGTGACGCGCACGAGCTGACCCTCCTCGACGCGGGGAACGATTTCGGTCGGGATGTTGAAATCGACGAGGATCAGCGGCGGAATCCGGGCGATGTCGTTGCCTCGAAAGTTCATCACCTGCAATCCCCCGCCGCCGTCGGCGACATAAGCGAGACCGTTGTACAGATCCACGGACATCGGGCTGCCAGGCGTCGCGAGGATCGAAATCTCGGTATCGGGGTCGGTCGCCGCATTGGTCCGCGCCGGGTCGCTGACGTCGTAGATGACGAGATTCGTGAACTCCGCCGTGCCCTCCTGCGCGCCGGCGGGCCCCGACACGGATGCGCCGAGGGCGCCGGGGCCGGTACCGGTGACGGCCATGTCGCGCCAGAAGACGGGCTCCGACGTGGCGGCAACCATCGAGGGCGAGTCGAGATCTGAGATGTCGATCGTGTCGTAGCCGCGCTTGTGAGTCACCCAGGCGATGCCGTCGCCGGCGCGCAGACGCAGGTTTCCGGTGTTGGACGTGGCGACGGAACCGGTGCGGGAGAGATCGCCCGCATCGAAGCGCAGCACGTGCACCGCGTCGGCGGATGCGGCGTAGATGCGGTCGCCCGAGACGACGATGTCGCGCACTTCGCTGCCGCCGAAGCCGTCGATCCTGTCGAGGATGGCGCCCGAAGCCAGGTCCGCGGCCACCACCCGTCCTGTGTTCAGCCCGGCGAAGACGACGCCCGCGCGGGTCGCGACCGAAAGCGCCTCGCCGCCCAGGACGATGGATTCGACGCGGTACGCGATGTGGGCGAATTCGGGTTCGCGGATGTCGAGAACCACAAGACCCGCTCCGCCGTCGGCCACCGCGATGAAGTCCTCCCACACCGCCAGGCTGTGGGCGGCCCCGAGCGTACCGACCTGGGCGACGATGACCGGATTCATGGCGGTGAAGACGTTGCAGACCACGACGCCATTGGGCGTGCCGTGGTACGCGACGGCCACCAGGTCGTCGATGGCCGTAATGTCGGCGGCGGTTCCGGGCAGGGCGAGGGAGGCGATGATTCCCGTCTGGGCGATGGTGCCGTCCAGGGGGTTCGTTCCCTGCTGCACCTCGGCACCGTCGGAGACGCCGTCGCCGTCCGTGTCCCACACCTCGGGGTGCGTGCCGAGGACGTACTCGCCGAGGCCGCCAAGACCGTCGCCGTCGGTGTCGGGAAAGGGGTCTGGCTCGAAGCGCAGGGGGCCGAGGTCTTCGGATTCGGTCCCTGGGTCGCCCATGGTGACGGAGAAGGCGGCGACGTTCAGCGT
>JAJFLJ010000145.1 GCA_021772755.1 Candidatus Sumerlaeota bacterium
CGGCATAGCCACGGTCCGCGTCGGTGACGGGGATGGTGCGCTCGGGCGGAGCGTCGCGGAGCTTGCGAATGGCGAGGTCGTCCTGGAAGGGGTCGATCAGGAACCATCCGGTCACGAAATCGACGGCCTGGGAAGGGCTTACCCCGGCGTCGATGGCGAAGAGCGGCGTGGCGACTTCGGCGCCCACGCCCAATAGATCGCCGCGGGCATCGTCCCAGTAGGGCAGGTTCAGCAGAATGCGGCGGTCCTCGATCTGGCTCCAGGGGGTGTTGCCCTTCTGAAAGCTGTTTCCGCGCACCGCCGCCGTGGTGTGGCGCGACCCGTAGAGGGCCGAAATACCGCCCTCGGTGCGCTCCTCGTGGGTGGTGCCGATGGCGCGGCGGTTCAGCCCGGTGTAGTGGCCGTCGTAGTGGACGAAGCCGGCCTGGGCCAGAAAGGTGGCGCGGGCCTTGACGCCGGCGCCCTTGCCGTTTTCCGGGACGCCGACGCGAAAGCGGAAGATATCGGCGAAATCGCAGACGCGGTCCACGAAGTAGTTGCCGGCGTGGCTCGGCGCGGGAAGCAGCAGCAGCCCCGCAGCGGCCAGTACGGCTCCGAACGGGTGTGCGAATCGACGCGGAATGGACATGGCGGATCACTCCTCCGAATGGTAACGGCCCCATCAGCGCGGGAGGCGCCGAGTCCGTCAAGCGCAACCCCGGGGAACCGCGAAAGTCCGGTGCGGCTGACGGTTCGATGGAGCGGGTTCAGTTCATGGGCGGGGGCTCGGCGGCGGGGAGAGAAGAAAGAACGGGCGCCCGTTCGGGCTTGCGGTGGTTCAGTCCAACCTTGCCGGACTGTGGTGTCTGGCCAGACGCGGGAAGTGGATCACAGGTCGTTTCGGGTTTCAGGAATCCGCGGGAAGAATGGACGGATTGGGAAAGAAGACGGGAATGGGGCGTGTGGACGGGGCCGGATGGGCGAAGAAGGGGGAAGCCGCGATTTGGGTTGATCCCGCTGCGCGCAGTCGAGACCTGACTATCATCACTTCCATTCTCCACCACCATTGGCCGCACGTTCCAATGTTTCGAGGAGCGAAACCCCATGTCGACGATCCCACGCAAGTGCCCCGTTTCGACGATTCGGAAGATATGCATCGCCGGAGTGTTCGGCATTCTGGCGGGTGCGGAGTCGAACGCCGGCCCGGTGGAAGCCGATCTGGTCCTGAAGAACGGCAAGGTCTGGACGGTCGATGCGGGCGTTCCCGAAGCGACGGCGGTCGCCGTTTGGAACGGGCGAATCCTGTCCGTGGGAGACGACACACAGGTCGAGCCGTTCGCGGGTCCGGGAACGCGAGTCGTGGATTTGCAGGGCAGGCTGGTGCTTCCCGGCTTCAACGACAGCCATACGCACTTCGCGTCCGGCGGCTTTTCGCTGAGCGAGGTGCAGTTGAAGGATACGACGTCCCACGAGGAGTTCGGAGAGCGCCTGGCCGCCAAGGCGGGCGAACTGTCGGCGGGGTCATGGATCATCGGAGGCAGCTGGGACCACGACAATTGGGAAGGGGCCGAGCTGCCGACGGCCGAGCTGATCGACCGCTACGTTCCCGACCATCCCGTTTTCGTCAGCCGGTACGACGGTCACATGGGTGTGGCCAACAGCCTGGCGCTGAAGCTGGCCGGCATCACTTCGGAGACTTCCGATCCCGAGGGCGGCGTCATCGTGCGCGTGCCCGAAACGAATCGTCCCGCCGGCGTGCTGAAGGATACGGCTATGGGGCTGGTCTGGAGAATCGTTCCCGACGAAAGCTATGCCGAGAAGAAGGCGGCGGTTCGCGTCGCGCTCGGGGAAGCCCGTCGCGTGGGCGTCACGAGCGTTCAGGACATGAGCACCACGGCGGACCTGCTGAAGATCTACCAGGAGCTTCTGAACGAGGGTGAGCTGACGGCGCGCATCGACGCGAGGATTCCCCTGGCGAGCTGGGAGACATACGAGGAGATGGGGATTCTGGCGAACTTCCGGAACGGCGACTGGATCAAGATCGGCGGGCTCAAGGGTTTCGTGGACGGATCGCTGGGTTCGAGCACGGCGCTCTTCTTCGACCCCTACGTCCAGGACCCTTCGACGAGCGGTGTGTACGTCACTCCGTACGAATACCTGGAGGAGAGAATCCTCGCTGCGGACCGGGCAGGTCTGCATGTGGCCGTGCATGCGATCGGCGACCGGGCGAATTCGGAGTTGCTGGACATCTTCGAGAAGGCCATCGAGACCAACGGGCCAAGGGAGCGCCGGTTCCGGGTCGAGCACTCGCAGCACATCCATCCGAAGGACTTCGAGCGCTATGCCAGCCTGGGAGTCATCGCCAGCGTGCAGCCCTATCACACGATCGACGACGGCCGCTGGGCCGAGGGGCGCATCGGGCACGAGCGCTGCAAGTCCTCCTACCCCTTCCAGTGGTTCGAAGAAGCCGGCGTGACGTACTGCTTCGGCTCCGACTGGACCGTCGCCCCGCTCAATCCGCTGCTTGGAATCGACGCCGCCGTGACGCGCCAGACTCTGGACGGCAAGAATCCGTCCGGATGGTTTCCCGAGCAGAAGATCTCCGTCGAGCAGGCGGTCGAAGCCTATACCCTGACATCGGCATACGCGGCGTTCGACGAGAAGATCAAGGGGAGCATCACGCCCGGCAAGCTGGCCGACATGGTCGTTCTGGACAGGGATATCATGACCATTCCTTCCGACGAGATTCGCGATGCGACGGTCGTCTATACCATCGTCGACGGACGGATCGTGTACGAGAATCCCTAGCATCGGGCGCGAAGCCCAGGAGGACACGAGAGATGGAAGATCGCTGTCGGAGCAAGAATACGATGCGTTCGGCGCAGCGGTTCGCGTTCGCGCTGATCGCCGCATTGGCGTTCTGGACGACGGGATGCTCCGAGAAGCCCGCTCCGCAGAGCGGTACTGCGGGCGGCACTGCGGGCGACGAGGCGAGCGTCCTCCGCGTGGCGCTGGACGCTTCCTTTCCGCCGATGGAGTTCACCGACGACGCGGGGGACATCATCGGTTTCGATGCCGATCTGGTCCGGGCGGTGGCGGACGAGATGGGCCGCGAGATCACCATGCAGGACTTCGCCTGGAGCGGAATCTTCGGCGCCCTGCAGAACCGTTCCGTCGATCTCATCGCCTCGTCGGTGACGATCACGGATGAGCGGAAGGCGAACTTCGCCTTCAGCGCCCCCTACCTCGTCGCGGGACAGGTCATCGCCATTCGATCCGCCGACCGGGACAGGTACGGTTCGATGCGGGACCTGCATGGACAGAAGATCGGGGTGCAGGCGGGAACGACGGGGCACATCCGAATGGAGGAAGAAGGGGATGCGGTTCGCATCGTCGCCTACGAGACCGCCCCGCTGGCGTTCATCGATCTGATCAACGAAGCCGTCGAGGCGGTCATGATCGACAAGCCCGTGGCCGAGTACTACGCGACGCAGAAGCCCGAGCTGACGGGAACGATCACTCTGATCGACGAACTCTACTCCGACGAGCGCTTCGGCCTGGTCGCCCATCCCGACGATGTCGAGCTCGTCGCGAAGATCGACGAAGCGCTCCGTGCGATCGAGGAAAGCGGCGAGCTGGATCGCATCCGCGAGCGCTGGTTCGGCACGAACGCTGGTCGGTGACTCCCTACCCGCCACCTCCTCCGCGCGGTTATCCGCCTGACAGTCCGCACCGTTTCGTCGTCGCTCTGCGGTCTCTTCTCAGAGCCCCGCGAAAGGACCATTCCACGCCGGCGGTCGCATGGTGGGTTTCCCTTCTGGGAGTCGTCGTGGCGTTCTGCTGGCTGCTGGGTTCGCGCGGCGAAACGTACCGGCCCATTCTGACGGCGATCCTGCGGGGCAGCGGGGCGACGGCGGCACTCGTCTTCGGTTCAATTCTCGGGGGACTGCTCATCGGCATCGTCGTCGGCACCTGCCGGTTGTCGCGCTGGCGGCCGGTCTGCCTGGCGGCGTGCGTGTACGTCGAGGTCATCCGGGGAATTCCGCTGCTGGTCATGCTGTTCATGACGTACTTCGGACTGAACCAGTTCCTCCCCGTCGGCGCGAAGCTCGGCAGCCTGGAGGCAGCGACGCTTTGCTTCAGCATCGTCTATGGCGCGTATCTCGGCGAGATCGTCCGGGCGGGCATCCAGGCCATTCCCCCCGAGGAGATCGAGGCGGCTTCGATGGACGCGAACAAGTGGCAGGCGCTTCGCCATGTCGTTCTTCCCCGCTGTTTCCATCTGATTCTGCCCGCCGCCGGCAACGAGTTCATCGCCCTGCTGAAGGACTCCGCCATCGTCGCGATCATCGCCATCAACGACATCACCCGCTCGGGACAGCTCTACGCGCAGAAGACGTTCCTGTACTTCGAGACCTATCTGCTGATGGCTCTCGTCTATCTCGCGATCACCCTGATCCTCTCGTGGGGGGTGAAGGGGCTGGAACGGCGCTGGAAGGATTCGTGATGCGGGTGATGGAGGAGGACGGGCACGAAGAAATCGCATTGCGGATGCCGCGCAGGAATCGTCGAGAGTCGTGTTCATCGCCGTCGCACTTCAATCCACTCGCCGGGCCGCACCGATCATGAGCACTTCCGAAGAACCGATTCCCGCTTCGATCGCCGGGAGCCTTCCAGGCGCTGCCGCCGAGAGAGCCGAACTCGTCGGCGTCCGTTTCGATGCGGCGCCGAGAGACATCGCCGACGCCATCAACCGCTTCCTGACGAAGCCGAAGAAGCGCCGCTGGTTCTCGAAAGTCGACAACTGGGAGTAACGTGCGCTGCCGATCGGAAGCCTGTGGGGAACGGCGATGGTCCGTCAGTTCGGCTGGCACTGGGCGGATATCACGCAGCACGATCACAACGACTTCAAGGTGGTCGCCGTGGTGAGCGAAGACCGCTCCCTGGCGATCTTTCCGTTCCACTACTGCTTTGGCTGTCTCGAGAACAACGTGACGCCGGCGGTGTTGCTCGCTTTCAACATGCTCGTCGCGGGAAAGGTTCCCAAGCTGGAAGCGCGTGGCTACGCGAACCTGATGGATGGCGTGCGGCACATCGTTCCCCCGGCGTGAGCGGGGGGCGAAACTCAGCAGCCGGGGGCGGCTGCTCCACACCGGATATTGGCGGAGGCCTGGTCTTGTTCCGTCATTCTTGGGAATGACGGAACGCGAAGACTTGGTGCCGCGTTCGGCGAACGGTCGAGCGCACAACTCCACGGGCAATAGTCCTCGTCGTCGAGCCGGTCTTCCGGAGACAGCCGCGAACGCGGCTGAATGTGGGTAGCCGCAGGTGACCGAAGGCCCGTCAGGGCCAGGGGAACCTGCGGAAAGCAGGGGAATGGAAGTCGTCTC